>JBDTOZ010000870.1:0-3362 GCA_039932995.1 Acidobacteriota bacterium | reverse complement strand
AGCGCTCGTCGAGTCGTCGAGTCTTCGATCGTCCAGTCGTCGAGTCGTCGAGTCTCATAGGTTCATAGTCTCAGAGTCTCATGGGGACCTCGGGCCCAAGCCTCTCGGGTTCTGCGTCTCATGGGCGCAACTGACCCAGCCGAAAGCCTGTGAGACTGACTGTGAGACTGTGAGACTGTGAGACGAAGACACGAACGACTTGACGACACGAAGACTCGACGACTCGAAGACCCGACGACTCGAATGGAAGAGAGGCTCGGGTCACCCTTCCGGGTACACTCTTGGCGACCCTCGAGACGAGCGATGCGCGCCAACACGATCCTGATGATGGTCCTGCTCGTGCTGCGTTGTGGCAGTGGCACGGAGTCTCCGCCGTGCGGCAAGGGTGCGTTGGGAATCGAAGCGGGCTTCCAACGGGGAGGCGGCGCCCGGATCGTGGAGGTCTTGCCCGGAGGGCCGGCCGGGGAAGCCGGGTTGCGCGAGGGGGACGTGCTGCTGCAGATCGACGGGCACTCCATCAAGTTTGCCTGCGAGGTCGATGCTCTTTCGTTCAACCGGGATTGCTCCGCGGTGCGCATCACGGTCCGCAGAGAAGGGGCCACCCTCGAGAAGACGATCCGGCCCGCGGCCCAGTCGCCGCTCTACGAGGCTGCGTGTTCCGGAGGGAATGCCAACGCCTGTTTCCGCATGGCCTGGCTTTCCGAGGATGCGCAGGCCGCGCCAGCGCTTTTCGACGATGCGTGTGAACGGGGTGCCGCGGAGGCGTGCGCGGGACGCGGGTACACGTTGATGACGGAGAAGTCAGAGCGGGCCCTGCCGATGTTGCGCAAGGCGTGCGATCTGGGGAGCGGCGCGGGCTGCGCGCATCTCGCGTACATGTACGCCGAGGCCATCCTCGTTCCCCGCGACGAGATCCGGGCCATGGAGTTGTACACGCGGGCCTGCAGCCTCGGGGATGGGCGCGGCTGCTACAGCATGGGCGTGTTCCACGATGTCGGCCGTGGTGCGTCGGCGAATCAGGCCCGGGCCGCTGCCGCGTATGAACAAGCCTGCGATGCCGGCGTGTCGATGGCGTGCACGGATCTGGGCTTTCTCTACGAGCGTGGCAGCGGCGTCCTGGCCGCCGCGGCCCGCGCCGCGGAGCTCTATCGTCGCGGATGCGAAGGCTCCTCGTGCGAAGCGGCGAACCTGCGCGGCTGCGTGAACCTCGGCGACGCCTACCGTGACGGCATCGGGGTGACCCGGGACGACGCTCGCGCGGCGGAGATCTTTCGCACGACCTGCGCGGCCACGGCCGATCCGAATGATGAGAACCGCGAGAAGGCGCGTCGCCGCGCCTGTGTGCTCTTTGCGGCGTTCCAGATTTCAGGCAGGGGCGTGGCACGCGACGAAACGGCCGGGCTGCGCGTCTCCAAGCAGGGCTGCGATCAGGGAGACGCCTTCGGCTGCTTCAACGTCGCCCAGGTGCATGCCTCGCGCGACAACTTCGTCCTGGCCTCGGCCTACTACGACCGCGCCTGCGAAGGAGGCGACGCCGAAGGTTGCTACGAACTGGGGCTGCTCTACGACGAAGCGAAAGGCGTCCCCTTCGACCCCGATCGCGCCGCCACGCTCTTTCGCCGTGCATGCGAGGGGGGATTCAGCAAGGGTTGCGATCGTTGAATCAGGGCGCTCAGCCCCGCACCGCCACTCCCAGCGTATTAATATGCCCTCCTACCCATGCACAACGTGAGGCCGGAGCTCGTCGGGAGGGGGAGGGGATGAAGCGAATCTCCGACCTGCTGCAGGAGCTCGATCAGCTCAGCAACTCCGTGGCAAAAACCGTCAAGCGGACCGGCACGGCTCCGGTGGCGCCGAAGGAGAGCCGGCGCAGTCTGCACCTCGGACTGGACTACGGGACGGCCACTTCGAAAATGGTCCTGCGCGAGTACGGCCCGGATGGCGAGCGTGCGCACATCGTCTTCCCGTCGTCGAGCCGCGGCCGCGCCCGCGACTTTCGCATCCCCTCGGCGGTCTGCCTCGAAGGCGGGCGCCTCTGGTTCGGCATCGAGGCCGCGGCCCGCCAGTCCCTTCGCGAGGTGAAGACCTGGGCCTCGATCAAGATGCGCATGGCCTCCGCCCAGGAGTTCTACGGACTGGCCTCGCCGCTGGCAGAGGGCATCAGCGCCGACGATCTGGCCACGCTGACCATTGCCTATTTGCTGCAGGAGGGGAAGCGGGCCGCTGACCATGTGGCGCGCCATGACCGCACGACTCCGGACCTGACCTTCACCCTCGGCGTGCCGATGAGTGAGCTCGACCAGTCCCACCTCCGTGGTCATTTCGCGGACATCGCCCGGCGCGCGTCCCACATCGTGGCCCGGCCCGGCGCTCCCGATCTGCGGCTGGGCATCCCGGTGCTGGAGGGGTGGATGCTGGTCAGCGAGGCGGACGACTTCGTTCGCCGCGTTCCCGCAACCGACGCGCGGCGCTGGGTGCGCTCCGAGGTGGAGGCGGCGCTGCTCTGGCCCTACAAGTCCGGCGACACCGAACCGGGTGTCTACGCAGCGGTGGATGTCGGGGCGGGGACGACCAGCGCGTCGTTCTTCCAGATCGCGGCGCATCCGGGCAACGGCAATGGGGTGGAAAGCGAAGATCGCTCGGTGGCCTCTTTCGGCACGAGCTGTCTGGCCCCGGGGGCGGATGCCGTGGATCAGGCGCTGGTGATGTTCGGCAACACGAACGATCCTGCCGCGGTGCGCGCGAAGGAGAACGCGGTCATCGCGCGCGTGGGAGAGTTCGCGGTGGCCGGGGTGGTCTCGCAGATCTGCCAGGCCTACGCGCTGGCGTTCGATCGCACGTGGGAAAAACATCCGAAGCCGGCAGCCTGGGATGGATACCGGCTGCTGCTCACGGGTGGTGGCGCCGAGATCGACATCGTGCGACGCAAGCTCAGTCTTCGGGCCGGACCGAAGCTCCGGCACAGTCCGCACGTGGTCGATGCCGCCGCACCACCCGACCTCGAGCGCGAAGGCTTCACCTCCGCGGACCTCAAGTACCTCACCGTGGCCTACGGACTCTCGCACTACGACGCGCGTGTGCCGTCCATTGCCATGCCGGGCGAGAGTGCGTCAGTCGTGATCGAGCGGCCACTGGCCTAGCCCGTCGAAGTCGTCGAGTCTTCGAGTCTTCGAGGCTCACGGTCTCAAAGCGCGGACTGCGCCCGCAACCCAAGGAACGCCGGCGTCTCGCCGGCTGGCTGTGCGGCGTCCTCGCCGCGGGCGGGGGAAAGCGTGCGAGGGGCAGCAATCACCGCTCCCGCAAGAAGGACTCGCGGGCGAGACGCCCACGGGCCAGCCGGCGAGGACGCCGGCGCTCCAATG
>JBDTOZ010000869.1:0-7374 GCA_039932995.1 Acidobacteriota bacterium | reverse complement strand
GCCACGACTGGGCCTACTCCAACTCCGGCCAGTCCCGCATGTTCGTGGCCGACGCGCTGGAAGACGCGCAGTTCCGGGCGTTCTAGCCGGCGGCTTCCTTACATGTGGGGGCGCGGGCATCCTGCCCGCGCACTTCCCGCGTCCAATGGCCAAACTCCCAGTGGAGCGGTGGACTTGAGTCCACCGTCGCTCTCGCGAGGTCGGCCCCTCTGCCCTTCGCGGCTCTCGAGCGCGAGCATGGCGAGAAACTCACACGGCTCACGGCTCACTCCTCGCGAGTGCCCGGTGGACTCAAGTCCACCGCTCCACTGGACTCGAGTCCACTCCGGGCAGGATGCCCGGAGCCCCCTCTGTTCATGGTGCCATGGCCAGCAACGCTAGGCTAGGCCAACGAGCGCTCGGCCGTGCCGGCTAATGCACGCCTCCCATGAGACTGCGGATCGGTTTGATCAGGGCCGCAAGGATCAGTCCTGCCACGATGGTCGTTGCGGCGACGGCGCCGAAGAGCGTCGGCAACGGCAGCTTTTCGAAGAAGCCGGCCGTGTAGCCACCGAGCTTGTTTCCGAGGGAGATCGACAGGAACCAGACTCCCATCATCAGGCCCACCACCCGTTCCGGCGCCAGCTTGGTGACCATCGACAGGCCGACGGGACTCAGACAGAGCTCGCCCACGGTGTGGAAGAAGTAGACCCCGACCAGCCACCACGGGCTGACCTTCGTTCCGGACTGGGCAATGCCCGAGGCCGGAACGAGCAGGAGGAAGCCGATGCCGACGAAGATCAGTCCGAGCGTGAACTTGCCCGGGCTGGAGGGCTCCTTCCGCCCCATCCACAGCCACAGCATTCCGAAGAGCGGGGAGAGGAGGATCACGAACAGCGGCTGAATGGATTGGAAGGTGCTCGAGGGCACGTCACTGCCGAACATGTGCAGGTTCGTCAGCCGGTCTGCGAAGAGGTTGAGGCTCGATCCGGCCTGTTCGAAGGCGGCCCAGAACAGAGTGGCGAAGACGAACAGGATGAAGATGACCATGATGCGGTTCCAGTCGGTCTTGGTGAGCGGCTCATAGGCCTTGCCGGCCGCGTGCTCCTCGCGGGCGCGGGAGGCGTCGGTCTGTGGAGCGTCCGCTCCGATGAGGTAGCGCTTGCCGAGGACATACTGGATCAGCCCGAGGGTCATGCCGATCCCGGCAGCGCCGAAGCCCCAATGCCAGTCGATGCGCTGCGCCAGCGGACCGCAGATCAGCGGGGCGATGAACGCGCCGACGTTGATGCCCATGTAAAAGAGGGAGAAGCCGGCGTCGCGGCGCGCGTCATCCCGGTTGTAGAGCGTGCCCACGAGCGAGGAGACGTTCGGCTTGAGCATGCCCGTGCCGATGACCACCAGACAAAGGCCGAGATAGAACATCCCCTGCGAGCGAAAGACCATGGAGAAGTGGCCGAGGGCGATGATGATCCCGCCCAGCAGCACGCTTCGATAAAGCCCGAGAAAACGATCGGCCAGCCAACCGCCGGGGATGGACATGGCGTAGACGCCCATCGTGTACCAGCCGTAGACCGAGGTCCCTTTCTCGGTGGCGAAGCCGAGGCCCCCGCTCGCAACCGGAGCCACCATGTAGAGCAGGAGAATCGCGCGCATGCCGTAGTAGCTGAAGCGCTCCCACATCTCCGTGAAAAAGAGCGTGGCCAGGCCGCGCGGATGACCGAGCCATTGTTTCTCGACGTTCGCCATGTGCGCATCATAAGGGCGTTGCCGGTGAACCGGAATCAGGCCAGGCGTGGCGGTAGCAGGTTTGTCACTTCGGCTCGGCGGCGGAGGAGTGCGGCGTGCGAGCGGCCTCCTGCCGGCCGCAAACTGGGACCTGCAGACTCCGCACTGACAGATTTCTCTGCCGTCCTTCGGTAGAGATCTTGTATCGTCCCGCGCAGCAAGGCAGCACGGGAAGGGAACGGAATGGCCACTGCGATGACCGGGAGACACCCCCGAGGCTTGTACGTCCTGTTCGGGACGGAGATGTGGGAGCGCTTCAGCTTCTACACCGTGAACGCGATGCTGTCGTTGTACCTGCGCGATGCCACGCAGGGGTTTGCGTTCTCCAACGCACGCTCCGCGTCGGTGGTCTCGACGTACAACATGTTCATCTACTTCACGCCGCTGCTGGGCGGGTTGATCGCGGACCGGCTGACCGGCTATCGCAAGGCCATCATGGTCGGCGGCGTGGCGTTCATGATCGGCCACGCGCTGCTGGCCATTCCGAACAACCTCTTCGTCTGTTACGCCGCGCTCACGTTCCTGGTGATCGGCAACGGCTTCTTCAAACCCAACGTTTCTTCGATGGTGGGGAACCTCTATCAGGAGGGCAGTCATCTCAAGGACAAGGCCTACCTGATCTTCTACATGGGCATCAACGTCGGGGCGCTGCTGGCGCCGCTGGTGGCCAACTTCATTCAGCCCCGCTGGGGTTTTCACCCTGCCTTCTTCATGGGCGCCATCGGCATGGTGATCTCGCTGATCGTCTTCGGACTCAATCAGAAGTGGGTCCGCCATGCCGACCGGAAGAAGAGCCAGGGCCTGGCCGCGAACGATCAGGCTGTGGCCGTGACCGAGGACCTCCCTCCCGTGAACGCCGAGGCCGCGGTCATGGACGCCGTGCCGGAGTGGAAGCGCATTCTGGCCCTGGTGGTGATCTTCGTCATCGTCATCGTCTTCTGGATGGTCTTCCACCAGAACTCGATCTCCTTGACCTGGTGGGCCGCCGATCACTCGCGGGCCTTGCCGGGCATTCTCTCGAATGCCATCAACCCGCTGTTCATCGTGATTCTCTCCATCCCGCTGGCGTTGTTCTGGGGATGGCTGGATAAGCGCAACCTCGAGCCTTCCACGCCGGTGAAGATGATGATCGGCATGATCCTCACCGGCCTGTCGTTCGTGATCCTCTATTTCGCGGCCAATTCAGGGGGCTTCACGAAGCCGGTGTTCAAGGTGGTCCGCTCCAGTCCCACCGAGACGTGGGTGGCGATCTCGCCCGAAGCGCGCACGCACCTCGGCATCACCACCCCGGCGGTCAAACTGGACGAGAAGACCGAAGGCTGGCGCGTGCAGCACAACGCCAACGAGGTCGTGCCCGTCGGGGATTTCGTCCGCTTCGAAGGGCAGGCCGGCGGGCAGATCTCCGTGGCCTCCACCACGCGGGTCTCGGCCCTGTGGCTGATCATCGCCTACTTCGTCCTCTCCCTCGGCGAGTTGATGCTCAGTCCGATGGGCCTGTCGCTGGTCTCCAAAGTGGCGCCCATTCGACTGCGGGGCATGATGATGGGCGGGTGGTTCGCGGCCACGGCCATCGGCAACAAGCTCACCGGTGTGGCCGGATTCTGGGACCTCTGGAGCCACGCCAACTTCTTCATCCTCCTGGCTTCGATGGCGCTGGTGATGGCCGTCGTGTTGCTGCTCCTCCTCAAGCCGCTCAAGAAAGCCATGCCCGGAGTCTGATGCAGCCGCAAAGCAATGTTCCTCTCGCGCCGCTGACCACCATCGGCATTGGTGGACCGGCGCGTTTCTTTTTTCGAGCGACGACGGTTGATGAAGTGCTCGAAGCGCTGGCGTGGGCGCAGGCCCGCGCATGCGAAGTCTTCATCCTCGGCGGGGGAAGCAACCTCCTGATCGCCGACAGCGGCTTCGCGGGAGTGGTCATTTACGCGGATCTGCGCGGAGTGGTCCTGGAGAGCCAGGACTCCGGCCACGTGATGGTCAAGGTCGCGGCCGGCGAGCCGTGGGATCCGTTCGTGGCCAGGGCCGTGAAGAGCGGCTGGGCGGGCATCGAGTGCCTCTCCGGCATCCCCGGCTCCACCGGTGCCACGCCGATCCAGAACGTCGGTGCGTATGGCCAGGACGTCAGCGAGACCATCGTGCGCGTCGAGGCGCTCGATCGCACCACTTCGCGCGTGGTGTGGTTCACGAACGAGGAGTGCCGCTTCGGCTACCGCGCCAGTCTGTTCAAGAACCTGGAGCGGGACCGCTATGTGGTGCTCTCCGTCACCTTCCGCCTGAAGCGGGACGGGAGCGCCACGATCCGCTATCCGGAGCTCCAACAGTTCCTTCAGGAGCGCGCCGTCCCGGTGTCCGACCTTCGCGGCGTGCGTGGAGCGGTGATTGCCATTCGCAAACGCAAAGGGATGGTCCTCGATCCGTCGGACCCCGACACGCGCAGCGACGGCTCGTTCTTCATGAACCCCGTGCTCTCTCCCGCGGATTACGAAGCCTTTGCGCTGCGCGTCCCGGACGCGCCTCACTATCCTTCCGGCGATGAGGTGAAGCTCTCGGCGGCCTGGCTCATCGAGCACGCCGGCTTTGCGAAAGGCTTCACGCACGGCAAGGTCGGTCTCTCCAGCAAACACTCCCTGGCCATCATCAACCGCGGAGGAGGAACGGCCGCGGAAGTGGTGGAGCTGGTGAGGATGATCCAGGATCGGGTGCGCGAGGCTTACGGAGTGGAGATGCACCCGGAGCCAACCTTCATCGGCTTCTAGGGCGGCACGGCCGTCAGCGCTGGTTGGCATAGCCTTGGGCACGTACGGCGTCAACGGATTGAGGATTGAGGATTGAGGATTGAGGATGCTGCGAACGACGAGCGTCGTTCGCCCCGGCTTCTCTCAATCCTCAATCCTCAATCCTCAATCCGAAGGTCGCTCCGTCGGTGCGTCCTCGCGAAAACTCTGCCGCGACAGATTTACGACGTGGGTGGGATTTCGATCGGCTGCAACTTCGGCGAGGAGCCGCGGGCTTTCTCGCGCTCGATCTCGCGCAGGCGTTTGCGCTCGAGCGATTCGGTGTCGCGGCCCAGCACGCCGGAGCGGAGCATGGACGCCAAGCCCGCGGCATAGTGGACGTCGCCCCCTTCGAGCTCGACTCCGCTCTTGTAGAGCAGGCCGGCGGGCGTCTGGGCGAAATGGCTCCAGACGACGACGCCGTGAATGGAGACCGAGGTGTCGCCGCGTCGAAAGGTCAGTCGCGCGCGGGTGCCGATGCGCAACGGCGACGCATGCTGGAGCTGGGCTCCGCCGAGCGAGAGGTTGAGCAGAGTCAGTTCGACGTTGCCGAACGTGCCCTCGATCGGTTGGAGCACTTGGAAGCGTTCCTCCTTGCGGAGGTTGGTCGTCTCGGTTGTCATGGAAGCGGGCCCGAAGGGAGTTTACGCGATTTGCCGGTCCTTGTGGAGTCGCGGAGCGTCCGTTCGCATCGAGGGTTCTAACTCTTCTTCCTCACTCCTGGAATCGTGGTGCGCGTTCTCCGCGGGCAGCCAGTTCCTGCACGAGGTCGCGGCCCACCGGTTGGCGAAGGAGGGCGGCGATGCGGCGGACGTTGGCGCCGTTCTGGTCGCTGTCGGGGCCCATCTGCTGATCCATGAGATTGCGCGTGCGGTCGGCCAGCAGCCAGCCCAGGGGGAACACCACGTTGGTCTGCACGAGCTCGAACGAGGTGTAGTTGCCGAGGACCTGATTCATCAAGACGGCGGTGGCAAGGTCGGCGTGGGCGCCGCGCACGGACATCAGGGCCCGGACGGGAGAGAGGACCTCGTTGGCGTAACGAGTGGTCTCGACGGCCGGCGGCTGTGCATCGCGGAACTGGATGAAGATGATGTGAGGACGGATGCGCCCCGCATATTTGCTGCGGCCGAGGACCGAGAGAATGTCTGACACGGTGGCCGAGCCCGAGTTCTCGAAGTAGCCGCCGTCGACGACGTGCTCGCAACGGGCGCCCGGCTGGCAGTCGAGTGGCGATCCGCCGTTGCCTTTCGTCCCGCGAATGAGCGTGCCGGCGGGAGAAACGTAAGTGAATCGCGTGCTGTTGTCCGCGGCCGTGCTCACCCGCAAGTCTCCACCGATGGCCTCGAAGAGGTCGATCGATTCCGCCAGCTCCTCAGAGGGACCGCTGTGATAGTCGATGTCGAGGTTCGAGGCCACGATCCGCTGTCCCGTCTCCACGATCGTCCCGTTGAGGAACAGCGAGGGGAGGTGGTCTTCGTGGCCCTTCATCATGGCCAGGAAGCCTCCGGCGAACGTGTCGTCGGGACGGCCATTGCGGCGCGCGACGGCCTCGCGCCATCCCCGCTCCCACCCACCCTCCAGCGCGCGGGCGCGGTCGGGGAAAATCGCCGCGGGGACGAAACGCTGCACGAGGTCGGGCTGCATCATGGCCGCCAGCGTCGGCGAGAGTGAATCGTGCGAGAGCATCTGCTTGGCCGCGAAGCGCAGGGTCAACTCTTCGTGATTGCCCTGAGGGGTGTAATCGTCGAGCCGGGTGGTCGTGTCCGCATGACGCACCAGGAGCGCGCCGAACACCGTCGACCCCAGCGCCCCACCCGACACGCCGCTCACGGCGAAGACGTGGTCCGGGAAGGTGGGGATCGTGTCGGTGAGAGACGTCAGCACGGCGGCCGTCCAGTACGCCGCGCGAATGCCGCCGCCTTCCGTGGCCACGAGAATCACCGGATGCGCGCCGTCCGCGGTCGGATGCTCGCGGTCGAGACGCTCGAACCAGCGGTCGAAGGCCGGCCCGATGGCGGGACGGGCGATGTCGGCCGGGATCGTCTCCACTACGTGGTTGTCGGTCAACGGGCTGATGATCACCGCCCACAGCAGGAGCAACGTGAGCGTCGGCACGCCTCCGCGCGTTCCCAACCACACCAGGACGCTGCCCACCGGAACGCTGAGCGCGAACGCGAGCAGGACCACCGTGGCCGAGCCGATGAGGACGGTGCTCTGCACGAAGAAGGTCGACCAGGTGAAGAAGGCCAGAGCCATGGCGATGCTGAGGCCCATCAGCATTTTGGTCATCAGCGAGAGGTCGGTCGGGGCGAGCTCGTCGACCGAGTGCTGGGTCATCCTCCGCCGGCGCAGGATGACGAAGAGGAGAAACGCGATCATGGCGATGGCCAGGATCACGCCCAGCTTCTTCAGCTCGGACACCGGCTCGGGCACGTCGTAATTGATTCCCACTCGCCAGAGCGAGGCGATGGCCACGACGAAGGCCAGCACGCCGAGCACGCGCGGCAGCCAGGAGGTGAGCCAGGGAAACTCGTGCGCCCGCGGCCGGCCTTCGGCCGGCTTCATGTGCAGGAGCTGCCGTGACCAGAACCAGACCTGCAGAGCGAGGAAGATCACGCCGATGACGTAGCCCAGGCGCTGCGCATCATGCGAAGGCTCGGCGCCGGTGGGATCGTCTTCGGCAAGGTTCGCGATGATGTCGTAGCCCTGCGCCGAAATCAGGAGGGCGAAGGCCACGATGACCAGCGCCAGCATGCTGAAGCGAACGGGCAGCAGGAACTGGTAGAGGCGCTTCGCTCCACGCCAAAGGCGGCCGATCCAATTGCGCATTGAT
>JBDTOZ010000868.1:0-5634 GCA_039932995.1 Acidobacteriota bacterium | reverse complement strand
TTCCCAAGCTCTTGGTCGCCGGTTCGAATCCGGTCGCCCGCTCCAAATCAAATACCTGAAAACACCCGCTTTACCCACTGGGTCCATCCCTAAGTCTCAATTTGAATTCGTGGTTTGGGTGGCCACTCCGGGTGTCACTGCTGCGCGCCGCTGCCGGAGACACGGTCGCCTTGCAGGTGTTTTCGCGTTCGACCGGGGTCGGGCTGGGCGAGGAACGAGCGGAGGCATCCGTTGCGTCTTTCTCGTTCACGACGGTGAGGATGCCGCTGATCACAAGGATCGCAACGCGGCTCTACGACTCCGCTTTCTCGTTTAGCGGAACGACATGGCGGAATGCTCAACGATCCATTGGGATCGGCACGGAAAGACCCTCTTCGGTCAGGACTCAATGCCAGCCGCCGGTACCGAAGCCGGCCCGGACGCATTGCCGTGACCGTGTCGGACGGTTACTCCGCCGCGCCAAACCAGGGATAGTCGCCGAAGTACGGCCACTTCGCCCTGATTGCATCGTAGTCTCGGCCGATCTCCGAGACGGGCTGGAGGTGGTAGACCTGCGACGCTTCTTCTTCGGGAGCCCAGCGCCTGAGATGGGCGTCATGGACGACGCCCAGGCACTCAGGCGCCCCACGAGGATGCCACGTGGTCGGCTCGAAGATCCAAATCCGGTCGCCGTCCGCCTCGGCGGGCCCTCGAGGCACGAACCGAAACCGCGCCTCCGGCCGGGGAGGCGACGTCGGATCCTTACCGACCCAGGCGTTCCCACCGCTCCCGCCCATGCACCAGAGGTTTTGCATCTCGGCCCGGCAGGCGAGCGAGCACGTTCCATCGGAGTTGAACATGAGGAAGAAGAGAGCGTTGTCTCCCTCGTCGTCCCAGGCTCCGAACCAACCGTCCCGCAGGCAGATGGCGCGTCCTCTCGCGTCGCGGATCTTGTACCAGTGCCGGTGACCGGCGCGGAGTGGCCGCTCGATACACGTCGCCCAGTAATTGAGGAACCGGGCCACCTCCTTCGGTGCGCCCTTCAGCGATCGGTCGAGGGCCGGCATCGCCTGAGGCAGGGTCCAGACGTTGTCGAAGTATTCCTGGTTGCCCCTGCGGGTGAACTTCTGGTCGGTCCACGGCTTGACCCAGTCGATGAACACTTTCTTCTGTCTTTGGGCGACGCCGTGAAGGAGCTCGCCGGCGTGCTTCTCCGTCACCACGAGATCCTCGGGTTTCAGCGGCGGGTAATCGTTGAAGTATCCGGCTTCGACCACTGCATCGGCACGAACCTCGAACTCCTCATGCCGCTTGTCCGAGGGGTGAAAGATCGGGTATCTCCCGCCGACGAAGTTGGCGAAGTTGGCCGCATGCATCGGTTGAATGATGTCAGTGAGAAAGTGGAGAGCGAGGCCGAGGTAGAAGCCCGCCGCCGCGTAGAGATGGAGCGGTGCGTCCTTTCCCAACTGCGTGATGCGCATTCCGTAGTGAACGGACAGGTTGAAGTAGCGCCGTCCTTCCGTGAGGGCCGTGTCCGGGAAGCCCGAATAGTTTCGCAGGGAGTCGGGATCGTAGAAATGGTTGCGAAACACGACGCCCACCCAGGGATGTTCGAAATCGGCGTCGTGGAGGCCGTCGAGGATGTTGTTCGAGAACTTCGTGGTCGGGCTCTCGTCCCACATCTTCATGAACCGGGTGGCCTGCGGCGTCAGTCCGGTTCGCAGCAGGTGAGCACCCCAGAGGGTCGCGTCGCGGTGAGCCACCTTCTTCCACGCTGGTGCGGGTTCGTCCGGACGTCCGGCGTGGTGCGAGCACCCGATCGAGTTTCCGACTGTGGACCCGACGTTGATCGCTTCGACCGAGAACCAGCCGTCGTCGGACAGCTCACCAGCGCTGACGCCGATCGCCGCATCAGTTCCCTGCGGCGCTGTCAGGTAGTGCGCGTCATCAGCGAGCCGGAAGGCGACCATCCCATCGTCACGCCGCACGAGGTTGAAGTGATCGGAACGGCCATCCATGTCGTGGCTGGCCGTGACGCCGCCGGTCGGATGCGCCGCGACGTAACGCCCCGAGCTGACGGCGCGCAGCCGGATCCGCGCCTCGCCCGCCTCGGACCACTCGAAGACGTCGTGCGGCTGCTCGCGAGCAACCAGCCCGCAATCTCCACCCGCCAAGTAAGGGGGCGGCGCTGCCCCAACGTAACGACCATCCGCGGTCCGAAGCTGGATCAGATACCGGGGCACCGAGTCTCGTTCCGTCATACGTCACCTCGACAGAATTTCCCTTGAGTGTGACCGGGGTGGGCTGATGTTTCGGTTGCTGAGTGCCGTCATGATACACGCGGCAATTCGCGATCGGCATCCTTCCGCCGGGTCAGCCCATCGCGGCCGCCTAAGACCGGCCCGAAGCTGACCATCAACCAGATCATCGCGATGGTGGGAGCAAAACTCCCTGGCGACAGGTCGAGGCGCGTTTCACCCGCCCACCTCACCATCGCTGGTGCTGCCATATGATTCTCTCCTCGTGAGATGAGTCCACCCGCAAACAAAACGAAGGCGCCTCGTTCGGGGGCGGAGTGACTGCGGTCACGGGCCCCCTCGAGGGACGGAGACCACGTCGTTGATCGTCGCATGATGCGTGAGCGACTGCTGTCGTTGTGTGCAGCCTTGTGGGGATTGGCGATTGCCATCGCCCTGTTGCCGCGCTGGACCACGCCCGCGCCTGCCGGGCAGTTGCCCGGCTTCGCAACGTCGGCCGGATTCGACGCCCGGGCGCCGTTCTTCTTCATCGCCGGCGTGATCGCGTTGCCGGTTATCGTCGCGTTGCTGATGCGGCCGCTGATCGACCGGCTGGCCGCCGCGGAGACGCGCCCCTGGACTCGCAACACGGCGGCCCTCGCCATGCTCGTGCCGATCTGGCTCGTGATTGTCGAGCGCGATCTTCTCTTCACCACCCTTCCGACGGCGATCGCGGTCGCCACTTGTGTCGTGCTTCGCACTCTCTCCGCGCGCTTCACGCGGCGGGACTGGATCCTCCTCCCCACGACGGCCGGCGTCTTTCTGGCCATCCTCGATCTGTCGGATCTCCCCTTCGCCAAGTCGTTCGTTCTGGCCCTGGCCCTCGTGCTGGCCGTGCGGCTGGGCATCGTTCTCATGCGTCCCCGCTCGGCATTGCCGGCCCACCTCTGTTTCGCGCTGTCACCGCTGGCATTGGCGTTTCAAACACGATTCGTCCCGCACGAGCAGCGACTTTTCGGTTGGATGCCGTTGGCCGTCGCGGTCGTGACCCCGTTCGTCTTGCGGGCGCTGGTCGGCAATACCCCCGTGGTGCGACGTCGGCTCCGGCATCTGGTCGTGTACGTCTGTTTTCCGATCGCGGTATCCAGCTACGTCGTCGCGACCAGCCTCACCAGGGCGGAAGGCAAGCCGCGCTTCAGTTTTTTCGAAGAGACGTATCACTTGGTGCCGGCCTCGGAGATGCTGCGCGGCCGGACGCCTTATCGCGACATCATTCCCGCGCACGGCCTCGTTCAGGATGGTCTGCTCGATGTGCTGTTGCTCGGCACGGGGGGCGAGACGATCGGCCGGTCGATGAGGGGGCGCGGCGCGATCGGGGCCCTGAACTCGATTGCGTGCTATGCCCTGGGCGCGGCGGTAACCGGGTCGCCGGAGGCAGGAATCGCTGTGTTCTTTCTGGGCGCATCCCTCGGCACGGCGGATGGCAGTCCGCGCGTGTTGCCGGCCCTGCTATCGCTGGCCCTCATGGTTGCCGCGGTACGCCGGCGAAATCCGCGTCTCCTCTTTTGGGCGGGTGCCGGCGCGATCGTGACGGGCCTGACCAGCATCGATCACGGCATGTACATCCTGGCCACGCTCGTCTTCGCCACGACTCGGCTCCGCCGAGGATGGCGCTTCGCTGGCCTGGGGTTGCTTGCCGCGGCGGTGCCCGCGGTTCTGGCCATGGTCATCACGGGAATCTTCGTTCCCTTCGTCCGGACCAGTCTCTTCGAGATGGCCACTCTCGGACCGGTCTACGCTCTCAAACCCTTCCAGGTGCCGCCGATCTTCGTCTCCACATTTCATTACGTCCCCGAGCTCCTGGCCGCGATGTTCGACCGCGGAGCCTATCTGTACCTGGTCTGGATCGGTGCCTTGTTGTTCGTGGCCGTGGCCTTGACGACCCGCCCGCCGGCATTGCCGCGCCGTCGCGCGCGTTTCGACGCTCTGCTCACCCTGTCCGTCTGGATCGTGGTAGTGGCGATTTCTTACGCCGAACGGCAGCATCTTCCTTTCCGGACCGCCGTCCCGGCCTTGCTCGTCGGCGCGGCACTCTATGTCTCTGCGCGATGGCGATGGATGCTCCCGGTCGCTGTCGTCCTCATGCTGGCCATCGCTCAGCCCACGACGCACCTTGCGATGACGGCGTGGCTGCGCAGGGCCCATGGCCCTCTCGACCCTTCGCATACGAGCGAGCCGAGCGTCCTGGCGCGGGCTCGCGAGCTCTACTGGCCTCTCGACCCGAAGGATTCCAGGGAATTGAGCGTGCCGGCCCGGGCTGGTGGTGCGTTCTGGTTCGAGGAGGATGTGGTCACGGTTCGCGCTGCCGGCGCTTACCTCGATCGCCTTCCGCCGGGCGACACCTTCTTTGATTTCACGAACCACGGTCTCCTCTACTTTCTCTTCGATCGGTACTGCCCGGTCCGGCAACTCGAGGTCGCGTTCTACGAGCGCGAAGAGGTTCAACGGGAGGTCATCAGCAGAATCGAGCGAGACCCGCACGTCGTGGCCGCACTCGTCCCACCCTTCCCTGAATACGGCTCCGTCGACCACGTCCCGAATGCCGTTCGCGCCCCGCTCGTGTGGAGCTATCTCCAGAGTCACTTTCGTCCTGACTACCAGGAAGGAAATGTGGTGTTCTGGAAAAGGAAGTGATCTGAGCTCGCACGGAGCGAACCTTCGCCCGCTCCATTCACGCTCCGGCTGGCCTGCGCGGATTGCTGATCGCCGGCACGATTCCCCAAGTGGGATCTGTTTTCGCAGCTCGACCGCCTGGCGTGACTTGCCAGTGACATCAGACCAAGCCGCGTGTCAGACTGTGATGCGAAAAAGGAGTGGCCATGACAATGCTCACACCACGACTTCACGGCATTCTCGACTACGTGACGGTCGCTCTGTTCGCGGTTGCTCCGGCGGTTTTGGGACTGGACGGACTTCCGGCGACGATTGCCTACGGACTGGCCGCGGTTCACCTCATCCTGACCCTGGTGACCGCGTTTCCGCTGGGAGCGGCGAAGCTCGTCCCGTTTGCGATTCACGGCGGAATCGAGCTGGTCGTGGCGTTGGCGCTGGTCGTGCTGCCATGGCTGGCCGGTTTCACCGGAATCGCGCGGACGTTCTACGTCGCGATGGGAGCCGTGATCTTCGTGGTCTGGCTGCTCACGCGATATCGCAACGACGTATCGACGACGTAGGCGGAAAGAAAATCGATTGAAGCGGTGACGCTCGTGACGCCGTCCTCCCGACGTCAGCGGCGGTTCTTGTCGACGATGGCCACGATGATCACGATGAATGCCGCGAGGCGGAGGAGATAGAGCGGCGCCTGCTGTTCGAGGATCTCGTGCGTCAACGCGATCGCCAGGCGCTGCACGGCCAGCAC
>JBDTOZ010000867.1:0-2705 GCA_039932995.1 Acidobacteriota bacterium | reverse complement strand
TGCGGGAATCACGAGCACCCCCGTCCGGGCGGTTGTGCTTAGAATGGCTTGTGTGCGCTCTCGCCCACACCACCTGAACCACGGGGTGGGGGTCACTCTCACTGGCGAGCGGCGCTACGCGCGGCCTCGGCTTCCCGCCTGTTGTCGGACATGCGGGAAGCCGGGGTATTTGCTCCTGTCCGAGCGGCGGTGCCGGTGTAAGGCTGGGCTCTGTGGCGGGCTTCATCACGATGCCTCGATTCCGTAAGGGAGCAGAGTCTACCAGGATGCACATCCATCTTGCAATACGTTGTGCAGCACGGGAATGCATACCGGTCGCCTGCGCCGGATGCGCTTCCGACAAACACGATGTGTGCGTGACGGCAAAAAGGAACTCTTGCGAGACCTCGTGGCCGCGGGTAGAGTGGCGCCTTCATGGCTACACCGTCGTCGACGCCTGACAAAGCAGCGGGCAAACGCTCCGGGAAGGCCGCCGAGGCGGAATCGCTCCCGGCCTTACGCAAGATTCGCATTCAGCGCGGCCTCACGCAGGCCGAACTGGGGAGACGGGCCGGGATGCACCGCAACTCGGTCCAGAAGGCGGAGGACGGCACGACCCGCGAGGTCACGGCGCGGAATGCGAAGGCGCTGGCCAAGGCCCTGAAGACCTCCGTGGCCGATCTCGGCTTGCGGGTTCGCGCCGAAGTGGAGGCGCGGTCGATCCGGTTCCGAAAGCTCAGCCTCGAACAGCGCTACCTCGTCGATGAGCTGCTCTCGCTGCCGGTTGAGGACTACGCCTTCATCCGCGGAGCGCTCGACCGGCTACGGAGGAGGCGAACGGAGAAAGCCCGAGTGGAACAGGTTGCGCGGCAAAGGGGGAAGAAGCAGGCGAAGAAACGGGCCGGCGGTGCTCGCAAATGAGGCCGGTGCCGTGCCTGTCCGTCGAGGCGATGGCGGACCTCGTTCGTGGCAACGCAACTGAAGACGATCGGCGGCATTCCATCGAGTGCGCAACCTGCGCGCGCCGCCTCTCGCTCCTCCGCCGTCTCCGCTCCGCGGCGCCGGGCCCGATCGCCGAAGCCGTCGAGGAGGTCGAGGAGGTCGTGACCAGGTTCCTGACCACTCCTCGCAGCAACTGGTGGAGAGAGGTGAAGGAGCGGCAGTACCGGCGTCCTGAGGTCGCGCGGCGGCTTCTCCGTCTGGGCGTGGATGCGAGGTTGCGCGATCTCGAGCTGGCGGTCGATCTTGCGAAGGCGGCCACGAGGATCGGGGACCTATTGGCAGATCGTGTTCCCCACGTGGCGGAACTGCGGTTCGAAACCTGGAAGTTCTCCTCGGCGGTCCTGCGCGAAGCGGGCCGCTACGACGAGACGGAAGCAGCCTTGGTCTGTGCCGCAGAGGCGGCGCGGGCCACGTCCGATCCGGAGCTGGCCCAGGCCTCGGTGTTCCTCTCCCGGGCGCTGCTCTGTGCCGAGCGAGACATCTGGAGGCCGGACGAGGCAGCGGCGCTGCTCGATCGGGCCGAGACCGTGTTTTCGCGGCGCGATCCCGCTCGAATGCAGGCGGTGCTCACGACGCGTGCTTTCCTCTTCTTCCGTTCTGGCGATATTCGCGCGGCATCTGAAACGTTCCACGGCATTCTCGAACAAACGGCCAAGACAGATCACGAGGACTATCTAAACGCATTGAGCAACTGCATGGTGGCCCGTGTCGAGTTGCGTGAGGCCGCTGCCGATGTCGAACCGGCGATTGCTTTCCTCATCGAAGAGAATATGGCATTGGGTCGTAGCGTGCAGGTCGCGTGCGCCCGGTGGATGATGGGCAGATTGCACGTCATTCGCGGCGATTACAATGCGGCCATCGACTTGTTACGGACCGCGATGATCACGATCGGGGACAGCGATTCCTCGATCCGTTTTGGTCTGGACATGATCGAAGCCTTGCTCCTGGACAGCCGCCATCACGAGGCATTCGAGCTCGCCCGCGAGCTCGCTACCGCCGCGGTCGCTCTGGAACAACGTGAGCCGAGCAGGCGCCATGGATTGACAGCCCAGGTCTTCGCCTACCTTCGGGAGGCGGCGCAGCGCCAGATGCTGACGGCGGACCTCGTCGTGGATGCGGCTCGCTACCTCGACCGCATCACGCGACAGCGTCCCTTCGCGTTCGTCCCGCCGATGCCGTTGGTGGACATGTAGACTGGCCGTCGAGAGTGACCCACCCCGTACAACCGGAGGGTCACCATGCGCAGAATCTCGCTCGCCCTTGTCTTTCTCATCGCTCTCGCCGCAGTTCCGCTCACCGCGGATCCGGTCCTCAGAAACCGCGAGGAGCGGCGTCCGCTGGCCCGCTTCGTCCGGATCGTCAAATCGATTCTGGGCGTGCAGACGAACGGCGACGGACTCACGCCGCCGCTGCCGACGGCGCCCCGCCCGTAGGCCGGTCCCCTCGGCTCTCCGCGTCCCCGGTGCCGACACACCGGGGATGTTTCTCGAGTCCAAGTCGGGTCCGGCAGAGATCGACGCGCGTTTACGGCGTGTGGGTCGCCGTGGTCAGCCAAGGGTGTATCGAGAGAGAGAGAGATTCGCAGGCCCCGCGACTGTGTCAGATCCGCTTCGGAGAGAGCTGCCAACCTCCACCGAACCCACGTCTGAATATAGGCAAGACATCCATCCATGTCTACGTCACAAAAAAGTAGCACGCAGCTTTCCAAAGGAAGAGCTCGAGCA
>JBDTOZ010000866.1:0-3895 GCA_039932995.1 Acidobacteriota bacterium | reverse complement strand
GACTCGACGACTGAGCTCAAGCCGGCAATTCGATCTCAAACCTGGTCCCCCTCGGTTGATTGTCATGCACGTGAATCTGGCCGTCGTGGTCGCGCACGATGCGGTGGACGATGGCCAGACCGAGACCGGTACCGCGTCCCTTGGTCGAGAAATAGGGAAGAAAGAGCTTGTCCTTGTCCGCATCCGCCACCCCGCGGCCGGGGTCGGCCACTTCGATCACCACCCGGTGCGGCGCACGACGGGCGGAGACGCGGATCTCTCCTGCGTCGGTGGCCTCGACGGCGTTCTTGAGCAGGTTGCCGACGGCACGCCGGATCTGCTCCGGATCCATCAACAACTCCAGCTCAGGCACCACGTCCACGGTGATGGTCACGTCCGGCTTCACGTCGCGATACAACCCCGCGGCCTGCTGCAGGATCTCGGCGAGCTGGGCATGCCGGAGGTGCACGGCCGGCATCCGCGCAAAGCGTGCGAACTCGTCCACCATGCGTTTGAGGTGGGCCACTTCGTCGACGATGATCTGGCAGCCCTCCCGGATGCCCGGCTCTTCGCGACCATACTTGCGCGCGATCCGCTCGGCCGAGAGCTGGATGGGCGTGAGCGGATTCTTGATCTCGTGGGCGATGCGTCGCGCGGCCTCGTTCCAGGCCGCCAGCTTCTGCGCCTGCACCAGTTGGGTCGAATTTTCGAGCGCCAGGACCCAGCCTGCGCCACTCCCCAGCCGGGCTGCGGAAAGCTCGAGGTAGTGCAGCTCACTGCCGACGATCACCGCCACCTCGCGCGTCCGGGCCCGGCCGCTGGTCACTTCCTGCAGCGCGATGGCCACCGGCTCCAGATCGCCCTGCAGGACGTCCGCAAGCCGCGATCCCTCCGCAACCGCGCCCAGTTGCAGCATGTGCAGGGCCGCGCGGTTGATGGACAGCACCTGCAACTGGTCGGTGAAGGCGATGATCCCGGTGCTGACGCTCTCCAGCACCGTGGTCATGAAGCGGTTCGTCTCCGTCAGTTGCTGCCGCTGGTCGGCGATCTGCACCGACATGTCGTTGAACGAGGAGATCAGCCTCCCCACCTCGTCCGTGGCCGCCACCTCCACCCGGTGCCCGTACTTTCCTTCGGCCACCCGCGCCGTGGCCTCGGCCAGCGCCTTGATCGGGATCGTGATCCGCCGCGACGCGTAGATCGACGTCCAGAGAGTCCCGAACAGGATGGCCAGGGTCACGGCCAGGAAGAGCATCGTCTGCGAGGCCTTGAGCGTCTGCCTCTGCGAGTGGAGTTGCTGGAAATCGCGGTAGGCGATGATCGAGCGGTCGATCATCTGGCTGGTGATGGCGGGGATGAAAACTCCGGCCACGGCCACGTCCCCGCCCGCAATCGGGATCGCGGTCCGGATCCACTTTCCACTGGCCACCACGTCGATCTTCACGGCCCGGCCGTTGCGCGCCACGTCCTGGAAAAAACTCTGGGAAGGGTCCGCCACCTCCTGCAGGGGCGCACGGGGATCCGCCTGTGCTTTCAGCAGAATCCCGGCCCGGTAGACGGCGGCCATGTCCACGCCGTGAAACTGGCGGACATGGCCCAGGATCCGGTCGATGCGGGCAGGATCGCGGGCGTCCGGGCTGGCGGCGATCTCCCGCGCGGCGCCGGCGGCGATGTCCGCCGACTGGTCCTGCGCCATCTGCGCGATGGCCTCACTGTTCTCGAGAATCGTCCCCACCGGAGTGGCAAACCAGCGGTCGATGGAGACCCGCAGAAGATCCGTGGCCACGACGAACAGCAGCACCACCGGCAGCAGCGAGGTGGCCACGTAGGTCACGACCAGCTTGGTCCGGAAACGCGAGCCGATGATGCCCCGCTGGCGCTCCAGGACCAGTTTCACCACGCCACGCAGCAGCACGAAGAGGATGCCGACGATCAGCAGCAGGTTGATGTTCCACAGCACGAACAAGAGCAGCCGGCTGCTGAGCGCCTCCGGAGTCAGTTCCTTGGCCTGCTGGGTGACGTAGTACACGAGACTCGTCACCGCCAGAATCACCAGCGGCACCGAGACGATGAACCGCGGGTCCTTGCGATACCGGAGCAGGAGCTCACGCACGCTCATCGCTGGCCCGCTCTCGACCCTTCGGCCGTCTTCACCCTCGCCTCGCGCCAGTTCGTCGAGACCTCCCACGGGATCACGTACATCAGCCACCCCCGCATGAGGTCCGCCTTGGCCCGCACCTTCAGCTTGTAGGGTTTGCGGTCGCCGATGTCGAACAGCTCCGGCTCGTCGACCGAGGTCATGTGACGTTGGAGGAGGGCCAGATCGGTGAACGTCTCCGAGCGCACCAGTTTCCGGTCACGTCGTGTGTTGAGCAGATACTCGCGCGTCACGGAGTTGTAGGTACAGATCACTTCGATCAACGAGCGGGCGATGGTGTCGTCGAACCAGTTGGGGCGGTCGCGATAGATCTCGATGGAGTAGGTGAAACTCGTCGGAAGTCCGCTGCGTAGGGCTTCGACCATCTCTTCCTGCTCGAAGATGCTCGCAAGCTCGAACCGGACCGTCACTTTCCCCGACTGCTCCGTGGCCACCAGCCGCTCGATGGTCGAATGAGGGGAAGCCGCCTGGAGTGACCAGGACAGGCAGGAAACCAGCGCGACGAACAGCAGACGCACGGCGTTGCAATGGCGCGAGCGCATGGTGTGGCTTTTTTACCACAAACGCCGGCGCAGGGCGCTGGGCTGCGGTAAACAGGACCAAATGTCCGTTCTCTGGGACTCGAGCGAACCGCCACAGATAACCAGCAACCAGCAACGTTAAGCGAACTGCTCGTAACGCTGAGGCACCACCGCGTCCTGACGCTCCTCCTGCTCCGCTGCGGCGCGAAGAATCGCGGCGACGAAGCGGGAGTGGAGAGCGTGTCCACCCCGGTAGGCCGTGATCTCGCCCGTGATCGGACGGCCGATCAGGGCCAGGTCGCCGGTCAGATCGAGGATCTTGTGCCGCACGAACTCGTCCTTGAAACGGAGCGGGCCGTTGACCACGCCTCGATCGTCCAACACCACCGCGTTCTCGACCGAGCCGCCACGGGCCAGACCGGCCGCCCGGAGCTTCTCGACGTCGCGCATGAAGCCGAAGGTGCGGGCCGGGGCGATCTTGCGCAGGAAGCTGTCGTGACCGAAGTCGAAGTGAAAGGACTCGCGGCCGATCAGCGGATGGTCGAAGTCGATCTTGTACTTGATGACCAGGCTCTTGGAAGGAACGATGCGGATGCTCTTGTCGCCCTCCACCACCTCCAACGGCTCGCGCAGGCGAAGGACTCGGATCTCCGCGTCCAGGTCGCGGACACCCGCGGCATCGATGAGATGCATGAAGGGAAGAGCGCTGCCGTCGATGATGGGGACTTCCGGGCCGTCGATGACGATGTCGACGTCCGTGATGCCGCAAGCCATGATCGCCGAGAGGAGATGCTCCACCGTGCCGACCTGTACGTCGTCTCGACCGACGGTGGTGGCGTAATCGAGCGCCGTGGTGGAAGCCTGGAGAGCCGGGATGCGGAGTCCGCCGAGATCGGCGCGAACGAAGGTCACGCCGCTCCCCGCGGGCACCGGTTGCAACTCGACCGTGGTGTAGATGCCGGAGTGCAGGCCGATCCCGGTGATGCTGACTTCAGTATTGATGGTCTTTCGCTGGACGAACATACTGTCGCGCCACTACAGCGAGGCAGGTGCCACGGCCGCCCGAGCTGGCCATTCCATCGTCAACTCTCTGACCTATCTCGTGTTACCGGCCAAACGTCGGCTGTCCGGAGCCGCCTCTTCTGTCGCCTTGGAAGGTCACGGGTGTGGTTGGGCAGCCACAGTCGGTTGGCGGTTGGCGGTTGGCGGTTGGCGGTTGGCGGTTGGCGGTTGGCGG
>JBDTOZ010000865.1:0-6394 GCA_039932995.1 Acidobacteriota bacterium | reverse complement strand
CAGCAACCAGCAACCAGCAACCAAACGATCGCAGAGCTCCAGCGCTTCACGTGAGCAAGACGAGCAGTTGATCGAGGAAAGGTTCCTGTCCGTTGAGAATGCGTCGCCTCGCTTCTTCGAGGGTGAACCAGGCCGCGCGATCGACTTCGGGGAACTCCTGCACCTGGCCCGACCGTGGTGGCCACTCCATCGTGAAGACATTGCTGCGAATGGCCGCCGCGTCGCAATCGCCCTCGAGGGCCCACGCGTGTACGGTCTTGCCGCTTTTCTGTCGCAGCGGCTCCAGCCTGCGGAGCTCGCCCTCGACGAGCCGGCACCCGGTCTCTTCGGCAAACTCACGCACGGCCGCGGCCAGAGGATCCTCTCCTTCCGCGGGCTCGCCTTTCGGCAGTGACCATGCCCCGAGATCCTTCCTGGCCCAGAAGGGACCTCCGGGATGGACGAGGAAGACCTCGAGCTCGTCGCGGCGGCGATAGAGAAGGATTCCGGCGCTGGTCTTCGCAGGCATGCAGAGCTCAGAACAGCAATCGCACACCCATCCACACCAGGAATCCGCCGCAGATCAACGGAAGCACCGCAAAAAACGTCGGGCCACTCAGCGGCCGCTCAGCGTGTCCATGTTCTCGAAGCGATTCGTGAACGCCACGACGCGCCAGCCGCCGTCGCCTTTCCGCATGGTGACCACCTGCTTCAACGTGGCGAACATCGCGGGACGCACCGCGGACTCGACCCCTTCGGGATTGAAGAGAACGGTCTGTGTGGCATGCAACGTCACCGCGCCGTCCGCACCCGTCTCCTGGCTGTCGATCGTGAAGCGCGATGGGAAAAGCGTCTGAAACATCGGCGGACCGGCGCCGATCCGCTCCTGGCTTCCCTGCTCCGCAAGCTGGCCGGCGGAAAGCCCCTCGGACATGCCCGCCGCAGCGTCATAACGGCGGTGGAGAATCTCCTCCGCGAAACGTTGATACTGCGCTTCCGGTCCATGCCCACGGAAGGAGCGATATCCGAGAAAGCCGAGGATGATCAACCCCACGACGACGAGGGCTTTCTTCATGATCTGAAGTCCTCTCTCACCGCTTCGTCAGGAACAGGCTCACTTCACCTGGGCCGCTGCAGAGCTCCAAACGTTGCGTCAAATGGAACGGGCCCGAGCTCGCGTCCACGCCATACCTGCCGGGCGCCAGACGGCCCACATACGCCGCGCCACGATTCGAATAGACGACGGCACCCATCCGGGACAGGAAGGGCGCGAGATCGATCCCATGCTCGCTCGTGAACGCGAGCGAGCCGACACTCGCTCCCGAACAGTCCTGGCCCTCGCAACGGATGACCAGGTCTTTCCCCGGCTCGAGACGAAGGCTCACTTCCTGCGGGCCGGATCGCAGTTGCAGCGGCGCGGACATTCCGACACCGGCCAACGGATCCGCCCAGATGAGGTACACCGTTCCGGGAGGCAGGTTGGCCGCATGCAAGGTTCCGTCGGCCATCGTCGGGAACGCGCGGAGCTGCCGCCCGACCGCATCGACGATCGAGATCGGGACGCCGGCGGCGGGCAGGTCGCGATCGCGGGTCACCACCAGATCGAGCGTCGCATCCTCCGCGCGCGTCAGACGGATCTGCACCAGCGAGGGCGCTTCCTGCCCCACCACCACGCGTAAGGGATCGCTGGTCCGGTATCCCTCGGCCGACACCACGAGGTCATACACTCCCGGCGCCACGCGATCGACGGAGAACGCGCCGGCCGGACCGCTGAAGCCTTGGAACATCTCCGTCCCCTGGAGGTCGACGAGCTCCACCTTCGCCGCCAGTCCCGTCTCGGTCTGCGCATCACGGACATGCCCTTGCAGCCGCCAGCCGTCGAGCGCGATGGTCACCGACGTCTCAGGCTCGTCCCCGATATCGATCGTGCGTCTCACGCGCTGGCCCGAGCGCCCGAAATACTCGAGGCGCATCCGCCCCGCAGGAACGTCCTCGATGCTGAAGCCTCCGACATCATTCACCGTGGCCGTGAACTGTGCTTCGGATCGTCCCGACCAGAGTTGCTTCGACACGCGTGGATTCCGCGCCACCGCCACGCCGGCGTTCCCGCGGAGATCGATCGACCGCTGCAGCAGGACCTCCCCGCCTGATACGGGCAGGCCTTCCTCCCGCAACATCCCACTCAGGCGGGTGGTGCGGATGTCGAGGTCGACGTCCATCGACTCTTCATCCGGCGGAATCTCGATCTCCTGATCCAGCAGGGGCCCGTCTCCGCGCACGAGCAGGCGATAGAGCCCCGGCGCGACCGAGATCGGACCGAAGCCGCCCTCGCGCGTCGTCCTCGCGGACATGATCGGTTCGGTGTCGTAGAGTCGGGACGGAATCAGTTCGACCGTCGCCGCGCTCAATGGCTGATGGTCGTGGCGATAGACATGGCCGGCCAGTGCGACACCGGGATGGACAGTCAGGGCCCCGACCGGCAGGAGTTGCTCCTCCCGAAGATCCATGGCCGTTTCCGTCGGCGGAAGATCACCCCAGGCGACGCGCAACCGGTAGCTGCCGATGGCCATCCCGGCCACGGTGAACCCGCCGTCGCTGCCGGTGACCGCGGAGGCTTTCCCGAGCCGGCCGAGGACGATGCGCGCACGCCCCTGAGCCTCGAGAGAGACCACCGCGCCGGCCAATGGGGCCTGCGTGGAAGCATGCACGACGCGTCCTTGAATGCCTGCGCCGCGACGCAGGAGCAGCACGCCGAGGTCGGTCGTGCCTGCGCCCGCAGGCGGCGTGAACCAATCACTCGTCAACGGCAGCATGCCCGGCACTTCGACGCGAATGGCATGGGCCCCGTCATCCGGAAGCCGGACGCGAAACACTCCCGGGCGGCCCGGCAGAGAGTCGACCGGCGTCGCGCTCTGCCCGATGTCGCCGATCCGCCCGAGCAGAATGAAATGGGGAGCGGCCGGATCGCTGCCATCGTTCGTCACGAGCGTTCCCGTGACGACCCGCGGGTGTTTGAGATGAAGCGTCTGGAGCTCGGTCGAGGGAGCCGCGACCTGCAACGCCGCGGATTCCGCTCCGTCCTCCGTGAAGGCGCGGCAACGCGCGCTCGTCGCGGGCAAGGCCACGCGGAGATTGCCGTGAGCATCCGCGACCGAGGGGACCGCCCCATCGCACGCGACCGAGGCACCGGCAACGCCGCGTCCCGAGGCGTCTTCGACGCTGAGCACCGCGCGCAGGCCTGGCTCGAGAGTCCCTTCCCACGTCTCCGCCGTTTCCGTCGAAAGGGAAACCGCGGCGGAGAGCGGCAGATAGATGGGCACCGCGATCTCCAGCCCTTGGGGGCCTGAGGAGAGCGCGTGCAAGATCCACGATCCATCCCCGTCGATGGCGGCACACCGGCGAACCTCGAAACGCTCTCCACTCTGTCGGATCGAGACCGTCTGCACCGCGCAAACCCGTCCGGGACCGGGTGGCGTCCGGCCATCTCCCACCACTCGCCCGCGAAGAGTCAGGCCCTGCTGCAGCGTGATGCTTGCGGGCGGCTTCGTTCCGTCGAGCACCAGCACCGCCGGCGCATGCTCTTCCTCGTCAACGACCACAGTCGCGCCGGCCATGCGGGGAAGGTCGAACGGAAGAGCGCCGCGCTCATTCGTCACATGAACCACCGGCTCATCCCCGAAGACCTCGGCCGCCTGGTTCTTCGATTCCAGCAGGATCGTCACCGTCGCTCCGGCAATGGGACGTCCGGCGGAATCGACGATCGTCACGCCGGCGTAGAGCGGCGCGCAGACCAGGGTCAGCGTCACCGTGACCTTCGCCCTCACCATTACTCTCGTCGCGAATGTCATCGCGAGGCTCCCGTTCGCGATGCGACGACGATCGGCGCGGTGAACGAGCGCGCGGCCAGCATCTCCTCGTTCAAAAGCTCGGCCTGGCTGCCGTAATTCGGAACGCTGCGCGACATCAGCAGGACGTTGTCCGCGCTCCAGATCTCCACGCGTGGAAGCGGAGCCACCTTCGCACGCCGCGCGTAATCTTCGGGCGTGAGCCGGATCACCGCCCCGGGGAGCCAGCGTCCGGGAGTGCGCCCTCCGGCAGGGATCACCGAGACCACTGCCATCTCCGCGTTCGGAACGGCCTGCCACTCCGCGATGACCGCGGAGATCATCTGATCGCACGAGTCACAGCCGGAAAACTGCGGCCAGAACACGACCGCCAGACGATGGGGCTTGGCGGCGAGCACCCGCGCCACGGGCTCGGGATGAAGAGAGTCCGGAGTGAAGCGGCCGCAGGAGAGGAGGTGGATCGTCGCAAGGAGCCACAACACCCGCGGCCTGGCTCTCATGGCGCCGTCGTCTCCCTGACGGTGGAAAGCGGCGGCCGGGAGAAGGAAATGAGCCGCGTCAACGGCTGGACCCCGACGTACTTCATCGGACCTTTTTCCAGGACCGCCCAGCGCTTTCGTCCCGGCACGAAGACGATCTCCCCCGCCGACGTGGGCAGTTCGATCGGCCGGCCCATCGTGTCGCGCGAGGGATCGATGGGATAGACGAGCCACTGCAGCCGTCCCTGGGCCGCCGGCCTGTGGGCCAGCAGCAGGAGGAAGCGCTCATCGGCGCAGAACAGTCCGTCCGCCACCGCGCCATTGCGAAGGGCGGCGCGCCGCGCGGCCAGCGAGCTCGCGTCGAGAAGTGGCGGGAGAGGCGCGCGGCGTTGAAACTCCGGTGGGAAACTGCGGAGCCGCTTCCCGCCTTCCCGTGCTTCGACGATGGACACCGTCGGCGCCATTTCCAGGAGCCACACCTTTCCGGAGCAGTAGGAGAGATTGAAGGGAGGCTCGTTGTAGTAGTTGGTCTCTTCCGGGTCTTTCGGAAACCGCGACAGTTGCTGGACCGTTCGATCTTTCAGGGACACCGCATAAACACCCTTGCCCGACCACTGGCCCTTGAAGCTCATCGTCGCCCCAATGGTGTAGAGGTGCGTGTCGCTGAAATCGAATTCGAAGGTATCCATGCGCGAGACCGCGCCCACCCCTTCTTCCCAGTCCAGCTCCCAGGCTGTCTGGGCCTGGAAATCCTGATCGAACGAGAGCCAGCGATAGGGCGACGTGGCGATCAGATAGCGCCCGCCGCGGAGTGCGGGATAGTTCGGCTTCGTGAACTCGAGAGGCCCGCGGCCGGGATTGACGATGCGTCGCTGGATGCGGCCCTCGGTGTCATAGAGATAGATGCGCCCGCTGCCGGGATCGGCGATGACGATCCGTTCCTCCGTGGCGTCCCAGGTGGCCTGACTGACCCAGACCGGCCCCGCGTCCATGACCGAGGCCGCCGGCTCGCGGACCATGACCGCATTGGATCGGGCCGGACGGACCTCCGCACTCGTGAAGTAGGAAAGCGCCATGAGCCCCACGAGCGCGGCTGCGTTGCGCAGACGCGCGTTGGGCATCAGGGACACACAGTGGTCCTCAGGCAACCCGCCGGAGCTCCACTACAGTCGGCCCAGCCTGCCTGGTATTCCATCCAGCAGGTCGCGCCGCATTCGTCGCAAGGGCTTTTCGCCGCATCGCTACCCGGGGCGACGGCGAACGTGGAAAGAAGAAGGAGAGCGAGGACACCCATTCGCACACGAGTCCCGATACTCATCGCAAGAAACTCCTTTTCGGCGTTATTAACGCAAAATATAGCGGCGAGGCCATTTCAATGCAAGGCTCTACTTTGGAAGGAGTTGCATCGAGGCTCAGGACTCGTATTGGTGTCTGCTCACCGCCGGAATGGAGGAACCTTCGCCGCCGCCGGACGTGTCGCCGATCGATAGACAGTGCCGGATGATGGCCGGATTCAGAGACGCCCGCAACAAGGACAGGGACTGTCCGTTCCGGAGCTGTCCATGCTCAGTTCTCCGCGAAGGCCGGATAGCAGATCCCGCCTCTCCATGGGGGAGGACGACGTGTAGCGACGGGCGATCGTGAGAACCTGCTGCTGTTCCGCCTCACTCAGCTTCAAGTATCCAAACAACGCCAGAATCGTTCGACCCAACAATGCGGCCTCCTCTTTCAAGACTGACGGGCGTCCGCCCTTGTCAGGGTGCCGAAACGTTCACAGGACACGTGCGCATCTCTCTCTTGGGAACGTCCCAATCTCACGAGAGTGCCGCATGGCGAGATTTTCCATAATCTCCCTCAAAGAGATCGGCAAAATGATCGAAAGGTGTGACAAATCCCGGCGCCGGCTTCATGCCCGGCGCACTTCCCGCGACCAATGGCCAAACTCCAGTGGAGCGGCGGACTCGAGTCCACCGTCGCTCTCGCGAGGATCGGCCCCTCTGCCCTTCGCGGCTCTCGACATGAGCGTGGCGAAAAACTCACATGGCTCACGGCTCACTCCTCGCGAGTGCCCGGTGGACTGAAGTCCACCGC
>JBDTOZ010000864.1:0-3280 GCA_039932995.1 Acidobacteriota bacterium | reverse complement strand
GACTAAAGTCCACCGCTCCACAGAGGCTCCCCGCAGCGCCCTCCCCTCCTTCTCAAAGTTAGCGCCAACCGCCAACCGCCAACCGCCAACCGAAATCCTCAATACGACTTCTTATCCATGTCGGGAAACGAGATCTTGGCTGTCCCCGGATCCACACCTTCGACGCGCGCGCGGCCCTTGTCATCCGTGCGGCCCGATTTGGTGGAGCCGTCCGGGAGCTCGACAAAGTAGGCCTCGTTCGCGACCGGCAGGCCTGCGTCGTCGAGGAGCTCCAGCTCGATGAAGTGCATCTCCTCTGTTTGCGCGGCCTGTTCTCGCTCTTCCTGTGCCGCTTCCTCGTCCTGCAGCGGTGTGGTCTGCGCCGCTGCGGCAGCCGCGGCGGCCGTACCACCGGCGGCGCCCGCCGCCTCGGTGAGGGTTCCCTGGATCGACGTCAGATACGTGTCCGCGCAGGAGACGACGTAGAGACCTTCGTGGGCGATGCGCCGGGCTAATTCGTCGAGCAGTTCGCCCTCGCTGGAAGCGATTGCCGGGGAGAGCTCGCGCCGCACGGCGATCAGGTTTCCGGCCTGTGCGATCAGGGGCCGCAGGAACTCGCGCGCCGCGGCCACGTCGCGGAACTGGCGGAGGTGACTGGGCGAGAGGATCTGTAACCGCGCCGGGCCGTCCTGAAGGAAGAGTCGCATGGCGCGATTCTAGTGAATACACGCCGCCGGGGTAGGGAAGCACCCACCTCCATCACTCCTCGATCGTGGGATGTGCGCAGTGGCGATCATCGACGCCGATGCGACGGAGGCGGTCATGATCGATTTCGTTCAAGGCGACGAGGGGATCCCTCCGAGGCTGTATTCTCGGGCGGCGAGGAACCCCCAATGGCCTTCACCCAAGCCAACCAATACCTCTCCATCACCACGCCTCTCGGCGAGGACAAACTGCTCATCCGCAGCATCCACGGTGAGGAGCGGATCTCCGGACTGTTCCACTTCTTCGTGGAGATGCAGTCGGAGGACAAGGCTCTCGACTTCGCGGCCATCGTCGGCAAGAGCGCGACTGTGAAGATGGCTCTGGCGGACGGTTCTACGACGCGCTACGTCAACGGCATCGTGGGCCGCTTCGTCCAGGCCGGCACCGACGCGCGCTTCTTCACTTACTTCGCCGAACTGCACCCCTGGTTCTGGCTGATGACCATGAGTGCGGACTGCCGGATCTGGCAGAACAAGAGCGTCATCGACATCGTCACCGGCCTCTTCACCGAGCTCGGGTTCACCGACTTCAAGAACAGCACCACCGGGACGTACACGGCCCTCGAGTACTGCGTGCAGTACAACGAGACCGCGTTTGCCTTCGTGTCCCGCCTGCTGGAAGACGCGGGTATCTTCTACTTCTTCGAGCACGCGGACGGGAAACACACCCTGGTCCTGGCCGACGACGCCACGGCGTTTGTGGCCTGTCCGGGCGCGGCCACGGTCGACTACGCGAGCTACGGCGTCTGGGAACAGCAGAACATCGTCAACTCGTGCACACTCGAGCAAACGGTCATCCCCGGCAAGTCGGCCGTCGATGATTTCGGTTTCGAGACGCCCTCGACCGACCTCATGGGATCGACCGACAGCACCAAAGCCATCGAGGGCTCCAAGCGCCGCATCTATGAGTATCCGGCCGGCTTTGCGAAAAAGGACGCGGCCGACGGCAAAGCCAAGTTGCGCATGGAGGAGAGGGAGGCGCCGGAGAAAACCCTGCGAGGCACGAGCTTTTGCCGGGCCTGGTACCCAGGAGCGAAATCGACGCTGGCCAAGCATTATCGCGACGACGTGAACGCCGACTATGCCGTGGCTCGCGTCTCCCACAATGCCAGTGCCGACGGTTATGCGAATGCGTTCGAGGCCTTTCCCGCGGACCTCGTCTATCGCCCTGCGCGCACGACGCGCAAGCCGGTGATTCCGGGCACGCAGACCGCAATCGTGGTGGGGAAATCGGGTGAGGAGATCTGGACCGACAAATACGGGCGCGTGAAGGTGCAGTTTCATTGGGACCAGCTCGGAAAGAATGACGAGAACAGCTCGTGCTGGATTCGCGTGGCACACGGGTGGGCGGGGAAGGCCTGGGGCCAGATGTTTCTGCCGAGGATCGGCCAGGAGGTGGTGGTCAGTTTTCTGGAAGGCGATCCCGATCGTCCTCTCATCACCGGCTCGGTCTACAACGCCGAACAGACCGTCCCCTACACGCTGCCCACGGACCAGACCAAGAGCACGATCAAGAGCAACGTCTCCAAGGGAGGAGGCGGCTTCAACGAGCTGCGGTTCGAAGACAAAAAGGATTCCGAGGAGGTGTTCCTGCAGGCGCAGAAAGACCTCAACACCGTCGTGAAGAACGACGAGACCCACAAGGTGGGAACCAACAAGGCCGACGGCAAGGGCGATCAGACCATCGAGATCTACAACAAGCGCACGGTGACCCTGGAGAAGGGCACGGACAAACTGCAGATCAAGGAAGGCGACCGCGACATCGACGTGGACAAAGGCAACGAGACCCACGACGTGGCCGGCACACGGACCCTGAAGGTCACCAAGAAAGAGACGCACACCAGCGAGGACGAGTTCGTCCACAGCGTCACCAAGAACTACACGCTCACGATCGACGGAGACCTGAGCATCACCGTGGCCGGAAAAGTGACCTTCAAGTCCACCGGCGACATGACCCTGGAAACCAGCGGCAAGCTGACCGCGAAGGCGACGGGCGACCTCCTCACGCAGGGGATGAACATCACCAACAAGGCCACCACCGACCTGAAGAACGAGGCCATGAACGTCACCAACAAGGCCAGCGTCAACCTGACCAACGAAGGCGCCATGATCAAGAGCAACGCCTCCGGCATGCACAACGTGGAAGCCAGCGGCATCCTCACCGTGAAGGGCTCGCTGGTGAAGATCAATTGATCTTCCCCCCAAAGGCTTTCACCACAGAGGCACAGAGAGCACGGAGAGCTCTCTGTGTACTCTGTGGCTCTGTGGTGAAAAGTAGTTTCCTCGGGCTGCGTTAGCGCCGCGCCACCACGACGTGCACGTCGTAGTCGATGCTGCTGCGTTCGTGCAGGCGGACGCGCCATGGAACGCGGGGCTCCTCGGCGATGAGGGTGAGGCCGGCTTCCTCGAGGAGTGCGCGCAGCAGGGGCTCGGACTGGCCGCGGTGCGCGCCGCGTTGGGAGTGGCCTCCCAGCCAGCCTTCCACCGGTGTCGCGGTGGGGGACCAGTCGTAGGGGGTGGTGACGATCAGATGGCCG
>JBDTOZ010000863.1:0-8036 GCA_039932995.1 Acidobacteriota bacterium | reverse complement strand
CGCGAAGGCGGCCGCCACAACGTTCGGCGGAGTGTTCTCGACGTTGGCGACACATCGTGGCGACCGCCTTCGCGGCCGCGTTGAGAATCGAATCTCGTTTTCCCCGGGCCGAGCCCGGGGCTAGATTGTTCGACGCGCCTTCGCGCGTCAATAGCCCACCGCTCCACCGGACTGGAGTCCATCACCGGCAGGATGCCCGCGCTCCTTTGGGCGCCCTACTTCGCTTTCTGCAGTTCGTCGAGGGCGGCCAGTACTTCGTCGCTGTGACCGGCCGGCTTGACGCCCTGGAACACGCGCACCAGTTTGCCCGCCGGATCGATGAGGAACGTGTTGCGCGCGGAGAGCTTCGCTCCGTTGTACTCCATGAGGGAGTTGTAGGCCGTCGACACGGTGGCATCCGGATCGGAGAGCAGCCGGAACTTCAGCCCCTCTTTCGAGCAGAACTGTTTGTGAGAGTCGGCGGTATCCACGCTCACGCCGACGATGGCCGCGTTCTTGGCCTCGTACTTGGCCAGGTCGCGCTGGAAGTTGTTCGCCTCCAGTGTGCAGCCACCGGTGAAGTCCTTCGGATAGAAGTAGAGCACGACCCACTTGCCGCGAAAGTCCTTCAGCGAAGCAGGCTTCCCCTCATCGCTGGTCAGGCGGAAGTCCGGGGCCGGAGCGTTGACGGCGGGAAACTCCGCCGCGAAGAGGGTCGCGCACAGGAGCAGGCTGCTGGCGGCGAGGAGCAGGGATTTCTTCATGCACACAGTCTATCCCTCCCCCGTGGCCGGCGCGGGGAAGACACGGGGAAGACGCGGAAATGTCACACGCTGACGCGGTTGCGGCCTTCACGCTTCGAGCGGTAGAGCAACTCGTCGGCGCGGAGCAGGATGAATTCCGGCTGTTCGATGGCCGTGGCGGTGAAGCAGACGCCGAACGACGAGGTCAACCGGATCTCCTTTCCTTCGTAGACGAAGGCCCGCTCCTCGAGCGTGCGGCGGAGCCGTTCGGCGATCTCGCACGCGGTCTCCACCGTCGTGGCCTGCAGCACGATCACGAACTCCTCCCCACCCATCCGCGCGAAGAGGTCGCCCGGCCTCACGAGCTCGTTCATGATCATCGCGGAGCTGGCCCGCAGGACGTAGTCGCCCGCGGCGTGGCCATACTGGTCGTTGACCTGTTTGAAATTGTCGAAGTCGAAGGCCACGATGCTCACCGGCCGGCCCTCGCTGGCCGTATCGATCGCGAATCCAAGCTTCACCACCAGGTAGGACTGGTTGAACGCTCCGGTGAGCTGATCGACGGTCCCCCGCGCGTGCAGTCCTTCCGTGAACTCCACTTCCAGCAGTGAATCGACATACTTGAACACGCAGTTGCCGAGCTTCAACAGATTGCCCTGGATCAATGGCATGGGAGTGCGGATGCGGTGACCGTTGAGGAGCGTGCCGTTCGTGCTGGCCAGGTCGTTGATCGTCACTGTGTCGCGCACGCGGATCACTTCCGCGTGAATCCCGCTCACGGCGCGCTCGCGTACGCGAATGTCGCACTCGGGTCGCCGCCCGATCACATGCCGTCCGGACTTCAGCCGGAAGACCTGGCCTGGCAGGTCTCCCTCGAGCATGATCAAGGCCGGCTCGTACTGATGCGCGCGCTCCACCGCCGCTTGCGGATCCTCGACTTCCATCCGCACCTCGGTCGTCTTCCGGACCAGCGGTTTGTCGTCCAGAGCGGGGCGAATGGCGTTTCGGAGGCGCTCGAGCATGGTGCGATGCTCCCTAGTTTACCCTCGGCAGTACCCCAAGGGGAAACGCTGGCCCTTCCAGCGAGCAGACGGCGCCCGCCACCGCCCAAGAAGTCCGGGACCGTGTCTCTCCCCTTCGAGAGCCATTTCACGCAGGTCTCCTGTACCGGCGACACCTTCGCAAAAGGTGCCGCGGGCTTGCGAGTGGGCGCTTTCGCTGCGATCCGGTTCGTTCATTTGTGAGGCAAAAAAGGAGGGTCCCCATGGATAAGAGTCGAATGCTTCCCGCCGCCGTGCTGGTGCTGATTCTCGCGCTGGGCTGCGGCAAGAGCTCGTCCGGCATCCCCGACAACAGCGACCTCTGGCCGTTCACCGACAACGGGAAACTGGGCTACGTCGACAGCTCCGGCAAGATCATCGTGAATGCCGCCTTCGACGCCGCTCTCGGTTTCTCCGACGGTCTGGCGGCGGTGAAGGTCAGCGATCGCTGGGGCTACATCGATACCAAGGGCCAACTGGTCATCAACCCTCAGTTCGATGAAGCCGCCCCGTTCGCCGAAGAACTGGCCGCGGTCAAGGTCAAAGACCGGTGGGGGTACATCGACAAGAAGGGCGGGTACACCATCAATCCGCAGTTCGACCACGCCGACGTCTTTTCCGACGGCCTCGCGGGCGTGCTGGTGGGTGACCGTTTCGGCTACGTCGACAAGAAGGGGCAACTGGCGATCAATCCGCAGTTCGACGGCGGTTGGAAATTCACCGAAGGACTGGCGGCGGTGAAGGTCGGTGAGCGGTGGGGCTATGTGGACAAGGAAGGCAAGATCGTCGTCAACCCGCAGTTCGACTACGCCACGTCCTTCTCCGAAGGTCTGGCCGTGGTCGCCAGCGGCAACCGTGGCGGTTACGTCGACAAGGAAGGGAAGTTCGTCATCACGCCTCAGTTCGACAATGCGGACGAGTTCCATGAAGGCATGGCCGCGGTGCGCGTCGGAGACAAATGGGGCTATGTGGACAAGAAGGGCAAGTTCGTCGTGAATCCACAGTTCGATGGCGCGGGCCGCTTTGCGGATGGTCGCGGCGAGGTCCGTGTCGGGAGCCGTAGCGGCTACGTCGACGCCACCGGTAAATTCATCATCAATCCCCAGTACGAACAAGCCTCCATGTTCAACAACGGTCTCGCGTACGTCCAGGAAGAGAGCGGCAAGAGCGGCTACATCGACAAAGCCGGGAAGTTCGTCTGGCAGGACAAATCAGGCTCCGTCAAAAAGACGATGGCCGATCTGCGCACCATCGCAACCGCCTGGGAGGCTCGGGCCACCGACACAAACTCCTATCAGATCGACGGCATCGGCGACGGCATCGTGAGCCTCGATCAGGTGGCCGGGGCACTCTCTCCCACTTACATCAAGTCGCTCCCGCGCCTCGACTCCTGGTCTTCGCCCTTCGTGTTCCAGATCCGCGGCGGTGGGAGGAGCTACCTCCTGGGATCCGCCGGCCCCAACAGGCGAACGCCCGGACTGGCTACGCCCGATCCCGACGACATCGTCTTCGCCGACGGAAACTTCACGCAGTTCCCCAAAGGAATCGCCGCCAACTAGCCGGCGGTGGCTCCTGAGGCCGAACGCGACAACGCCGGAGAAGCCGGCGAGGAGGCTGAGATGTTCTGTTCAAGCTGTGGTACCGCCACGGATGGCGGTGCCGTTGCCTGCGCCCAATGCGGCACCGACCTGCCACTGAAGGTGCGACCCCCACTGAACGCGGATCGCGCCGTGGCCGCGTCGACGGACGCCGCCCGCGCGGTGAAATTGCTGCTCACCGATCCGGTCGGATCGATTGGCTCTGCTTACGACGCCTTCACTCCCGCACGGGCCATGGACGTGGGGATCGCGTTCTCGGCTCTGTTCATCGTCTCGTCGCTCATCGCCGTCCGCACCATCGCCCGGGCCACCCTCTTCGGGTTCGGCTCGATCGGGTTCAAGGAGGTGATGCAGGTCCTGCTCCTGGCCGCGATTCCGGTGGCCAGCGTCATCGCCATCCTGATGGGACTGCAGTTGGTGGTGACCAAACGCAACGATCCCTCCCGAGCCATCTTCGCCGCGGGAGCCGCGCTCCTGCCGATGTCCATCCTCAACGTGGCCGCGGGCCTCCTCAGTTTCAACAACGGCGGAGTGCTCGCGGTCGTCGCACTCTTCGCGGCGTGTTACATGAGCCTCCTGCTCTATGCAGGGTGTCGCGACGTGCTGAAGGTGTCCTCCGCGGCCGCCGCGATTGCCGTGCCGGCGATCATTCTCGTCACCGGCTGGGTGACCAAGATCGTCATCTCGGCACTCTGAGAAGTTCACCCGTGGATCCCACGCATCGGCGCGGGATCCACGGCTCTTCTCCTCTCACATCACCACGTCCGGTCCGCGATCCCTCTCGGTCCAGGCGCGGATGGAGGTCACGGTCTGGAAGCCGCGGGGGAGCTTGAGCCCTCGCTGGGCGCGTTTGCCGAGGTACTCCTGGAGGTCGCCCCCCTTCAGATTCGTGAACCGCTTGCCGGCGGTCACGATGAGCGTGCCGCCCTTCGGCACCACCGCCGTTCCGACGACCTTCTCCGGCGCGATCGGGGTGCGATGCAGCTTGATGGTCTGCACTCCCTTCCCTCTTGCCAGCGGCGGCAGCTCGACGGCTTCGAAGACGAGGAGCTTCCCTTCGGTCGAGGCCGCGGCGATGAGATCCGTCTCGTAGTGGTGAATGGGCTGAGGACGGAGCACGGTGGCGTGGTCGGATACGTTCACGATGGCCTTGCCCGCCTTGCGGTCCGTGATCAGGTCTTCCAGCCGGGCCACGAAGCCGTAGCCGTCATCGGTGGTCAGCAGCCAGAGGTCTTCGGGATCGCCCATCATCACGCCGACGAACGTCGCTCCGCCGGGAGGTGACAGCGACGAGGTCAACGGCTCACCGTGTCCCTTGGCGGAGGGCAGCTCGTGCGCCGGCAGCGCGTAGGTGCGGCCGGTCGAATCGAGAAAGACCACCTGCTGATTCGTCCTCCCTTTTGCGGCGTGCAGAAAGTCGTCGCCCGACTTGTATTGGAGAGCGGTTGGATCGAGATCGTGGCCCTTGCCGGCGCGCACCCAGCCGCGCTCGGAGAGCACCACCGTGACCTGCTCGGAGGGGATCAGCGCGGTGGGATCGAGCGCGCGGGCCGCTCCACGCTCCACGATCGGAGAGCGCCGCTTGTCGCCGAACTCCTCGGCATCGCGCTCCAGTTCATCGCGGACCTGCTTGCGCAATCGCTGCTTCGAGCCCAGGACCTTCTCCAACTCCCCGCGCTCCTCCTGCAGCTTCTTCTGCTCGCCACGGATCTCCATCTCCGCCAGCCGGTTCAGATAGCGCAGGCGCAGTTCCAGGATGTAGTCCGCCTGAATCTCCGAGAGGCTGAAGCGTTTGATCAAAGCCGGCTTCGGCTCGTCCTCGCGGCGGATGATCCGGATCACCTCGTCCACGTTGAGGTAGGCGATCATCAATCCGTCCAGGAGGTGCAGGCGCGAGTTGACCTGATCGTATCGGTGCTGCAGGCGCCGCCGCACGGTCTCGATCCGGAACTCCAGCCATTCCGCCAGCAGGTCGCGCAGGTTGTAGAGGCGCGGCCGGCCGTCCAGGCCGATCATGTTCATGTTGATGCGGTAGCTGCGCTCCAAGTCCGTGGTGGCGAAGAGGTGCGTCATCAACTCGTCGAGATCGACCCGGTTCGAGCGCGGCACGATCACCAGGCGGGTGGGGCTCTCTTGATCCGACTCATCGCGCAGGTCTTCGACCATGGGCAGCTTCTTGGCCGTCATCTGGGCCGCGATCTGCTGCTGCACCTTGCTGCCCGAAACCTGATACGGCAACTCGGTGATCACCACCGAGCCTTCCTCGATCTCCCATTTCGCACGCTGCCGCACGCCGCCGTTGCCGGTCTTGTACATCTCGCGGATCTCCGCGGGCGGCGTGATGATCTCGCCGGCCGTCGGAAAGTCCGGACCCTTGATGTACCTCGTGAGCTGCGCCAGCGTGGCCTCAGGGTTGTCGAGGAGCTCCAGGCACGCGTTCACGACTTCACGCACGTTGTGCGGCGGGATGTCCGTGGCCATGCCCACGGCGATGCCCGACGCGCCGTTGAGCAGCACGTGGGGCAGCCGCGACGGAAGGAGCTTGGGCTCCTTCATGGTCCCATCGAAGTTCTGCCCCCACTCCACCGTTCCCTGCTCCAGCTCCGAGAGCAGCGACTGGGTGAACCGGGCCATCTTGGCCTCGGTGTACCGCATGGCCGCGAAGCTCTTCGGGTCGTCCGGAGCGCCCCAGTTGCCCTGACCTTCGATGAGCGGATAGCGCATCGAGAACGGCTGGGCCATCAGCACCATGGCCTCGTAGCAGGCCGAGTCGCCGTGCGGATGAAACTTGCCGATCACGTCACCCACCGTACGCGCGGACTTTTTCGGTTTCGAGTTCGGCCCGAGGCCCAGCTCCGACATCGCGTAGACGATGCGCCGCTGCACCGGCTTGAGCCCGTCTGCAAGATGCGGCAGGGCCCGGTCCAGAATGACGTACATCGAATAGTCGAGGTACGCCTTGCGCGCGAACTCCCCCACCGGCTGCGACTCGATGTCGGGAAAGGTGGGAGGGGGCGGGTTGAACGGGAGCTGGCTGTTGCGAGATTTCCTGGTGGCCATCAGAGTCGGGGCGAAGGGTAAACCATCGCGGGGACTTTGCGTACGGTTGGCGGAGGGCGGTCGACGGGTAGCGGAGGAAGGCGCCACTCATTCCACAACTCGTAGAACGTGAACGAACGGGAATGACACCCCAACGCGAGCAAGATGCGCGCGGCCGGGAACACCCCCTGTCCCCTGTCGGCTACCATGCACCGCGCATGGATCTGTCCTGGGCCACCATCGAAGACCTGGCGCGCACGAGCGACGAAGCGGCCGTGCGGCGCAAGTACGACCGCCGGAACTTCGTCTGGCTCATCGTGCACATGATCTTTTTCGTCATCGTCTCGTTCCTGGAAATCGTCACCGAGCACAGGAACACGATGGTGGACGTGCTCATCGGAAGCGGGCATCTGGCCTTTTCCGGTCTGGGCCTCTATGCGCTCTGGCATCGCCGCTCGCGGGAGTGGATTCGCCGGCGAATCCCGGCCCTGGTGATCTTCTGCACGGCGGTGCACTTCGCGTTCGTTCTGGCCTTCACTTTCGGCGAGAACAACTGGATGGCCTGGGTCACGACGGTGCCCTGGATGATGCTGGCCTTCCGCATGAGCGCCGTCGAGCACGTGCTGCTTCATTCGCTGCTGGCCACGGGTGGCCTGGTCGTGGCGCTGCTCTCTCCTGCCAGCGTCAGCAAAGAACGGGGCACCTACGTCTCCATCCTGGCCATCAACGCCGTGACGCTCGGCCTCGAACTGTTCTTTTCGCGGCGCCTGCGTAAACAGGTGGCCACGGAATGGAGCGAGCGGCGCGTCCACGCACGCGAGCAGATCCGGATGCGCGACGAGCTCCACTATGCCCGCGAGCTGCAACTGAGCATGCTCCCCGAATGCGCCCCCTCGCTGGACTGGCTGGACCTCTGCGCCATCTCCATTCCCGCCACCGAGGTGGGGGGCGACTACTACGACTACTTCGTCGAGGACGATCGCGTGGCGCTGGTCTGCGGCGATGTGGCCGGGCACGGGATGGCCAGCGGCCTCGTGCTGGCCGGCCTGCGCAGCGGCTTCACCCTGCTGCGCGATGCGCTGCACGATCCCGCGGCCGTGCTGCGACGGCTCCACGATCTGGTCACCCAGACCAGCCGCCGGCGCATGCTGGTCACGGTCTCGGTGGTCTTGCTCGATCGCCGCGCCCGTCGGGCCATCCTTGCCAGCGCCGGCCATCCGCCGGTGATCCTTCGCCACGCGGACGGCACGGTCGAGACCATCGACCTCTACGCTCCGCCGCTCGGAGTCCGCCTTCCGGTCGACATCCCGCAACGCACCCTCGACTTCGCGCGCGACGACGTCTTCGTCCTGCACAGCGACGGCATCTACGAGACGCGCAGCGCCGCCGGCGAAGACTACGGACTGGACCGCCTCACGAGCGTGGTCCGGACGCAGGGCGGCGGAACCGCCGAACAACTACGCGACGCCATCCTCGCCGACGTCGCCGCCTTCCGCGGCAGCTCGGAAGCCGCGGACGACGTCACGATCGTGGTGGGCCGGGTGCTGGAGTAGGTTCTCGCGCCGTCCGTCTTTCATCGCGCGACGCCGGCGTTCCGCCGCCTACGGCGCTTGGTTGCCGCTCCGCCGCCTCTGTGG
>JBDTOZ010000862.1:0-4922 GCA_039932995.1 Acidobacteriota bacterium | reverse complement strand
AACCGCCAACCGCCAACCGCCAACCGCCAACCGCCAACCGCCAACCGCCAACCGAGCGCTATCCTGCCACCATGAACTGGCTTCTGAAAAACTTCCTGCGCGGCCTCGTCATCGTCGTCCCGATCGCCGTGACGGTCTACCTCCTGGTCCAGGCCTTTCTCTCCCTGGATCATCTGCTGCGGCTGACGACGCCAGGGTTGGGGATCGCGGTGCTGCTGGCGGCCACCGTCCTCATCGGCGCACTGGCTGGGAACTTCATAGGGCGTCGGTTCTTCGGTCTGACCGAGAAGCTCTTCACCCGAGCGCCCATCGTGCGCATCGTCTATTCCGCCATCAAGGACCTGCTGGAGGCGTTCGTCGGCAACAAGCGCCGCTTCGATCGCCCGGTCACGGTCGACGTGACGGACCACATCCGCACCTTCGGCTTCATCACCCGCGACGACCTCGGTGCCCTCGGCCTTCCCGGCGACGTAGCGGTCTACGTCCCCTTTTCCTACACCTGGGACGGTTGCCTGCTCGTCGTGGCCCGTGATCGCGTCCGCCCCCTCGAAGCCGACAGCGCCAGCGTCATGGCGTTGGTGGTGTCGGGAGGAGTGTCGCGGATGTGAGGGGCCGGTTGGCGGTTGACGGTTGGCGGTTGGCGGGGGCTCACAGCAGTCTCACAGTCTCACAGTCTCATAGCGCTCCGGGAGTGACTATGAGCCTATGCGCCTATGAGCCTATGAGCCCATGAACCGATGCATGCGGTGTCACAAGCCGGCGAGGCACCACCGAAAACCAGCAACCAGCAACCAGCAACGGATGGGTGCGGGCCAACCGCCAACGGCCAACCGCCACCCCACCTTGCGTCACACGCAATTTTGAATATGATGCCCTTCGTCCGTGGCGCATCTGCGCGCGACTCGCGCATCAACCTTGAATCCCGCGGCATCAACTCTGCACCTCACTTCGCTTTTCGAAATCACGACACCGGACGGTAGCAGCCTCACATGGCGCAGATTTTCGACCGCAGTGCCAACACGCTTTCCCGCGTCACCATCTTCGGAGCGGTCTTCGTGGCCGGTTTCGTTCTCTGGGTGATCGGCGGGATCGTCCGTTCTCCCTATTTCACCAATCAGGGCATCGCCCGCGAACAGCCGGTGCCGTTCAGCCACCAGCATCACGTGGGCGGTCTGGGCATCGACTGCCGCTACTGTCACACCTCGGTCGAGACCTCCAGCTTCGCCGGCCTGCCCCCCACGTCCACCTGCATGAACTGCCATGCGCAGATCTGGACGACCGCCGCGCTCCTCGAGCCGGTGCGCTCCAGTTTCAAGACCGGCAAGCCGATCGTCTGGAGCCGCGTCCACCGCCTGCCCGACTACGTCCATTTCAAACATGACATCCACATCGCCAAAGGCGTCGGCTGCTACTCCTGCCACGGGCCCATCGACAAGATGAACCTCGTCTACCAGGCCTCGCCGCTGACCATGTCGTGGTGCCTCAATTGCCACCGCAACCCGGAGAAGTACGTCCGCCCGCGGGAAGAGGTCTTCAACATGAGCTACGTCGCCAGGAATCAGGAAGTCCTGGGACCGGAGCTGGTGAAGCGTTACGGAGTGAAGAGCAAGACGCATTGTTCGGCGTGCCATTACTAGATGAGTGGGCGGTCGTCGGTGATCGGTTGGCGGTGGACCGCCAGACCGCTGATCGCGCGGCCGCGAAAACGATGAGCGACTAGGCAGCCTTAAGGGGTTCGTGGCAGGCCAGTTCGCGGGGGTTCGTTTCCTCCGCCAACTGCCAACCGCCAACCGCCAACCAACATGGAAAACAAGACCCTCAGCTTCACCGACTTCCGGGCCCGCGTGGGCGACCTGCGTGGCAAGGAGTTCTGGCGCAGTCTCGAGGACCTGTCGCGCAGCGACGTCTTCGATGACTTCATGCACGGAGAATTTCCCCAGCAGGCGCAGGCCCTGGGGCGTGGTGCGGAGACCGCCGAGGACAAAGGGGTCGACCGCCGCAACTTCATGAAATTGATGGGCGCGTCGGTGGCCATGGCCGGCCTGGCCGCCTGCAAGCAGCCCATCGACGCCATCGTCCCGTACGTCAATCAACCCGAGAACCTCGTCCCCGGACGCCCGCTGTTCTTCGCCAGCGCCATGACTCTCGGAGGCTACGCCACCGGCGTCCTCGTCGAGAGCCACATGAATCGCCCCACCAAGATCGAGGGCAATCCCCTCCATCCCTCCAGCGGCGGCGCCACCGACGTCTTCATGCAGGCCTCCGTCCTGGGCCTCTACGATCCCGACCGCTCCCAGGTCGTGCGCCGGCTCGGCGACACCGCCACCTGGGGCGACTTCCTGGGCGCACTACAGCCCATCGTCACCGCCGCGAAGACCAACGGCGCCGGCCTGCGCATCCTCACCCAGACCCTGACCTCGCCGACCCTCGGCGCGCAGCTCCAGTCCCTGCTCGCGCAGTACCCGGGCATGAAGTGGCATCAGTGGGAAGCGGTGAACGGCGACAACGTACGCGAAGGCGCGCGCCTGGCCTTCGGCTCCTACCTCCACACCCACTACGACTTCACCAAAGCCAACATCGTCGTCTCCCTCGGCGCCGACTTCCTCGGTGCCGGCGCCGGGCATCTCCGCTATGCCCGCGACTTCATGTCCCGCCGCAAGATCCGCAACGGCGTGAAGGCGATGAACCGCCTCTACGCCGTCGAAGGGGGCATGACCAGCACCGGCTCGGTCGCCGATCACCGCGTGGCCGTCAAGCCCTCGCAGATCGAGGCCCTGGCCCGCGAGATCCTGGCCGGCAACTCCACGAACGTGGTCCTCGGGAAGGCCATCGCCGACCTGCAGTCCAACCGTGGAGCCTCCATCGTCATCGCCGGCGACGAACAACCGCCCGCGGTCCACGCGCTCGCGCACGCCATCAACGCGCAGCTCGGCAACCTCGGCACGACCGTCCTGGTCACCGACCCGGTCGAGGTGATGCCGACCAATCAGCTCGCGTCGTTGACGGAGCTGGTTCGCGACATGAATTCGGGCGCCGTGCAGGCGCTGATCATCCTCGGCGGCAATCCGGTCTTCGACGCGCCCAGCGACCTCGCGTTCACCAGCGCCCTGGACAAGGTTCCGTTCCGCGCACATCACTCGCTCTACTACGACGAGACGTCGCTGCGCTGCCACTGGCACATCCCCGACACCCACTACCTCGAGACCTGGGGCGACGCTCGCGCGCACGACGGCACCATCGCCATCGCCCAGCCGCTCATCGCCCCGCTCTACAACGGTCGTGACGCGCACGAAGTGCTCGGAGCCCTCATCGGAGGACTCGACCAGACTCCGTATCAGACCGTGCGGGACTACTGGTTCAAGAACGGCGCGACGGAACAGACCTGGCGGCAATGGCTCCACGACGGCGTGGTCCCCAACACCGCACTGACGAGCCGCGTAACCGCCGCCACGGGCGCGGTCCCGCAAACAACCAGCAACCCGCAACCAGCAACCGAAATCGAGCTCGAGCTGCGACCCGATCCGACGCTCTACGACGGACGGTTCGCCAACAACGGCTGGCTGCAGGAGCTCCCGAAGCCGCAGACCAAGATCACCTGGGACAACGTCCTCATCGTCGGTCCCAAAACCGCGGCCGGAATCGGTTACGACCCGGAGGAGCGCGAGGATCACGTCAACGCCAAGCGCACCCGTTTCGCGAAGCTCGACTATCGCGGCGTGAGCATGAGTCTCCCGATCTGGGTCGTGCCCGGTCACGCGGAAGGCGTGGCCACGGTCTCTTACGGCTATGGCCGGCGCAAGGGCGGCGTCATCGCCACGGAGAAGGGGAAGGGCTTCGACACGTATCCGCTGCGCTTCGCCAACGCTCTTCACGGCGGACCCGGTGCCAAGCTCACGCTCGACGAGGCCTCCGGGATTTATCCGGTGGCCTGCACGCAGGAGCACCAGTCCATCGACGCCAAGGACGTGGGCGAGCGCGGCATCATCCGCAGCACGTCGCTGGCGGGCTATCTCGAGAACCCGAAGTTCACGGCCGAAGAGCATCACGACGCCGGGGCGGAGGGTGAGCACGAATCCGAGTCGATGTACAAGCCGTGGGATTACTCGGACAAGCACGCCTGGGCCATGGTCATCGATACCTCGGTCTGCACGGGCTGCAACGGCTGCGTCATCGCCTGCCAGGCCGAGAACAACATCGCCATCGTCGGCAAGGAGCAGGTGGTCCACGAGCGTGAGCTGCACTGGCTGCGCATCGATCGCTATTACCGCGGCGACATCGAGAACCCCGAAGTCTTTCACCAGCCCGTGCCGTGCATGCAGTGTGAGAACGCGCCGTGTGAGCCGGTCTGCCCGGTCGAGGCCACCTCCCACAGTGAAGACGGCCTCAATGACATGACCTACAACCGCTGCGTGGGCACGCGGTACTGCTCGAACAACTGTCCCTATAAGGTGCGCCGCTTCAACTTCTTCGGCTACTCCGATTACGACACGCCGTCACTCAAGCCGATGCGCAATCCCGACGTCACCATCCGCACCCGCGGGGTCATGGAAAAGTGCACGTACTGCGTGCAGCGCATCAACCTCGCCAAGATCGAGGCCGAAAAGCAGGGTCGCCGCGTCCGCGACGGCGAAGTGACCACCGCCTGCCAGCAGGCCTGCCCCACCCAGGCCATCGTCTTCGGCGACAAGAACGACCCCAAGAGCGAAGTGGCCCAGCTCAAAGCCCAGCACCACCATTACGCGATGCTCGAAGAGCTCCAGACCAACCCCCGCACCACGTATCTCGGCAACGTGCGGAATCCGCATCCGGATTTGAAGAAAAATTGAAAATTGAAAATTGAAAATTGAAAAAGACGCAAGCCATGAAGCCCGCGTTTAAGTCGCACGCGTCATTTCCGATTTTCAATTCCGAAGTCAAACCGA
>JBDTOZ010000861.1:0-2570 GCA_039932995.1 Acidobacteriota bacterium | reverse complement strand
GGCGGTTGGCGGTTGGCGGTTGGCGGTTGGCGGTTGGCGGTTGGCGGTTGGCGAACTGTCGCACTCCAACGCTGATTCCTCCGCCAGCCTGTAACGAACTGCGAAAGCGCACGACCTCCGGTCAAGTCAGACTAAAAACTGTCCACTCGCAACTCACAACGCCTCGTCTGACGAAACGCCACCTCCACCGCCAACCGACAACCGCCAACCTCCACCGCCAACCGCCAACCGCCAACCGCAACCAATGAAAATCCTCCACCTCGCTGCCGGAAACCGCTGGACCGGGGCCGCCGCCCCGGCCTTTGCCGAAGTGGAGGCGTTGCGGGAGGCCGGCGTGGACGCGCACTATGCGTATGTCGGTGGCTACAAGCTGGAAGCGAAGATCGGACATCTGGACTTCGCCCACCCAATCATTCGGAAGGCACAGAACCCGGTCTCCTTCGTTCATTCCGTTCAAGCCCTCGACCGCCTCGTGCATCGCCACGGCTTCGACGTCGTCCACGCGCATCTCACGCACGACCACTGGCTGGCGCGGTTGCTGGCGCGCAACCACCCCATGCGAATCGCGCGCACTTTTCATGCGCGAAGGGTCCTGCGCAACGATCCCCTCTCGCGCGCACTCCTCGGCGCGACGCAACACCGCTTCGTCGTCAATGCAGACTTTCGCGACCGCGTGCGCGGCGCCATCTTCACCCCACCCCCTCTCGATCACCGCCAGTTCTCCCCGAAGGGACCCGATGCCCGCCCCCTCTATGCCCTCGGGGACGAAACGCTGGTCACGGTCATCGGCAAACTCTCCGCCGGCCGCGGATTCGAAGAGGCCCTTCAGACGTTCGCGGCGCTGCGACGTCTCACCCCTTGCCGCATGATGATCATCGGCCACGGCGAGCATCGCCCCGCGCTGGAGGCACTGGCCGGCGCGCTGGACCTGCAGGCCGACCTGATCTGGGCCGGCTACCACGAGGACGACCTCGCGGAGCACTACCGCGCATCGAGCCTGCTGCTCTTCACCGCCCGCGGTTCGGACGAAGGACATCGGGCCATCCTCGAAGCGCTGGCCTGCGGAGTGCCGGTGGTGTCCTATCCGCTGGAAGGTGTGCACGCGCTCCTGCCGCCCTCAGGCATCGCCGCGGCGCCGACCCCCGAGGCCCTGGCTGCCACCGCGGCCACGCTCCTCTCCCGCGAGCGGGAGACCCTGCGCCAGGAAGCGTACGAACGTTCGCTGGAGTTCGGCTACGACAAAGCTGCCGCACGCTTGATCGCCGGGTACGGGGGATAGTGCCGGCCCCCGACGACTACCCGCCCGCGATCACTTTCAACTCGATGGCGATCGGAGTGGGCAGGGAGTCGACGCCGACGGTCGTGCGTGTCGGCTGGATGGTTCCGAAGTACTCCCCGTAGACCGTGTTGAAACGCGCAAAGTCGCCCTTCATGTCCGTGAGGTAGACCGTGACGTCGAACACTTTCTCGAGCGAGCTGCCTGACTCTTCGAGAATGGTCTTCACGTTCTCGATGCAGGCGCGCGTCTGCACTTCGATGTCGTGCGTGCCGTCCGGCAGCAGTCCGGGGATCTCTCCCGTGACCGGCTTGCGCGGGCCGATGCCGGAGAGGAAGAGCATGTTCCCGACACGGCGTGCGTGCGGATACGGGCCCACGGGCTTGGGAGCCTTCTCGGTCCGGATCACGTCTGGCCGCGTGGCCTGCGACGTCTCCTCCTGCGAAGACATCTCGCTCGCGCGATGCACGTTCGGTCCTTCGGCCATGACGTTGTGCGTCTCCAGCCCCGAGCCTCCGGCGAACGTCGGGACCGGCCCCTCGTCGAACTCTTTCTCCCAGTCGATTTGCTTGCGATCGTTGGGCGTCAGCTCGACGATGGCGTTGCCCGTGCCCCAGACCGGCTGGTAATCCCACACTTTCCCGTCGAACCGGTTGTGCTCGCCCAGCACGGCACCGAGCCACCAGATGGCCTTGAAGCCCATGTCCGCATTGGCCTCGCGGGCAAAATCGCGGGCGACCTGGGCCACGTCCTCGAGCCGCCCCTCCCCGAGCATCTCCAGGATCTTGCGGTTCCACTCGTCGTCTTTCTGCGAAGAGATCCGGTCGTGCGCGGGATCGATCTCCGCCACTTCGTAACGGTTGGAGAGATTGGTGACGATGACCACGATGGTCTTCTTGCCGTACGCCTCGATGGCCGCGCGCGCGGCGTAGCCGAGGGCGCGTGTCTCCTCGCGCTCCGCGTAAATGTTGCACGACACCATCGAGGCCGGGACGGCGTTGTTCGGATTGAGCAGCTTGAGCGCGACCACGGTCCCGGTATCGACGGGAAACCCGTGATAGTTCACGGTCGCGGCCTGCATCCCGTGCTCCTTGCACAACCGCGCGTAGAGCTTCCCGAACTCGGCATCGACGCGGAACTCGTAGGGGATCTCGCCGAGTTCGTACCAATTCGCATCGACCAGGGTCCAGGACGGCTTCGGATCGACCTGAAAGAGATGCCCGATGACCGAGAACCACTGCGTCGAATACACGAGCAGCAACTCCGCACCCGACCGCTCGATCTCGCGACCAAC
>JBDTOZ010000860.1:0-8381 GCA_039932995.1 Acidobacteriota bacterium | reverse complement strand
ACCGCATACAATCCGCCGATGATCGATCCCATCGCCCTCGCGCGTGAGCTCATCGACGTGCCGTCGCCGACCGACAGCGAGCTCGCCGTGGGGGAACGGCTCGAGCGCGAGTTGCGGCGGCTCGGGTTCACGACGCAGCGCCAGGAGGTCAGTGCCTCGCGATTCAACCTGCTGGCACGTGCAGGAGGGCACCCCCGAGTGGTGCTGAATTCACACATCGATACGGTGCCGCCCTGGTTCGGCTCCTCCGAGGATGAGGAGTATCTGTATGGGCGCGGCGCGTGCGATACGAAAGGGATCCTCGCGGCGATGATCGCGGCGGGCGAGCGGCTTCGCGCGCGCGGTGTCGACCAGTTCGCGTACCTGTTCGTCGTAGGCGAGGAGACCGATTCCATCGGCGCGAAGTCGGCCAATGAGGCCTTCGCCGATCTCGGCTCCGAGTTCGTGCTCGTGGGCGAGCCGACGGAATCGAAATTCGCACGTGCGTCCAAAGGGGCGCTGACCTGCTTCGTGCGTTTCGAGGGCGTCGCCGCGCACTCCGCCTATCCGCACCTCGGCGATTCGGCCATCAACCGCATGGTCGCGGCCATCGCCGAGATCAATGCCGCGGACTGGGGCCGGCACGACGTTCTCGGCCACGCCACCGTGAACGTCGGAGTCGTCCGCGGCGGGGAGAAGCCCAACATCATTCCGGCCGAGGCCGAGTGCGAGATGATTTTCCGCCTGGTGACCACGCCCGGCGAAGTGGAGCAGCGTCTGGGCGACCTCGTCGCGCAACATGGAGGCCGCATCACCCTCTCCCGCGGCAACGAGCCGCAGTTCATGGTCGTCCCCGAAGGGCGGCCGTCGGAAGTGGTCTCGTTCAATACCGACGTCCCCTGGCTGAAGAACCTCGGCAAGCCGCTGCTGTTTGGTCCGGGCTCCATCCTCGACGCGCACGGAAAGAACGAGAAGATCTCCAAACGCGACCTGCTCGCGGCAGTGGAGACGTACGAGCAGATGGTGCTCTCACTCCTCGAAGGGCGAATCGCTTGATCTTCACCGACTCGCACTGCCATCTCACCATGTCCAATGCCGTGGCCAACCTGGAGGCCGCGCGCGCGGCCGGGGTGCGCGGATTCGTGGTGCCGGGAACGAATCTCAAAGACGCGCCGCAGGCCGTCGGGATCGCAGCGGAGCACGCGGATGTCTGGTCCGCCGTCGGCTTCCATCCCCACGATGCGAAGGACTGCGACGACGCGGCCTTCGCGGAGATCGCGCGCCTGGCGCGCGAAGAGCGCGTCGTGGCCGTCGGCGAGATCGGCCTCGACTACCACTACATGCACTCCGATCGCGAGACGCAGCGCGCGGTGTTCGAACGGCACATCGCCCTGGCCAAAGAGCTCGACAAGCCGGTCATCGTGCACAACCGGCAGTCGACCGAGGACATGGTGGAGATCCTCTCCGGCAGCGGCGCGCGGGGCATTCTTCATTCGTATACCGAGTCTCTGGAGGTGGCGCGGAAGCTCGTCGACCTCGGCTTCGTGATCTCCTTCTCCGGCATCGTCACCTTTCGCAATGCAGATGCGCTGCGCGAGGTGGCGCGCGGGCTGCCGCACGATGCGGTGCTCATCGAGACGGACACGCCGTATCTCGCCCCGGTGCCCTACCGCGGCCGCGACAACGAGCCTGCCTACGTGCTCAAGATCGCCGAGCTGCTGGCAACGCTGTGGGCGCTCCCGATCGAGCGCGTGGCCGAGCAGACCACGGCGAATTTCGAGCGCGTGTTCTCGGTCAAGCTTCCCCCCGGTTGACCGCGGCGGTCCGGCGGAGGTAGAACGGCCCCTCGAGAAAAACTCCGCGTATCCAACGATGCGCTCCACCGTCGGATCGGTTATCCGTTGCCGGCGATTCCGCGCGTGACTCGGCTCACAGCGGGAACCGCGACGCGACGACAGAATCCCGACAAACACCGACTTCCGGCAGGACCAAAGCGACCACCGGGCGGGGTGTGACCGTGACGAAAGGAATCATGTCCATGAGGTCTGCAGCCCTGGTTGCCCTTCTCCTGCTCTCGCCCACACTCTCCGCCCAGACCCTCGACCTTCGCGACCTGCTCACGAATTTTCTGCTGGAAGGGATCACCCTGGCCGACCCCGCGGCGGGCAGCACGTTCCCGACGCATGCCGCGCACTTCATCAGCGCAGACTCGCTGCAGTTCGCGGCGGTCCAGCAGTTCAGCAATCAGTTCGCGACGCAGGTCTCCTCGTATCCGCTCCCGTCTCCCGGCGGCGGGTTCACGTACGAGCTCGACCCGACGCTGGGCGTGCTGACCCGTTCCTCGGACAGCTTCGGCCCGGTGTTCGGTGAGCGTGCCGGCACGATCGGCCGCGGCAGGTTCAACATCGGCGTCAGCCACACGTCCTTCACGTTCGAGAACCTGGGAGAGAACAATCTCCGCGACGGCGATCTCAAGCTCGTGTTCACGCACGAAGACGTGAACCGAGACCACTCGTCCCTCACGCCGTTCTTCGAAGGCGACATCCTCACCGCGCAGCTCTTCCTGAAAGTGGAGAGCAACGTCACCGCCTTCATCATGAACTACGGCGTCACCGATCGCCTGGACATCGGTGCGGCCGTGCCGCTGGTGAACGTGAGCGTGGAAGCGCGCAGCGACGTCTCCGTGCAGCGTCTGGCCACCGGCACCGTCCCGATTCACGTCTTTCCGAACGGCACGACCCAGGACGTCATCTCCCAGCGGGGCAGCGCCTCCGGGGTGGGAGATGTCGCTCTCCGTCTCAAGTACCACCTGGTGGACCGGCCCAAAGGCGGCATCGCCCTGGCGGCGGACGTTCGCCTGCCCACCGGCGAGAGCCGCGATCTGCTCGGTACCGGTGCGGCCCGCCTCGGGGCCGTGGCCATCGGATCGATGACCGTGGGACGGTTTTCCCCGCACGTCAACGTCGGCTACGCGACCTCGCAGGACGTCGACGGCGTCGAGCAGCCGGACGAGCTCACCTACGTCGGCGGGTTCGACCTGGCCGTCAGTCCGCGTCTGACCGTGGCCATGGATCTCCTCGGCAATCGCCGCATCGACTCCGGCGTGGTGAAGGTGGAGGAAACCACGTTCACCGCCAACACCGCGACGTCGGGAGCCCCGGTCCTGGTCACGACGTCCTTCCCGCGCCTGGTGGTCGAGGACGGCGACGCCACCAACTACCTCGGTTCGATCGGGGTGAAGATGAACCCGTTCGGCAGCCTGCTCCTCACCGTGAACGGCCTCTTCGGCGTGCAGGGTGATGGACTCCAGCCGCGTTTCTCCCCGATGTTCGGAGTGGACTACAGCTTCTGACGAGAGGGGCGGCGAGAGCCGGGCTCCCGCCCGGCTCTCTGGAGTTTGGCCATTGGTCGCGGGAAGAGCGCCGGGCAGGATGCCCGCGCCCCATGGCTCATCGCGCCAACGCACTCCCGTAAGGGGCCGCGGGCATCCTGCCCGCGGTGGACTTTGTTCTGTGAAGCTCTCAGCGAATGGCCACCACCACCCACTTGCCGTTCGTCCGTTCCAGCGTGATGGTGCGGTCGCTGTTCACGCGTTGCACGTTGCCGACCTTGGGGACGGCTTCGCGCTGCTCGCGGGCCCGGACCGTCGCGCGGGATCCGTTCACGTCGACGGCGTTGATGGTGAGGTCGAGCTTCTGCGAGCGGAACGAACTGAAGGCCGCGGTGATGCGGCCACGGTCGGCGGAGGGGAAGACCGCCACGTAGCGCGCCGGGTCCAGCGCTTCCTGCGCCGCGATGAATTCGGCGACGGTCTGGCGGACGTCATCGGCGGCCGTGGGCACGGGCGGTGCGGGACGCGTCTGAGGAGCCGGCGGCGGCGCGATTTCGCGCGGGCGTTCGATCTCGGCCGGTCGAGTGGTCGTCGTTTCCGGAGCTCGGGTCGCCGTTGCCACCGGCGGAGCGGCGGTGCGCGGGGGCTCCGTACTCACGATGGGTGAAGGCGCCGGCCGCGTGCGCGCCACGGGATCGGTGGCCGGCGTTTCCCGGGGAGCTCGCGTGGTCGTGACGACGGGAGGGCGCTCCTTCACCCGTCCATTCGAGGTGGCTGTGCTGCCGACGGATTCACTGCTGACCATGACCGAGGTCGAAGGGTCGGGAGCTTCCACGATGAGCGTCGGGGGGGTAGGGCTCGCGGCCGTCGAGGACGAGGTGGTTTGGGGGACGGCGACGGAAGTGGGGCCCGCCTGAGGGAGCGGAGCGTCCTGCTTTCCCGTCCGGAGGATCACTGCCGAGGCGAGCAGGACGATCATGGCGGTGGAGGTGGCGGCGATCCAGCGCCGTGCCGCCCAGCTCTTGCGCGGCGTCTGGACCGCGACCGTCGCATCGAGGGTGGAAGCTTCGGCCTTCTGCGTCGGGTCCGCGGCCCTGGGCGGCCCTTTCCGTTGGGGCGCTGGGGCCGTCGGTTCGAGGTTTCGATCGACCGTCGGCGAGGACGCGGTTCCGGGTCTGGGCGTGACCTCGGCGAAGGTGAAGCGCCGGTTCATCCTTTCCTGCGCGCTGGGAGTGGCCGTCCGGGACGCTTCGCGTTGCGCATCCTGCTCGCGCATGGCTGCTCGCAACTGCTCGGCTTCCTGCGTCAGCGGATCGGGCGGAAGCATTTGTTGCAGTTCCACGATCGCGCGCCGCATCTCCTCCGCCGAGGAAAACCGGTCGTCGCGTTTCTTGGCCAGAGTCTTCATGACCAGTTGGCGAACCGGCTGCGGAATGCGGCCGTCGGGGTCGGACTTCTCGAACGGGGCGGGCGGCTCGATCAAGTGGCCGGCGATCAGGGCCTGCGCGCTTTCCCCCGCGAACGGCATACGGCCGGTGAGCAACTGGTACATGACTACGCCGAGCGAATAGAGATCGCTGCGGCCGTCCATCCGCTCCTCGCCCTGCAACGTCCCGAGCTGCTCGGGAGAGGCGTACTTCAACTTGCCCAGGAAGAAGCCGGTCTTGGTCGCGGCCTCGCTGGCGTCGAGTGCCTTGGCGATGCCGAGGTCGATGAGCTTCACGCGGAGGGAGTCGTCCTCCACGACGGCCATGATGTTGTCCGGAGAGATGTCGCGGTGGACGACCTGTTTGCGATGCAGATACCCGAGTGCATCCAGCGTCTGCGCCATCAGCTCGAGCACGAGCGCTACGCTGAGGGTGGGCACCGCCCCCACCATCTCGTTGAGGTTCAGGCCGCCGACGTACTCCATGACGATGTAGGCCGTGTCGTCGTCGTCCATCGCGAAGTCGTAGACCGCGGCGATGTTCGGATGCTTGAAGCGCGTGACCAGCTTCGCTTCCTGGAGAAAGCGGCGGTGCAGGTCCGGGTCTCCGCTGACGGCCGCGCGCATGAACTTGATCACGCGCACCTCGTCCAGGAGGTTGTGATGGACCTTGTAGATCGTGCCCATCCCGCCCTCGCGCAACTTGGCCAGAATGGTGTACTTCCCGTCGAAGAGGGTCGGATCCTCGGGCAGTTTGAGCGCTCCTGCGGAGGGCAAAGTATAGAGCAATTCCGGGAGGTTCATCCCGCGCGTGGAGACGGTACAAAGTCGAACCGAAGCCTGGGATCAACTCGACGGCGCGTTAAACTACGCGCCGCCGATGACCCGTCCCGACCTCTCCGTCGTGTTCCCCGTCTACAACGAGGAAGAAAATCTCCCCCTTCTTCTGGGGGAGATCGCTGCCTCCTTGAAAGGGGAGGGGTGGACGTACGAGGTCGTCGCCGTAGACGACGGGTCGACCGATCGCAGCCTGGCGGTGCTTCACGAGCTGCGGGCCCAACATCCGACGCTGCGCGTGCTGGCTCTGGAGAAGAACAGCGGCCAGACCGCCGCGCTCGACGCTGCCTGGCGTGCCGCCCGCGGACGGTTCGTGGTATCGCTGGACGCCGATCTTCAGAATGATCCGGCCGATATCCCGGCCATGATGCGCAGGCTGGAGGAGCAGGCCGCGGACATGGTCATCGGCGTGCGCGTCAACCGGGCCGACACCTGGAGCCGCAAGATGCAATCGCGCATCGGCAACGGCGTGCGCAACTGGATCACCGGCGACCAGATCACCGACACAGGCTGTTCGCTCAAGCTCGTGCGGCGCGAAGCCATCGACCGCGTACGCCTCTTCACAGGCATGCACCGCTTCCTGCCGACGCTGGTCCGCTACGCGGGCTACAAAGTCGTGGAGATGCCCGTGCATCACCGCGCTCGCCAGTTCGGACAATCGAAGTACGGCGCCATGAACCGCGCCTTTCGCGGCCTGGCCGACTGCTTCGCCGTGAGATGGATGGGGAAACGGATGCTCAACTATCAGGTGCGGGAAGAGGAGAGCGGGTCGTGAACGGTTGGCGGTGGGCGGTGGGCGGTTGGCGGGAGACCGCGTTTCTCACCCGTTCCGAAATCCCTCAATCCGCAATCAACCAGCAACCAGCAACCAGCAACGCCGGCGGAGCGCAACCATGAGGTGGGATTTGTGGGTGGCCTTCGGACTGGCCGGACAACTGCTCTTCGGCTCGCGCTTCATCGTGCAGTGGATCTCCTCGGAACGGCGCAAGACCAGCTACATCCCGGTCGGGTTCTGGTACCTCTCCCTCGGTGGCGGCCTGGTGACGACCATCTACGCAATTCACCGCCGGGACCCGGTGTTCATCATCGGTCAGAGCGCGGGCCTGCTCGTCTATGTCCGCAACCTCATGCTCATCCGCCGATATCGTCCCGATGCTCAGCCAGGAACAACGGAATCAACTCCTTCGGATCGCCCGTAAGTCGATCGAAGCGGTCCTGGAAGGACGCAGCGCCGCGATCGAGCCGACGGTGGACGATCCCGACCTGAACCGCCTCAGCGGCGCGTTTGTCTCCCTGCACCGTCCCGACGGAGATTTGCGCGGGTGCATCGGCTCCATCAGCGCCGTGGCTCCCCTGGCGCAGGCCGTCTCCTCGAGCGCCGTCAACGCCGCGTTCCGCGATCCCCGGTTCTTTCCCGTGCGCCGTGAAGAGCTGGCGGGGCTGCACATCGAGATCTCGGTCATGAGTCCGATCGAGCCGGTCGTGGACATCAGCCAGATCGAAGTGGGCCGCGATGGCCTGATCATCCAGCGCAACGGACGGGCCGGACTTCTCCTCCCACAGGTGGCCAGCGAGCGAGGGTGGGACCGCGAGACGTTTCTGGACCAGACTTGCGTGAAAGCCGGGCTCTCTCCGGACTCCTGGCGGTCGCCGGGCTGCCGGATCGAGAAGTTCTCTGCAGAAGTTTTTAGCGAGTAAGCCACTCGTCATCAACGAGTTAGCCGCAGCGCTCGCTTCCTTCGGCAATATTCCGTTCGATGGGGGACGTTTTGAGGCGCGTTCCGAAAGGAATATCAAATAAGAGGAGCGCGCATGCCCAAAAGACGTCGTGTTCAGGATTCCCTCCCGGCCCGCATCGCGCGCTTCCGCAAATCCGCGGAACGCCACCGCGTGGTGCGTCTTCTGGGCGGGCGCGGAGCCTTGGCTCTCCTTCTGGGCACGGCCCTTTCGCTGGGCGGCGTCGCTGAAACGATGGACAACGTCTCGTTCCTGGTCGAGAAGGATCTCGACGCGGTGCGTGTGGTCCGGGTCAAGGGCAATGACGCGAGAGTCGTTGCGAAGCTCAAAGGCAACTTCGCAGGCAACACGGTCTTCAAGCTGGCGCAAGTCCTTCCCGACCGTTACGTCTCCCGCGAGCTGGCGCTCTTCGACTCGAAGTGGATCGCCACGGAAGACTGGACCGCATCGGACAAGCCCCGTCGCCAGAAGCACGACGTGTTCTCCGAGGAGATGCACCGCATCACCGACGCCATCCGCGCGGAGTTCTACGCGGCCTCGATGCCCTACGGCGCGCTGATCTACGAGAAGTCCAAGAAATACGACGTCGACCCGGCCCTGGTAGCCGCGGTGATCGAGCAGGAGTCACGGTTCAAGCCCCGCGCGAAGTCGCAGGTGGGCGCCCGTGGCCTGATGCAGCTCATGCCCCGCACCGGCCGGTGGATGGGCGCGCGCGACCTGTACAACCCCGAGCAGAACGTCGACGCCGGCGTGCGGTACATCAAGTACCTCGACAAACGTTTCCACGGCGACGTCAAGAAGATCATCGCTGCGTATAACGGCGGCGAGGGAAATGTGACCCGCTACCAGGGCGTGCCTCCCTTCCGCGAGACCCGCCAGTACGTCCGCAAGGTCATGAAGAACTATGACAAGCAGACCCGCGCGCTCGAGAAGTACCACAAGGAGCAGGCCGGAGGCTCGGTCCCCGAGGCCGACGGAACGCTGACGCTGCGGTAGTTGGCGGTTGCCGGTTGGCGGTTGGCGGGAGATCCCGGCATCGTGCTGACAGGACGCGGGCGGGGAGCCTCTGTG
>JBDTOZ010000859.1:0-4426 GCA_039932995.1 Acidobacteriota bacterium | reverse complement strand
CGTCGCTAGTTTGGGCGGGGCGCGCCGGGGGAATCCGAGGTGGCGGCGCCGTCTTCCCGTTCCTCGACGAGGCCACTGCTGAGACAACCGGCCACGATGTCCAGCAGCAGCTCCACGTCGAACGGTTTGTGGATCGTGCCCAGCACGAGTTGCGGGTCGAAGCTGCGCGGCTCCTGGCCGGCCGTGAGCACGAGCACCTGGGGCCGCAACATGACGGACAATCGCCCCAACCGGTCGATCACGTCATATCCACTCATGCGGGGCATCATCAGATCGAGGACGATCAGCGCATAGCGGCGCTCCCCGATCATCTCCAGCGCCTCCACGCCGTTGCGCGCCACGTCGACGTGGTACCCGCGCCGGCGGAGAACGGTCATGACGAGGGTGCGGATGGCGTCGTCATCATCGACGACCAGGATTCGTTTGGGGGATCTCATCGAGGGGCGGGCTGCGATGACCGCACGCGCTTCATTCAGCAAAGTTCGCGCCTCATTAGAGGCACGCTGCGCAAAGGTCCCGGCCGCCTGCAGACCCGGTGCCGAGCTCCGCATTCGCATCCTTACACCACGCGCGTGATCGGCTCCTGTCCCTGAAGAAACAGCAGGACATTCGTGGCCGCGATGCGGGACATGGCCGTGCGGGCTTCATCGGTCGCCGACCCGATGTGCGGAAGCACGACCACGTTCGGCATGGCCAGGAGGCGCGGATTCACCGCGGGCTCGTGTTCGTAAACATCCAGTCCGGCGCCCCGCAGAGGCCCGTGTTCGAGCGCATCGCAGAGGGCGCTCTCTTCCACCAGCGGGCCCCGCGAGGTGTTGATCAAGTAGGAGCCAGGCTTCATCGTGGCCAGCGTGGCCGCGTTCAGGATGTGGTGCGTGTCGGGGGTCAGCGGGGCGTGCAGCGAGACGATGTCGCTCGTGGCCAGCAGACCGGCCGGCGACTCTCCGCGGCGCACGCCGGTCACGTGCATGCCGAACGCGCGGGCCCGGGTGGCGACGGCCGTGCCGATGCGTCCCATGCCCAGGATGCCCAGATGCTTGTCCTGCAGTGAGGCACCGAGGAAGGCCAGCGGGTCCCACTCGCAACGGCCGTCCGCGCGCAGGTGTCGATCGCCCTCCACGACCCGGCGCGTGACCGCCAGGAGCAGGGCCATGGTCAGGTCCGCGGTGGCCTCGGTGAGCACGCCCGGAGTGTTGGTCACGAGGATCCCCAGCTCCCGCGCGGCGTCGACGTCGATGTTGTTGTAGCCCACGGCGTGGTTGGCGACCAGGCGCAGATTCGGATTCGCTTCCAGCACCTTGCGCGTGATCGGATCGGACAGGAGCGTGATGGCCGCATCCGCCTCGGCCAGGAGGGTGATCATGTCCTCCTCCGTGCGCCCATGCTCGGTGGGATGCTCGACGACGTCGAAGTGTGGCGACAGCAGGTCGCGCGCGATGCGCGGATACGCGGCGGTGAGCACGACCGTGAATCTCATCGCCAGCGAGATCCGAGGACGGAGGGACGAGGCATGGGAAGCAATGCTTTCATTTGCGCTCCCGGCTCAGGATCCAGCCCAGCACGAACAGAAACCCGCCCAGCGCGAGTAATTGCACTTCGGTCCGGATCTCGTTCCGCACCAGCCCATACAGCAGACCGATCGGCAACACGATCATCCCCACGAGCTGCAGCAGACGTCCGATGGTCGCGTTCATCGTTCATCCTTCATCGTTGCGGAATCCTTCATCGTCCCGATGACGGCTCGTCGATGGTGATCGTCACCACGCGGTCCCCTCGCTCGGTCTGGTCGACCGTACTGGTCATGCCGTCGGACACACGGCCGAAGATCGTGTAGCCGCCGTCCAGGTGCGGCTGCGGTGAATGCGTGATGAAAAACTGCGATCCGCCCGTGTCCGGACCGGACAGGGCCATCCCCACCGCGCCCCGCGTGTACTTTTGCAGGTTGATCTCGTCGCGGATGGCGTAGCCCGGTCCGCCGTTCATGTCGTTGCGCGGATCGCCGCCCTGAATGACGAAGTTCGGGACCACCCGCATGAACGACGTGTTGTCGAAGTACTTCTTCTGCGCCAGTTGCGCGAAGTTCCAGGTCGTCATGGGCGCGTCCTGCGTCAGCAGGGCTATCTTGATGTTGCCGCGGGTCATGTGGATGGTGGCCGTGTGAGGCTGGCGCGCCCAGCGCACGATCTCCGCGTACTGCTCCGGCGTCATCTCGATGGGAAGCGGCGTGTAGGAAGCATTCACCAGCTCGGCCACCGTGCGGCGCACGACCGGATCGCGATCTCCGACCAGGGACTGCAGGAACGCGGCGCGCTCGGGGAATTCGGCCTTTGCGATCGAGGCAATGGCGGCAAGCCGCGCATCGTTCGTCGCGTCCCCGCGTTCCCGTTCCTCGGCCTGGCGCAGGACGTCCAGCGGAGGATTCTTGCTGAAGCCCAGCCGATCGTAGGCACCCGCGCGCACGATCACATCGGCGTCGTTCTGCATCGAGCGGATCATGTCGATCTCCGCATCCGCCTGATCGTCGGGAATCGCGGAGAGCACGGCGGAACGGACCAACGGCTGCTCGTGCGACGCGTAGAGCTGCCGGAGCGCCGGGCCCTGCGGTGCGGCCGCGGTCGCCTCGAGCACGCGCACGATCTGCCACGGGGTGAGCGCCGTCAAAAGGGTCGCGGCTTCGCTCCACGGCAGGTGCTTGGCGATGGCGCCGGCGGCCAGCTCGCGCTCCCACTGCGTGCCGTTGCGAAATGTATTGATCAGATGGGCCTTCGCGGTTTCATTCGTGGCCGCGTAATAGGCGAGCGTGTCGATCATCGCCGAGCGCACGCCGGGGTCGGAGTCCTCCGCGGTGGCGAAAACGCGCGGCAGATCGTCGGCGCGAAGGAGGGGTTGCCCGCCCGCGGGAGCGCGTTCCAGCACGCGTCCGAGGGCGATGCCGGCGTTCGTTCGAACCCAGGGATGCGCGTCGCCGAGGGCGGCCAGGAGGGCGGGAAAGGCAGCGGCGTCGGCGATGCGTCCCAGCGCGGACGCGGCATAGGCGCGCGTGAGGGTGTTGGTGTCATTCATCAGGAGCAGCAGCTCTTCGCGGGCCGGCGGGTAGGCCCTCCGGGCCAGCGCGTACGCCGCCTCCTGCCGTACGGCAGAGGAGGGCGCGCCGAGCGCGCGGCGCGCGGCCTCGCTGGCCGTGTCGTCGTCCCAGCGGAAGAGGTAGCGCACGGCGCGGGAGCGCACGCCCTCGGTCGAGGCGCTGTCGGCGATGGCCAGGTAGCGAGGGAGGAGGGTCTTGTCCTTGGTCAGCTTGGAGAGCGCCTCCACGGCCTCCGCCCCGACGCTGGAATCGGAGTCGTCGGTGAGCGCCATCACAGTTGCTTGTGCGGAGGGATCACCGATCTCGCCGAGAGAAAAAGCGACCATCTCCCTCACGCGGCGATCCGGATCGGCCGCCAGCTTCGCCAGCTCGGGAACCCCGGTATGGGTATGAGGTCCAATACGGCCGAGGGCCTGAGCGATACGCAGCCGGTGCAGGACGTTCGGTTCCGCGATCCAGGCGTTCACGACCACCGGGTCGTGCTCGCGGCGGTCTTCCAGACGAAGGATGGCCGCTTCCTCTTCGATCGTGAAGCCGTGAGGTTCCGCCGGAGGAGGCTCGGTGACGATGGGAGGCGGGGTGGCACACGCAAAAGCGATGACGATGAGGGGCAGCAACTTGCGCATGGTGACGAATCATCACACACTCCCGGCTGCCATGAACGGGGTCTCCATCGAGGTGGAAGGGCTGGGTCGACGGTATGGACGGCGCTGGGCGTTGTCCGATGTCAGTTTCCACGTTCCGCCGGCCACGGTGATGATGGTCTCCGGGCGCAACGGGGCTGGCAAGTCGACCCTGTTCCGGGTCCTGGCCACCGCCATCCGTCCGGATCGCGGACGCATCACCATCGGCGGGTTCGATGTGGTGGACCATCGTCAGGACGTGCGCCGCATGACGGCCATCCTCAGCCACGCCAACTATCTCTACGAATCGCTCACGGCACGGGAGAACCTGCACATCGTCGCGGACCATCTCGGGATTCGCCGCGATGGCGTGCCGGCCGTCCTCGACCAGGTGGCCCTCGGGGCGCGGGCGGACGACGTGGTCTCCACCTTCTCGGCCGGCATGCGCAAACGGCTCTCTTTCGCGCGCGTCCTGCTGCAGGAGCCGCGTGTGGTGCTACTCGACGAACCGTACGGCTCCCTCGACCCCGCAGGCTTCGACCTGGTGGACCAGGTGATCCTGGACCTCAAGCGACGCGGTACGACCATCCTCATGGCCACGCATCAACTCGACCGCGGGGCCCGGCTGGCCGATGTCGGACTGGTGTTGGAGGGGGGTCGGGTCGTCTCGTCTTCGAGTCGTCAGGTCGTCTCGTCTTCGAGCCGTCAAGTCGTCGAG
>JBDTOZ010000858.1:0-3298 GCA_039932995.1 Acidobacteriota bacterium | reverse complement strand
GGCCAGCCGGCGAGGACGCCGGCGCTCCAATGCTCCGCCTGCAAATCTTCGCGCCAAGAAACTCGAGATTAGTAGCACCGAGGCCCACGAAGCTTTTTTACTCTCTCTGTGTCTCTGTGCCTCTGTGGTGAACGGTCCCCGGGACAGATCAGAACTTCACGCGAGACAGCACGCCCTCGGCGGCGTCATGCGGGTTGTTCTTTTTGCGGAGCACGTCGTCGAGTAACTGCTCGTAGTCGGTGCGCGAGATGGTGCCGCCGATGAGGCGGTCCATGAAGCGCTCCTTGAGCTGGGTCTCGATGCGGATGCGCACGCGGTCGCGGTTGCGGCGGTCCAGCTCGCCCGAGGTGGCCAGGTAGTCGAAGTGCTTCACGATCGCGGCGTCGAGGTCGAGGATGCCCTGGCTCTTCGAGGCCACCGTCTTCACGATCGGAGGCACCCAGTCGCCGTGCTCCTCCACGAGCGACATCATCATCGTCACCTCGGTGACGGTCTTGTCCGCCCCGGGCCGGTCGGCCTTGTTCACGACGAAGATGTCGCCGATCTCCATGATGCCGGCCTTGATGGCCTGGATGTCGTCGCCCATGCCGGGCACGAGCACCACCACGTTGGTCTGGACCGTGCGCACGACCTCCACTTCGTCCTGACCGACACCGACCGTCTCCACCAGGACCACGTCGAAGCCGGCCGCGTCGAGAATGTCCACGGCGTCGTTGGTGGCCTTGGCCACCCCGCCCAGAAACCCGCGCGTGGCCATGGAGCGGATGAAGACGTGGCTGTCGGTGTAGAGGTCCGTCATCCGGATCCGATCGCCGAGGATGGCCCCGCCCGTGAACGGGGACGTGGGGTCGACGGCGATGATGCCCACGCGCTTGTCTTGCTTGCGGTAGTGCCGGGCCACTGCCGCGACGAGCGTCGACTTGCCCGCTCCGGGCGAGCCGGTGATGCCGATGATGCGCGCCTGCCCGGTCTGGGGATAGAGCTCCGCGAGCAGTTCCGTCGCCCGCGGATCATTCGACTCGACCAGCGAGATGGCCTGCGCCAGAAGTCGGGACTTCCCGGCCAGAATGCCTTCTTTGATGCGGTCGAGAGTGGTCATGGTTCCGGCTGCCGGCACCTATTTCTCGTTGAGCAGGTTCCGGGCGATGACCACGCGCTGGATCTCGCTGGTCCCTTCGCCGATGGTGCAGAGCTTGACGTCGCGATAGTACTTTTCGGCCGGGAACTCTTTGATGAAGCCGTAGCCGCCGAAGATCTGCACGCCCTTCTCGGTGGCGCGCACGGCCACTTCCGAGGCGTAGAGCTTGGCCATGGCCGAAGCCTGCGTGACCTTTTCGCCGGCGTCCTTCATCGTGGCCGCGCGATGGCAGAGCAGCCGCGCGGCGTCGATCTCGGTAGCCATGTCGGCGAGCATGAACTGGATGGCCTGGAAGCTGGCGATCGGCTGCCCGAAGGCCCGGCGCTGCTTCGCGTAGTCGCGCGCGGCCTCGTACGCTCCGCGAGCGATCCCCACCGAAAGCGCGCCGATGGAGATGCGTCCTCCGTCGAGGACCTTCATGGCGTCGATGAATCCGTAGCCGATCTGGCCGAGGATGTTGGTGTGCGGAACGCGACAGTCCTCGAGCACGAGCTCCGCCGTGTCGGAGACGCGCATGCCGAGCTTGTTCTCCTTTTTCCCCGGGCGAATGCCGGGACGATCCATCTCCACGGCGAAGGCGGTGATGCCGCGCTTCTGATCGTTGCGGTCGGTGACGGTGAGCACGACGGCGATGTCGGCGTAGGTGGCGTTGGTGATGAAGTTCTTGGTGCCGTTCAGGACCCACTCGTCGCCGTCTTGCACGGCCGTGGTGAGCATGCCCGAGGCGTCGCTGCCGGAGGCCGGCTCGGTCAGACCCCAGGCGCCGATCCACTCACCGCTGGTGAGCTTCGGCAGCCACTTCTTCTTCTGCTCCTCGTTGCCGGCCAGGTAGATGTGGCCGGTGCCGAGAGAATTGTGGGCGGCCACGCTCAGGGCGAAGCCGCTGTCGATCACGGCCAGCTCTTCGATGACATTCACGTAGTCGACGTAAGAGAGTCCGGTACCGCCGTACTCCTCGGGGAAGACCACGCCGAGCATACCCAGACCGCCGGCGCGCTTGAACGTGTCGACGGGAAAATGCTGCGCCTCGTCCCACTCGCTCAGGTGCGGCTTGATCTCGCTCTCGGCGAACTCGCGCACCATCTGCTGAATCTGCAGTTGCTCGTCATTCAGACGAAAATCCATGCACTCCTCCGGATGAGGGCCACGCCGTTCCTTCGGCCATCCGCGTGCACTCCGGATGGAGTGGGTCGCTGGATGCAGCTCCGAGCAGAACGGCAGACTGAAGGTCTGACCCCAAAGGCGGCGGATTCTATCGCAGGCAACGGCCGTGTGCTAACCTGCCTCGGTCCAAATAACCCCATCCCGGAGACCTAATTTGCGCAACCGTCTCGCGATCGTCACGTCCGCACTGCCGCTGGGCTGCTCGGCCTTCACCTGGACGTTCCAGTCGGGCACGGTGCGGTTCATGGAGCCCTCGATGCCCAAGAACGTCCTTTTTGCTCCGAATTCGTCACTGCTGGCGTCGATGAAGCGCAAGTAAAATCAAGAGGCCGATGACTACCCGCACCCGACTGCTCCTCCTCATTCTGATCTTTCCCGTCGTCGCATTTGCCAGAGTCCAGAACGTTGCGAAGGCTCCGACGCCGGCGCCAGGAGGCTTCCGTGCTGAGTTCCTGGCCAATCTCGATGACGTTCAGGAGAAGATTGTCGGCCTCGCGGAAGCAACTCCCGCGGCGAAGTTCGCCTGGCGCCCGGGAAGCGGGATCCGTTCCATCAGCGAGGTCTACATGCACGTCGCCGGCGGGAACTACTTCCTGGCCACCTTCCTCGGCGCCGATGCACCGAAGACGAACGGCGACGTGGAAATGAACATCACCAGGAAAGCGGAGGTCATCGCCGAGCTCCGGAGGTCGTTCGACCACCTCCGCGCCGCGGCCGGCCGCACCAACGATCTGGAGAAGCCGGTGAAGATGTTCGGCAGCACCACCACCCAGCGCGGCGTCATGGTGACGATTCTCGGTCACCTGCACGAGCACCTCGGCCAGTCGATCGCCTACGCCCGCATGAACGGCGTCATTCCGCCCTGGAGCCAGTGAACCGGTCCGCCAATCCGCTGTACGACTAACCTCCAGTTTCTTCGCGCGATGCGAAGATTTGCAGGTGGAGCATTGGAGCGCCGGCGTCCTCGCCGGCTGGCCCGTGGGCGTCTCGCCCGCG
>JBDTOZ010000857.1:0-2474 GCA_039932995.1 Acidobacteriota bacterium | reverse complement strand
AACCAGCAACCCTAGAGGAGGGCGAACGCTTTCTGGCTGACGGTGCGTCCGTCGATCAGCACGACCGCGCGATGGTCGCCGGGAGGCCAGCTCGCCGTCCGCCCCGAGGAAAATGAGAGGTAGTGCGCTCCCTGCAGCACGTGGCGTTGGTCGCGATGCAGGACGCGTCCTTCCGGGCCGATCCACTGGACTTCGACCGTCTGATCGCTGCTCGCGCCGCTGACGTCGACGGAGAGAAAGACCTCTCCGCCGCGGATGAAGTTGTCTCCTGCGGACTGCTGGGCCACGGCTCCGCTGGGCGTGACGGCGGTGCCCAGCGCGAAGGTCTCGCGCGACGGCTCCATGGCCAGGCTCTGCTCACGTACGGCCATCCTCCCGGGCCGGTGACCGCGATCCACTCCGCAGCCGGCCAGCACGGGCAGCATCAATGCCGTTACCGCTACCGCAATCCAAGGTCTCAAGAAAATCCTCCGGGACGAGGCCGGTTCGAAACACGGCCGTTTGGCAGGAATCAGTGCAAAGGACGTGACAGGGACGGCCGCGGTCGAATAAACGTCCGCCAACGCGCTGTTGCGGATCGAGCCACGGCGGGATATCTTCCGCCTGCCTGTCGTCACGCGCCCATAGCTCAGCTGGATAGAGCGCTAGCCTCCGGAGCTAGAGGTCGTAGGTTCGAATCCTACTGGGCGCACCAACGACGTTTCCTCCCCCACCCTCCCTTTCTCATCGTTCGTGCGCCTTCGTCAGCGTGCGCCTCGGAGGCACCCTTGATCCCGTGGACCTTGCTCGACCGCGCGCCCCTGCCTGACAGCTCCGACGAGATCCGGCTCTACCAGCGCGGCGCCGAATATGCGATCCGCGTCGCCAACTACGAGCTGATGAACAGCCGCGTGCACGGGTCGGAGGAAGCTCTGGCCGAGCTCGCCTTTGCGAAGCTGGCCGGACGCTCCCGCATGCGCGTGCTCGTCGGTGGACTGGGCATCGGCTACACCCTGGCCGCGGCCCTGCGCGGTTTGGACGCCGGAGGTGAAGCCGTCGTGGCCGAATTGGTGCCCGCGGTGGTGAAGTGGAACCGGGGACCGCTGGCCGCCCTGGCCGGACATCCACTCGACGATCCACGCGTCCTCGTGTTGGAAAAGGATGTGGCCCGTGTGATTCGCGAGAACCGGGGAGGATTCGACGCCATTCTGCTGGACGTCGACACAGGACCCCGCGCTCTGACGCACGAAGACAATCGCCGGCTCTACGACGCGGCGGGATTGCGCGTGGCCTACGCCGCCTTGCGTCCCCGCGGAGTGCTGGCCATCTGGTCGGGCGGCAGGGACCCGGCGTTCACGCGTCGCCTGAGCGAGGCCGGCTTCACCGTGGAAGAAGTGCGCGCCCGCGCCCGCGGCGAAGGAGGACGCGCGCACTACATCGTCTGGGTGGCGCAACGTCCCTGACCCCTTCGCCCTTCTCGCGCAAGATGCGCCAGCCGGCGTGTCACGCCACGAACGTGTTGGTGACGAGCTCGCGACTGGCGGGGAGGCAGCGGCGTACCGAAGCGAGCAAGCGGGCGGGTAACACCGGCTTCGACAGCGTCTCGCAGATCTCGGGGAAGAGGTTGCGCACTTCATGCGCTTCCAGCCCCGTGACCACCACGATGGAGGCCAGCACCTCCGGGGTCGTGGAGGCGATGTACTCCATCACGTCCGTTCCGCTCATCCGCGGCAGCGCGATGTCCAGCACGATGGCGTCATAACGGTGCTGCGCCAGCGCCCCGATGGCCCGTTCTCCATCGATGGCCACGTCGACGTCGGCCCCCTCCTGCTCGAGGATGGTCAACAGAGAGTGGCGTGTCGTGGGGTCGTCTTCGACGATGAGGATCCGCGGGCGCATGTCCGTCAGTAACTCTAGCAGGAAGTGCTGGTGCAGGGAAGGATGGATCAGCGCGAATGTTCAATTGTGAACAACGCCGCGCTCTCGATGGCCCGGTCCAGCCCGCCTTTCAGCGAGTGATCCCCCTTCTCGATCCACTCGACGCGGATGGCCGGGGAAAGGACGTAGCCCTGCACGTCCTCCCGCGTCCCGAAGGCATCCCGCGTGCCCTGGATCACCAGCGCGGGCGTGCCCAGCTGCTCGAGGTGCGCGACGCGCGTCTTGGCCGGAGCGCCCGGCGGATGGAAGGGATAGCCGAAACAGATCAGTCCCCGCACGCCGGCTTCGTCCGCGATCATGCTGGCCATCCGTCCTCCCATCGATTTCCCTCCGATGAGGACGCTTCCTCCGCCGCCATGATCGGCGATCACGGTACGCCACGTGTCCAGCAGCAGCGGCTGCCGGTCGGGAGCACCGCGCTTGCCGCCTTCCCGTCTGCGCGCCATGTAAGGGAACTCGAACCGCACCACGCGAATCCCCCGCTCCCCCATCCCCCGCGCGACGTCGTTCATCCACGGATGATCCATCGGAGCACCCGCGCCATGGGCCAGCAGGAA
>JBDTOZ010000856.1:0-8863 GCA_039932995.1 Acidobacteriota bacterium | reverse complement strand
GCCGCGGCGCTGCTGCGCAGCAAACGCCGCGACGACCTCCTGCTGATCTCCCTCGGTCTGCTGATCTACTTCCTGTCGGCCAAGCTGGTGTGGCTGCATTACCTGGTTTTGACCATCCCGGCCGCCTTCGCCTTGATGCGCAACCGCTGGACCGCCGCCGTCGGAATCGTCACGTTGATCCTGATGGCCGACGAGCCCTACGCGATGCTCTTGGGCGCCACGACCCCCGATTCACGCCAGCCGCTGCTCACGGTGTCGATGCTGGTGTTGTACGCGGGAACGGTGTGGATGCTGAGCCGCCGGCAAGTGCGCCCTATCGGCTGAGCCACGGGACGGAATGACGCACGGACGCCCGGCACGCGGTATCTTGGTCGGACGATGCTGCACATTCGGCCCGAACAGATGGCGGTGTTGGCCGAGGTGGCGCGGCGAGAGCTCGAGCGCCGGGCGGCGGAGCATCTTCGCAGCAAGGGGCGGGAAGTGCCGGAGCGCTTCGTGCGCGACGCCATCGCACGCGCCACCGCGCTCGGCTTTCAATCGGAGGAAGAGCTGCTGGAAGTGCTCGAGATCGAGTCCGCGCTGGGCGCGGATTTCGAGGACTCTCAGGAACGCAGGATCCTCGGACAGACCCGGTTCTCCACCAGCGCGCGATTGCGCATCATCCGTGGTCTGCGCGAGGAAGTCTCGTGAAGAAGGCCACCAAACCGTTCAAGGCCTCGGCGGCCATCACGGCCACCACGCAGTTGTATGCGGCGCATGTCGGTGACGGACGTCCCAACCTCCTCTACGACAATCTCGGCGCACAACTCCCGTTTCTCGGAGACCACGCCGGACATCTCGCTCGCCGCAACGAATGGCTCGGGTACTACGAGACCGCCGGCGGACTGGTGACGAACACGGCGCTGGCGCGTGGGAGCTCGGTCGTGCCGTGCCTTCCTCCCAACCCGTGTGAGCTCTGCTTCGACTATGCCGCGCACACCATCCAGATCGCCGCCGATGCGCAAGTATTCGTGCCCAGTGTCGAGTCCATCGTGGTCACCGCCACGGTCACGGGGACGCTGGCCCAGGTGGAGTCCATTCGCCTCGCAGCCGTTTCCGTAGCGACTCCGAACACCACGATCGCCGGCGTGACCACGCTCTATCTCTTCGCGCCGCTGGCCGGCACGACCGACACACTCCGTTGGAACGGTAGCGCGCTCGGGGCCGCCTATGACGGCTACGCCACACTGAACGGCTCTCCCTACGATCTTCAATGCACGATGTTGGCGAACGACTGCGAGTATGTGAGCAACCTCGCGCGCGTCGAGGTGAAGGTCCACTCCATCACCATCGCCATCGGCGACGTCGCCGCCGCCGCTCTGACCGCGGCCGTGCAGGAACTGGCCACGTCCCTCGGCAACGACGCCACCGCGGGCAGGATTTTCATGAACAGTCCCGTCTTTCGGATCACCACCGCCGAGCAGAGCACCAACGCGGGAGCCGCGCAGTACCAGACCCATTCCGGCGAAGGACACGACGTGCCGCTCCTGGCCAAGGTCAACCTGGAAATGAAGAACGGCACGGGCAGGCGTTTCACCCAGGCCACGCACGGCACGCCCATCCTTTGGGATTTCGTTTACGACTCCGAGGCGCAGTTCGGCGCCGAGCTCACCGCGCGTGGCCTGGCCGCCGGCACGGCGCGCACGTTCGTGACCCTGGTGTCGGCGCACAAGAGAACCACCAGCCTGCCGGTCGGCCGCAACTGCCACAAGGACATCGCCGGTGCGCGGGAGGCGGATGGCTCACAGTTTCGCTGGCGCTTGCTCAATGCGGCCTGGGCTGCCACTCCGGCGGCGAACCGCATGTGGGCGGGGCACACGGAATGCGGATCCCTCGGGGGGACGGATGCCGAGAGCGGGATCACCTTCAAGACCGGACGCATTGCCGGCGACACGCACCGCATCACGGCCTTCGTCGACGTCGGGAAGGCCTACGACGTAGCCGTGGAAGTGACGCCCTACAACGGTGCGGCGCGCCTCATGAGCAACACCTTCCGCATCACCAACTGGAGACGGATTCCGATCGTGGCCAGCTACAAGGTCGGGGCCGACACCACCGAGCTCGATCTCGCGGCGCTGAATGTCGAGTATGCCAAGGCCGCGGTGCAAGTGGTCCTGGCGAACGGAGTGGCCACGCAGGAAGTGCAGGCCACCTGGCGAACCCATTATCAGACCGCGCTTCCGGCGTTGCGCACAGGCGACGCCTTCATCAATCACGCGGTCAGCAGCGAGCCGCGGGCCTACTCCGTCTGGTATCGCTCGTATACCGACTACCGGAATCGCCTGACCGGGAGGACTTCGCTTTCTGAGCGGGTGGCCAGACGCTTCACGGAAGTGGTCGGGTACGGGAAGCTCGCCGACTACTTGCGCGAATGCGACTCCAAGACCTTCGACATCCAGTGCGCGGTGGTGCGCCTGTTCAACGTGCCGGACAACGGCATCACCATCTTCAAGTTCGGCGTGGACGGGGACCACAACGACAAGACCGCGCTCGTGACGATGGATTCGACGATCACCAAGGGCGGCGCGATGATGATCCCCGGAGTGACCAGCCGCAACAAGGGTCTGCTGATGGTCTTCGCTGAGGACGCAGCGGCGGGGACCTTCATCCACGAGACCGGGCATCTGTTGTTCCTCTCCCATGCGCCCGGCCATTTCAGTCAGCCGGACAATCCTCGCGCTCCCCACCACGCCAGCAATCTGCTTACGCAGCCGGCCAATGTGAACTACGTCCAGCACGATCCCAGTCACATCTGCGAAATGGGCTACAGCAAACGAAAAACCAAGCTGTGTGGCTACTGTCTGCTGAAACTCGCGGGCTGGAACACGGCCAAGTTCGACCAGGCGGGCACGGTCACGCCATGAATCACCGGTCGCTCTTCTGTTGCGCGGACTCGCTCCGCACCGAGGTGTTCGTCGCGGCGACGGAACCGGCTGGCGAGCTGACGACCCAGGAGTTCTATGAGTCGCGTCCCGGCGAGGCGCTTCTTTCTTTCATGAAGAGCGCGGCCTGGGGTGTGACGGTTTCGCCCGGCGCTGTGGTGTTTGGCGCCTGGTCGGGCCATCGCCGCAACCGCACCGAGATGATCTGGACGGGATGGCACGACGGAGTGGGACTGCACCTGTTGTCGCTCGCCCAGGAGCAGCCCATCGCCATCCCGCTCGGCAAGACCGACCTCGTGGTCGAACCGCCCATGACCATGCTCGACGGCACTCTTCACCAGTTCGTGATTCGCGATGGCAAGCTCCTGCGCTTCATCGCCTCGGGTCCGCTCAATGAGCCCGGGACGCTGACGCTCGAAGAGCTGCAGGACGTGAGATCACCGCTCCATGCGACGAGCTTCATGACCCTCGAAGACTCGAAGCCTCGAAGACTCGACGTCTCGAAGATGCTGGTGGCGGCCGCGGCGCCGGTGCTCGACGATCAGGAGAACGCCGCGGTCGTGGTCTGGATCGAATCCGCTCCCGCCGGCTGCCGCGTCCATCTGTCGCGCGTGTCAGGATCGGGGACGCCGCAGACCGCTTCGGTTCCGCTCGAGACCTGGGTTCCGCTGCCGCGGTGCCGTCTGGCCGTGTATCCAGGCGTGGTCCCTTCCTGCGCTTTCGCCGCGGAGAGCGTGACGGATGGCGCATGCGCCGTGCTGGAGGTTCGCTTCGACCTCGAGAGCGGCCAGATCGACCTGGCCGAAGCGGCGGTGGACCTGCCGCGCGGTGCCGTTCGCGCGGCAGCGTCCCTCTTCCTGCAGCGCAGCGAGGAGGCGATCGCCACGACCTGGTTGCACGTGCGCGACGGACGCCTGCTCCGGGTGGAGGAGTCGTCGGTGACGCTGGTGCGTTACGAAAGCGACGCCACCTACGACTTCCCCATCATCACCACGCACGAGACGGCGTTCGAAGCGGTGGCCGGAGCGGAGGGAGAGCCGGTGCACTGGCGGCTGCCCTGACGGGCTTTGCACACTGCCGACTCCGTGCAAAGGCGTGACGGCTCACATGCGGGTCCAGACCAACTGGTTCTCCCGCTGCTGAAACGCGACGGCGCCGTTTCCCTCATCCTCTTCGAGGACATAGCGTTCGACCGGGCCGAAGAGGATCGTCAGCTCGTCCGGCGTACAGGTCGGGAGAAACGCCCGCAGGATGCGCGGATCGTAGAAGCGGAAGTAGACCATCCGGTCGTCGGGCAGGCGGGCCATCAGCAGGCGGCGAAAGTGGCTGCGCAGGTCGTCCAGGGACGTTTCGGCGTTGCAGAAGACTGCCCAGCCGCGGCCCCATCCCTGTTCGAGCAGCCACGGCGTCAGGCGCGACTGCCGGTCCAGTTGCACGAGGTAAGGAGCCACTTCCGCCATGCGCACCGCGGTCTGGCCGCGATAAAGCGGAGCCCAGGTGCAGTCCCCCGCCACCAGCGCGCGGAAGAGACCCGGCTCCCGGGCAGCATCGATCAAGGCGAAGGCGCGCCTCTCCGGGACGAGAGGGCAGAGCTCGTCCAGAAGCAGCGCAGGAGTCATGTCAGGGAACCTGCTCGACGAAGGCCGCACCGGACCGGGCGGCTTCCTGCATTCAAGCGCATTGCTCGTCCGGCTCCTCCGCGGCCGGAGGCGGTTCGGCGGTCTCGGAGTAAGACTCCACGAAGGCCGCGCCGGACCGGGCGGCTTCCTGCATTCAAGCGCATTGCACCTGCGGGACGTCCGCCGGCAATCGCAACGTGTTCGTGTGCTGCCGGGCCACCGCTGCAAAAGGATTCATCGAGCGCACCTCACACTCCGTGGAGCTCCACCAGTTTGCCGGCCAGCGGCGCATCGATGTCGCCGGTCCAATCCATCTTCTGAGCCGCGGCGAACGCCGCCAACGCCCCGAGGGTCTCCTCGTCGAGCTGTCCATCCAGTGAACCGAGATAAAAGCCGAGGTTGGCCAGCCGCTGCTGCACGCCGCTCGCGCAGTTCTGGGGATGCAGGGATCCCAGCCGCAGCTCGCGCTCCCACGGATCGGGAAATCCCGGCTCCGCGACCCACACCTTGAGCATTCCTCGGCGCGTGGTGGGATCGATGGTGCATTCGACCTTCCCCAAGTCGTCCGTGGTGCCGCTGAGCTTCATGTCACCCACCACCAGCTCATACGCCTTCCCCGCCAACGGCTGCCCTTCGGCATCCTGGAGAATGACGCAGAGAGTGCAGGGAATGACCGCCTTGCGGAAGACGTGACGCTGCCCGGTGGGACGCGCCAGTTTCTTGAAACGAGGTGCGCGGACCGTGACCCGATCCCCCGGCAACAGCACCTCGCCCGAGCCTCGCGCTTCCTTCAGCGAAGCGTTGACGGGATCGTCCCAAAGCGAGTCGGGCAGAAACCCCGCCGCACGCGCGATCGAGCTGATGCTGTCGCCATCCCCGACGAGGACATCCCCCGCGCCGGCCGGCTGCAATGGTTCCATAGGAATGGAAGAAGGGTAGCAGGAATCCCCAGGCGGGGGACCGCGCAGGCAGGATGCCCGCGGCCCGTGCGCCCGAGAGCGCAACTGAAGAGGAGGTGGAAATACTCTGAACCAAACACTCGACTGGTTGAAAGCTGACCGTAACTGCGTCGCCGGAAGGCGAGGTGGAGGGTTCGGAGGGAGGGGGAGGCCTCACGGCCTCTCCCTCCCTCTATCCACAGCGTATAATTACCTTGTGACGGACCGTTCTCACTGGCGCGTGCGCAAGTACAAGCTCGGCGACGAGCCGGAGTTCGACGAGGCCACGCTGCAGATGACGCACGGGGAGCGCATCGATCTCGTGTGGGAGATCACGAAATCGGCATGGAGCTTCAAGGACCCCTCATTCCGTGAATCGAGACTTCGCAGAGATGTTGCTCGCGTTATCCGACGCCGGGGCTGACTTCATGGTGGTCGGGGCTCACGCGCGCGCAGCGTATGGGGAGCCGCGCGCCACGAAGGATCTCGACATCTGGGTACGGCCGAGCGCGGAGAACGCAAGACGCGTGTGGGCCGCGCTGGAGTCTTTCGGTGCCCCTCTGTTCGACTTCACTCTCGAAGAGCTGGCCCGACCGGGGATGACCTTTCAACTGGGTATGCCGCCCTACCGGATCGACATTCTCACGGAGTTGACGGAAGTCACCTTCGACGAAGCGTGGGCAAACAGAACGATCTCGGATTTCGGCGGTGCGACCTATCCGGTGATCGGCAAGCGCGAATTCATTCGGAACAAGCGCGCTACCGGACGGCCTCAGGACCTCGTCGATGCGGACCATGTCGATCGCAGCCCGATCGAGTGATCAGTACGCCAGCAGTAGCCGCGCGGCCCGTTCCACCTGCTCCTCGCTGGGCAGGAACACCTCTTCGAGCGAAGGCGAATAAGGCACGGGCGTGTCCAGCGCGGCCAGGATGCGCACCGGGGCGTCGAGGTATTCGAAGGCTTCTTCCTGAATGATCGCCGCGATCGATTCCCCGATGGAGCCGGTGCGCGTGTCCTCGTGCACGATGAGCACGCGGCCACAATGCCGGGCCACGGCCAGGATGGTGTCGCGGTCGAGCGGGGCCAGGGTGCGCAGATCGAGCACGGCGCAATCGTGGCCGTCCGCGGCCAGCTTCTCCGCGACGCGCATGGCCACGTGGACGTAGGCGCCGTACGAAAGGATGGCCAGGTCGTCGCCCGCGCGACGCAACGCGGCCTTGCCGAGGACGATGGGGGCCGGCGGCTCGTCGTCGAGGAGTTGCTTGATCTTCGGATCCCGATAGAGGGCGATGTGCTCGAAGTAGAGCACCGGGTCGGGGTCCTTCGCGGCGGCCATCATCAACGCCCGCGCGTCGTGTGGCGTGGAAGGGACGACCAGTTTCAGGCCGGGCGTGCGGTAGAACCAGGCCTCGGTGTTCTGCGAGTGATACGGGCCCGCGTGACGCAGTCCACCCCACGGCATGCGCAAGACGAACGGGAGCTCGGCACCCCAGCGGTAGCGCAGCTTGGCGGCGTTGTTCACGAGCTGGTTGAACCCCGAGGCCACGAAGTCGTTGAACTGCATCTCTCCGATGGGACGCATGCCCGCCAGCGACGCTCCCACGCACACTCCGATCGTGGCCGCCTCGGACAGCACGGAGTTGATGATGCGGTCCCCGTACTCTTTGAGCAGCGGACGCAGCAGCAGGAACGCGTTCCCATACTTGCCGCCGACATCTTCGCCGTAGACGAATGCGCGCTCGTCGGCGCGCAGGACGTCGCCTACGCCCAGCATGACCGCCTCGAGCAGCGTCTTTCCTTTTGGATCGAACGCCGGCGCGGTCTCGACCTGCGGCAGGCCGCGATTCTGGGACGATTCCTGACGCCTCGCCGGGTCGAGCACTTCGATGTGCGCCCGTCTTGGCTCGCCGGCCAGCACTCCGTCACCGACGGACGCTCCCTCGGGCCAGGGCGCGTCGATGACCTTGCGCGCCTCCCTTTCCACGAGCTCTTCGGCTTCGCGCTTCCAGCGGTTCACGTCGCCGGGTTGGATCACTCCGTCCTCGACGAGCCGCGCTGCATAGGTCACCAGGGGGTCGCGCTCCCGCCAGTAGTCATACAGCTCGCGATCGGCGTAGCCCGCCTCGGTCAGGACAGGATAGGACCACGAAGGCTGTGGGTCCTTGCCGAGGTAGAGCATGTCGTCGTGATGGGCATGGCCGCACATGCGCATGGCCACGAGCTCGATGAGCGCGGGACCGTGTCCGGCACGGGCGCGTTCGGCCGCCCACGCAAACGCCGAGGCGATGGCTTCGGGATCGGTGCCGTCGATGGTGATGGAGGGGATGCCGTAGGCCGGCCCCTTGTCCGCGAAGACGCGCAGGGCGGTGTTGTCGCGCACGGGGGTGGAGAGGGCGGTCTGATTGTTCTGGATGCAGAAGACCGCCGGGAGCTTGCGTGCGGCGCAGGCGTTGATGGCCTCGTGCCATTCGCCGAGCGAGGTGGCCCCTTCGCCGATGAAGGAGACGGCCACGCGATCTTCTTTGCGGAGCTGGAAGGCCATGGCGATGCCGGCGATGGTCAGCGCGGGCGCGCCGAGGGGGGCCATGGCCGGGAGGATGCCGTGGGCCCAGTCGCCGACGTGGAGGTCGCGGCCGTTCATCGGAGGGCCGGTCTTGCCCATCTGCGCGCTGAGGACCATGCGCACGGTGTCGGGGGTGTTATGCATGCCCAGGACGGCGCCGAGGTCGCGGATCATCGGTGAGATCACGTCGCCAAGGGCTTCGCGACGCAGACGGATGACCGCGGCGTAGATCGCTTCCTGCCCGAGGGAGCGGAATCCCTTGCCCTGGAACGAGCCATTCCCCCAACGCACCTCGGCGCCGTTGAAGAACTGCTTGAGCCGGTTGTCCGTAGCGCGGGTGAGCAGCATGCCACGCAACATCTCGCGCTTCTCGTCGTGCGTGAGGGAGGCGGCAATGGCCTCGCGTCGCAGGAAGCCCTCGCAGGCGTCCAGCATTTCGTCGATGGCCTGCTGCAGCCGGGTGGAGGCGGGGACGCGAGGGGTCGTCTCGGGCAGATCCGCGGTGGTCACGCTCGCGCGCAGCGCAGCCTCCAGCACCGGCCGCAACGCGCCGGCGTCGCCGTTGACCTGCTGGTGAGCCGCCAGCGCCGCACGCAACGCAAACGGGTATTTCTCTGCCACGAAGGCGCCGAAGTTCATTCGCGGCGGATTATAGGGCGCGTCTTCGCTGGGCGTGTCTTCGCACGCCGTTGCTGGTTGCTGGTTGCTGGTTGTCTGGGGGATCTCGCTGAAGAGAGGTGGAGCGGCGACCACGAGACTATCTGTAACAGAAACCAGAAACCAGAAACCAGAAACCAGAAACCAGAAACCAGAAACCAGAA
>JBDTOZ010000855.1:0-8776 GCA_039932995.1 Acidobacteriota bacterium | reverse complement strand
AGCTTCGCCATGAGGGGCACCCTCCCCTCTGGTATCTGATCCTGGCCATCCCCGCCAAGCTGGGACTGCCGTACGGGTCGATGAAGGTTGTGGGCTTCCTGGCCGGAGCCGCGACCGCGTTTCTGTCCCTTCACCTCTCCCACCCATGTCCGCCGGCGGCGCCACTGCGTTCCTGAACACCATCCGCAGCGCGGTCGAGGCTTTGTCGCCTGCAGACTGGTGAGTACCTCCGAGGAACTGGTGATTTGTTCGGGCGGTGGAGCCCTTGGGCGGGGCGGGCAACGCGGCGCGGCCGGCGCGAAGCGACGCGCGCGACACGCGGGGGGGCGCGCGGCCGATGCCACCAGGAGTAGAGAACCTCGGACGCCTGCTGATCATGCCGCCTGCTAACGACGTTGCGGCGCGTCCGGCGCTGGTTTGTAGACCGTGAGAATGAGCCGCCCTTCCTCGTCGCTAACCGCGGTGTACTTCGCACCAATCTTGAAGCCCGCCGCTGCGATCCAGTTCCCCGAAATGAGGAGCACCGGCGCGCGCACGCCTTCGCCGCGCGGCTTGTTCATCACGGTGTTTGTCCACGCGGACGCGCGAAAGTGCTTCGCGATCACGCGAAAGCGACGTGCGCGCACGTGAAAGTGCAGCGCTCGGAAAAAGTGATCGCGGGGCAAGCGGCTGGAACAGGTGCGTCATGGCCTGATCACGCTGCGTCCGGGCCTGAACACACTGTGTCACGCGCCGGACACACTGCGTCACGGGCCGACACACCGCGTCCCGGTGGACCGCATGCGCGGTCCCGCGTCAAGCCTACCCGCTGTCGAGCAACTCCTCTCTTCGTACCCACGACCTCCGGCCTGTCACGCCGGAGGTCGCGGGTGGAGCCCCGTCGGCCCCGCCAGACGAAAGCATTTGATGAACCGCGAAACAGCTCTTGCTTGACGCGGGTTCGATGTTGAAAGCGCTACTGCTGCACGGGCGTGCGCTCGACGAGAGCGTAGGCTTCGACCTCGATCCACCGCTCCTTGTACGGTCGTTTGTACGTGGGTATGTCGAGGATGTGCGTGTATCCGATCCGGATATTTCGCACCGCAAAGATACGAAGCGGCCGCGACGCATCAGCCTTCCCGCCAAACACATACAGCGGCGGTTCCACCGAATCCATCTGCTGAAACCGCGCAGCATGAATCATCTCGTGATGCCAAAGCGTGGCGTGGTCTTCATGGACTGGGTTCGGATCGGGAGCGATTCCCGCAAAAACGCCCTAGCATTCGGGAGTTCTCGAATGACCCGGAGCTCAACTGCATCGTCGCCTCGCTCAACTGTCTCAATCGCGGCTACACCATCACGGCCGCGAACCACGTCCTCATCGTTGACTTGGAGTACAGCCCCGAAGCCACCGACCAAGCGGGCGACCGCGTCCACCGCCCTGGTCAAACGAAAGACGTCTACGTGCAGGTGCTCCTCTCGCGCGACACGATCGACCCGGTCATGTGGGAGGTCGTGACGCAGAAGGCGGAAGCCATCCGGCACGCGATCGACGGCAAGGCCCGCTTCCTCGACGTCGCGGAGATCCTGCAGAAGGCGACCGGCGACGTGCAGCTGGAGATCGCGCGCCGCTTGGAGCGCATCTCCCTCATGCCCGTGCCGCAGCCGGTCCTCGACCTCGAAGCGGCGGCTGGGTCCGTCGCTGCGAACGTCGTGCTCTTCCCCGTCATCGCACCCATCCCCGTGGAACCCGCGGAGCCGTTTGCGCCGCTCGTGCAGCTCGTACGCACGAAGCCCGTCCAACTCGCGCTCTTCGGCTCAATGCTCTAGTTCCAATCCGCGTCCACATCCCCACAACGAAAGGAGGTTCCTCCGTGAAGTTCTCTCGCGATGTTCGACCCTGCTGCGGACACCGCATCGAAGTCTCGTACGACGGCTACTGCACGCTGCTCACGTGTCACTGCATCTGCCGAACGTACTGCGAGCACCTGCAGGTCACCGTTCCCGGTGAAGCCCGCCGCGACAACCGCCTCAACGACGAACCGCTGTACGGCTGGTGCCGACACTGTCGTCTCCTGGTCGACGAGGCGCACATCCGGGAGCTCCGTCCGCAGCGCGATCGGCGCATGGCGATCTATTGGCTCGGTGAAGCGGATGACTCTGAAGAAGAGCTTCGCAGCATTACGGAGCCTGCGCACCTGAAGTTGGAGCCCACCGGCACGACCGATGTGGCCGCGCAGCTTCCGCTCTTCGCCCTGACCTCGTAAACGGGCGCCACAGCCCCTGCGCGCCCATCTCTGTCCGTTTTCCCACCTCGGGCGCGCGGGCGCCTCTCCGGCCTTCCTGCGCGCCCACCGACCTTCTCAAACACGAAAGGGCTCCCCCCATGGACTTGCTCCCGCCCACCATCCGCGCGGCGCTCGCGCGCTATCCCATCGGGTCACAGAGTCGCCGCGGCATGGATGCCGTGGTCGTCGTGAAGTATTTCTTTCCCGTTGGTCGCTACACGCTCTTCGTCACTGAAGCGGAGTTCGATGACGAGGACACACTCCTCTACGGCTACTGCATATCCGCGCTCGGCCCAGACTGCGACGAGTGGGGCTACGCCTCGCTCGCCGAGCTCCAGAGTCTCCGCGTCCGCAGCCTCACGATCGAACGCGACCTGCACACTTCCCGCTCGCAACGCGCACGGTCGCCGACGCGCTGAAGCGCCACGCCGCCTGACGCGTGGCGCATCCCTCACCCACCGACACGAAAAGGAGAATCGAATCGTGGACATCGTCCTCAAACTGCGCGAGCTCCGCCGCTTGCGGGGCTACAGTCAAAAAGACGTCGCTCGCCTGACGGGCGTCGGCGACAAGACCATCAGCTCCTTCGAGACGAGCGCGCGCATTGGCTCGATGAAGCTCTCGCAACGTTCCCAGATGCTCCGCCTCTACGGCTTCACCGAAGAGCAGTTCTTCAGTCGCAAGATCGAAGAGCTGTTCGATCCCGATGCGATCAAAGAACGCTCACGAGAAGAGCAGCTCATCACGAACCTCGCGGAACTCCCGACAGCCGCACGCGCCGCGCTCCTCGAACGGTTCGAGCTGATGCTGGACTCCGCCCTCGTCGTCAGCGCTCCGGCCACTTCCTCGATCCGCCTGGTCGAGCACCGGGCCGCACGACGATCTGCCGCGTGACGGTATGCGCCAGATCGCTCGTGACCCCTTCGCCCGGCACACGCTCGTTCGGGAAGTAGTCCGGCCGCTTCACGCGCACCAGACTTGCGGCTTCTGCAGTGGCATCCGCGTGACGCCGCGCTCCCGAGATCCATTCCTGTATCGCTACGGCACCGAGCCTGACGCCATCCGCACGCGCGTTTCGTGGCGCGACGGGACGGGAGAAGTGCAGGAGCGCCTCGGCGCGCTGCTCCTCGACGCACGTGGCCGCATCATCGCGTACCGCGCGGTGAGGCGACGTCCGGCAGACTCAAAGGAGTAGAGAGCGCGGGGCCGCTCCGGTGCGAGCGAGCGACGACCAAGCTCGATCGCGGCGGCGAGCCGCCTCGCATCGTCGTGCGGGATGTCCGCCGCACCGCTCAGAACGCGGTGAACGAGCGATGCGAGACCGTCACGGAGGAGCGCGCGTGCAGAGTGGAGGCCTTCGTCGCACGCCACACGCTTACGCGTGAGGAGTGCGACGAGCTCCGAGTCGCTGAGCGTGTGCGCACCGTAACGGATGGAGACGCACGGCTGGTCGTTCGTCCTGCGCGAGACGGCGTTTTGCGACACGCGGCGCGGTAGGGACCGGGAATGGAACGACGGCGGCTTCGGCAATGGCGGCCGGACTCACGTCTGTCTCCGGGGAGGGCGCGATGATGTGCGTTGGCCGCGCGGACGCGGCGCGCTGCGCACACCATCGAGGAAGTCGAGGACGATCGCATTCACGATGCGAACGAGGGGTTGCCGCGTGCCGCGGCGAAAGCGGTTGAGGCGACAGAGCGCGTCCTGATCGAGGCGCACGGCCGCCGGATGGTGGTTTCGCATTGGAGAGGACTCCTTTCCGACGCCGTCAGGCGACGTAGTGGTAAGCGTCGTGGCAGGACTTCGAGCAGAAGGTCGGGAGCACCCGCGACGTCCTCCGCCTTGCACTGAGCCAGCACGCGAAAGGCGTCGTCGTGTTCCACAACCACCCCTCCGAAGACACGCAGCCATCCGACGAAGATGTGGCGTACACACGACGACTCGCCAGCGCGGCCGAGCTTCTCGATATCGAGCTCGTCGATCACCTCCTTCTCGCCAGTGACCGCCACATCTCGATGAAGTATCGCGGTGATTAGCCGGGGGTTCTGCCCGTACGCTATCGTCAAGCGCCGGCCGCTCGCGGCTCGACCCAGGGCCTGCGCGTGGAGGCGCAAGCCTGCGGCAAGAACCGCTCCCGGAGGGACGATAATGAGAGCCCTATGAGTCCATGCCCAGAGGCGTTCGCCGGGCATCTGGCGGCTCAGCAGGCTAAGAGGTAGAAAGTCATGAAGGACATTCGTGGGAAGTATGCGTTGATCACAGGCGCGTCTCGAGGAATCGGGCCTAGGATCGTAAATGCGATGGCAGAGGAAGGCATGAATCTTGTCGTCACCGCCCGACACATGCCGGCGCTCGAGCAAACAGCGGCGGAAGCCCGCAAACGTGGCGTTCGGGTCAGATGTATCGCCGCCGACCTGCTGGAGCCAAGCGACATCCGTACGCTCGTCGAACGCGCTGAAAGCGAGTCAGGGGGTATCGCCGTACTCATCAACAATGCCGGTATCGAACACGCCAGTTCCTACGAATGCATTGCCGTCGAAAAGATCACAGACGTCGTGTCTGTGAATCTGCTTGCGCCAATGACGCTCTCCCGCTTGCTCCTACCGCCTATGATCACACGAGGAGAAGGTCACATCGTAAACATCTCGTCGTTGTCCGGCTTGGTTGGCACTCCCTACGAAGAAGCGTACGCCGCGTCGAAACACGGGTTGGTCGGATTCTCGCGAAGCCTGCGAGCGTCGTTGCGCTCGGATGGCCATCGCGTGGGAGTGTCGGTAATCTGTCCGGGTCCTGTTAGGGGTGCTGGAATGTACGCTTCCTCCAATGCCGTGACTGGCGCGATGGCGCTCGCGACGATCGGATCGATACCGATCGCAAGTATCGGGAGAGCTGTTGTGCGGGCGATCGTTTCCGACCAACCGGAGGTCGTTCTGAGCGGTGTGCCGATCCTACCGTTCCTGTTGACGCAAGTTCTCTCGGCCCGACTTGCCGAAAGGATCGCGGTCGCGGCCGGAGTTCCACAAATGTTCAAGAGGTGGGCAACTGCTTCCGCGCGCACCAAGAACTCCGTCGAGTAGTTGCCTCCCTAGCAGACGCGTTGTGGTGTGCGAAGCGTGCATCCCCCCCATACAACGTCGGTCTGCATCTCAGCGTACCCTCTGCGAGCTCCGCTCCTAGCGCGGGCGTCTATTGTTAACATGGGCGCGACGATGCTAGGCGCCTCATGCAGCAAGGCAAACGAAGGCAAACACAGTCTTCCGAGCGACGGGCCGCTCGTCGCTGTGGCTATGGGGTGCTTGAAGAGAGTAAATTGAAAGCAGGCCGCCAGGTGCTAATTATGAGCAGTTCCGCCATCGTACTCTATACCATCCACGTTGTGCTGTGGACGTCATTCTGTGCCGCGCGTCTTTTCATTCTCCAAAGGCGCGGGCTTCGAACCACTCGCTCCACCGGCGCCACGGCATTACGCGAATACACTGCTGCATATTCGCGCACTCTCTTGATCGGTCATGTGTGCGGAATAGCAGTATTCTACTTTGGCGTGGCGAAGGCGCCGCTGCCTCAGTCCGTACCGACGTGGGTCTTTGCGCAACGTGTCATAGGCGTACCGATCCTCGCGCTCGGCGCGACCCTGATTGCCTGGGCGGTCGCCTCACTTCGTTCTTGGCGTTTCAGAGCAAAGCTGAACAAGGGACACGAGTTGGCGACCGGGGGCGCGTTTCGACTTTTGCGTCACCCAATTTACTCCGGGATGAACTTGGCGGCGCTCGGCACGCTGCTGTGGGTTCCGACCCCTGTCGTCTGGATCGGCTTCATACTCATCGTTCTCGGGAGCGACTTGCGCGCCCGTGCGGAAGAAACACTTCTCCACCGCGCGTTTGGTTCTGAATACGCCGCGTATTCGGCGCGCACGAAACGGTTTGTCCCCTACGTTTACTGAACGAAAACGATTCTGACGCTTCGCGAAAACGTGGTTGTTTAACCGCTTCCGAAGGGGTCGGTAGATAAGGCGCTCCGCCTGACGGTCCGGCCGTTTGCGGAGAGCGGCGTTACAGGTACCCCGCGCGTCTGATAACTAACAATTATCAACTGTGTCCAAAACAGCGCGGAATCTATGCATTTCGGCGCGTAAATCATTGAAAACACGTAGTTCCTGCGCCGGCTCCGAGATGAGCCCCCCGTCCTCCTCGGAGGCTGTCCAAAACGGCGGACGGAGACATTGGGCGGGCGAAAGGATCGCAAGTCATTGAAGAAACGGGCCTCCGGCGGGGCTCAGATGTCGATTCGCGCGTGGTTCAGGCAGTCGAGAGGGATGTGATGCTGCCCAGATGCGGTGGATCGTGAAAGCTGTTTTGGACAGGTGTGAACAATTATGCATCTTTCGGGCGTGGCGTGCGCGCTTCCAGCGCAAAGGATATATAACCAAGAAATCCTCGAGCTCGTCGCATATTACAGCGGCGGTATCTATCCGGGCGATCTCCGTGTACTGACTTCTTCCATCGACGCCAAACTGCGACGCACAGGCATCGTGAGTCGATTTTGGCGCGCGCCTAAAGAGCGCCCTGTGGCACTACTCCGAAACGCATGCGACGCTGCGTTACGTGAAGCTAAACTCGGACCCAATGAAGTCGACTACGTCATCTACGTCGGTGTCGACCGTGGTTTTGCAGAACCGGCAAACGCCTGCTTCATTGCAAAAGAGCTCGGAATGCGCACCGCAAGGACGTTCGATGTCGCTGACGCGTGTCACGGATGGGCCACGGCAACGGAAATCGCGCAAGCGCTCTTCGCCTCGGCGCCTGGTGCAGTCGCACTCATCGTCAGCGCGGAGTTTCCGATGCGCCTCGACGGGAAGGTCGTTCCCGAATGTTTTCGCATATCGGACGACACCGAATTGGACTTCAAATTCCCGGCGTTTACGTTGGGCGAGGCCGCAACAGCGAGCGTCTTGCTGGGGGAAGGACCGTCATGGCGATATGTCCATGAATCTCACAATGAGTTCGCAGATCTCTGTTCGGTCAGTCTTGGGCCTGCGGCTGATTACGCGGAGCCGAGTCCCCGATTCGGCTCCGGGAATGCTGGATTTCGTGCTTATGGGAACGACTTGGCGCGCCACAGCTACCGGCCGGCGGTTCGCGTTCTCCAAGAATTGCTGAGACAGATCGGAACACCCCGTCTCGTCTTTCCGCACTCGGTTATTGGTCCTTATATCAGTCAGGTTACGACAAGAATCGGCGCGGATGTTCGCATTTTCTCGACGTTCGCCGATATGGGGAACGTAGCGACGTCGTCGCTGCCTAGCTGTATTGCACGGGCGCGGCGCGATGGGATACTGATTCACACCGATGCACCAGTCGGATGGGTCGCAGCCTCGGGCCTGAAGATGAGCGCGTTCGAAATCGTGCAGGCGTCAGTTTGACATCAAATTGGCGAACACGGCGACCGCCGCCGGCGATAGCACAGACAGCACGATCTGCAGATTGGCTGGCACATGCAACAGGTCTTGATTCTTACGAAGCCAGCGACGAAGGCTCTCGCCCTTGCTGCCGTGGCTGTCTCTCTCGAGAGCGTTGAAACGCTTACGAAGCACAATGAACGGGTAAATGCATAGAAACAGAAGCGTGAGCGAGAAGGTCACTCCCCAGATAAGGCCTATAGCATCGCTAACGAGCTTGAAGTTGCGTCGCTCGTCGGCGCCGAGTAGTCCGAGTGGAATTCTTAAGTATGCGATAGTACCCAACGTGCTCGTAACCAAGACAAGGCTCAATGCGAGGAAGTGCGAACGCAATGCTTCCAAAGCGTCGGTGAAGACCGCAATGCGATCACTAGGTCGCGCGTCGCTGTCCGGCCGTTGGAACTCCGCTAAGAACTTGCTCACACATAGAACAATCGTCGTGGTGGCCCAAAGCGCGACGGCGATTCCGCTGACCACAAAGAATGAGAACCATGTGGGCCGCCACAGCGGACCGATATCTTGCCGAAACAGCGGCGAGAGCGATGTCTCCGCCGACAACACTGCAAAGAGCCGCTGGTGCGTGAGCAGCGCCAGTTTGGTACGGCCGGCGTCGGCCAACAAGACGAAGGCTAGGGCCACGAGAAAGCTCATGAGACGAAAGCGCTTCATGACAGCAATCTTCGGCGGCGTTGTGTCGCGAAAGGCGTTGCGCGCCGCGGCCAAGCTAACGCTGAGGGAAATCAGCACGTGTGCGACCCACGAGGTGTAATAGTTAAAGAGCGGCGTGAGGTCGTGACCGGTGATTGCAGAGCGGTCAATCCGGCGCATCAATGCGACCGCGTCGCTCGTAACGGAGAACTGGAAGACGCAGAACATGAGTGTCGCTGGGACGAGCGCCAGCACAGTCATGCAAAAGGCATGCTGAATTTCCTCAAACTCCCGGGGACTCAGCAGGCAGTCCTTCAAGCGGCGGAATCGTGTGCTTTCCATGAGCGCGGACCAATAATTGTTAGTTATCGGATCTGAAGACAGACCTTTTCCTCAATGTAGGAGTGAC
>JBDTOZ010000854.1:0-8913 GCA_039932995.1 Acidobacteriota bacterium | reverse complement strand
TGGCGGATTTCCAGCCGCGGCATCCCCCAGCACTGCACGCCCGCATCGGACGCCATGATGCCGAGGCCTTCCGTTTCGATCTCGCCGAGCCATTGGTTGTCGCTGCGGATCTTCGCGTTCGCCAGGCCGTAAGGAAAATGCGGAAACACGAGGCCGTCGCGGTGCACGTCGGCGCACACGAGCAGCATCGTTCCGCCGACGGAGTCGAGGGGCACGAGCTCGCCCTCGTCCCTGAGGTCATGCAGATGCTGCCGGCCGTGATCGCGCCACGCGTTGAGGTCGAAACTGCGGCCGCCGTAGTCGTAGACGCAGTTCGGCTGGACGATGTGTTTTTCAGTGGCCTGCAGCCGCTCGATGATGTCCGGCGGGTACTCGATCACGTCGACGTCGAGCCACAGCACCCAGTCCTCGTCATCGAGCGCGCGGAAGAGAAGATGGTTGCGCGCCTTCGCCAGCACGGTCCGGCGCTGCTGCTGGATGCGCGGATCCCACCGCGGCACGCCAGGTGGGATGCGGAAGTGGAAGTCGCGCTTGAACAGTGCCGTAGCGCGGAAGCGCGGTCGCACTTCGGCCGTTCGGCGCTCCAGTTGCGCGTATGTGTCATCGTCGCTGTCGCCTTCCAGGATGCCCAGCGAAAGGTGGTCGCGCGCGTACGTCAGCGAATCCAGCCGGTCGAAGTAGGTGCGCAGGTGCCGCGCGGCGTTCTTGACCGGAGTGAGGATCAGCACGTTGGGCGGCGCCGTCATCGTCAAAGCGTGAACGCCGTCCCTTCGCGGCCGACGACGGTGAGCGGCGCCGGGATGCGGTAATACGCGGCGGCGGCGCGCAGCTCGCCCTCATGCGCGCGCAGATGCGCGACACTCGTCCGCCGGTAGTCGCCCAGCGCGCGGTGATGCGCGCGGGAGAATGTGTTGCGGCCGTGGTACTGGTAGAGGAAGAGGTGTCCCGCGCCGCGGAAATGCGTCACCGCGACATCGGCGTGCAGCCGTTCGAGCAGCACGGAATCCTCGCCGCGTCGCGCGCGCCGCCCAGCCTCGGGATAACGAAGGCCGATGTCGTGCCGCATCATCAGCGTCCCCGGTGCCACGAACTCCTTTCCTGCGCCCTGCCCCTGCAGCGTCCAGTCGATCCACGAAAGCGTGCGGTCATCCTCGAAGAACTGCAGGTGCTCGGTCATGAACGACGCATCGGCACGCTGCTCCAGCAGATGCGCGGCCTGCGCGGCGAGACGCTGCGGATGGCTGCAGTCGTCATCGTCCCACTGGCAAACGAGGTCGCCGCGCGCGGCGTCGAGCGAGAGATTGCGCAGCGCGCCGAGGGTGCGGCCGGCTGTGGGCGGATCGGCGAAACGCACGTGCGGCGCGCCGGCGAAGCGCGCGTAGCGCAGCAGCGTGGAGCGATAGCGATCGGTGCCGTCGGTGACGATGACCAGCTCGCGGTCGGGATGCGTCTGGTCCGCGTACGAGCGGATGGCGCGGCAGGCGAGCTGCAGCCGGTCGCGCGTGACCATCAGGCAACTGATCCTCATTGCCAGGCCTGCCCAAGGTAGCCAACCGTCGCGGCCGGGGGGCACGGGATGAGCGCGAGCTCCAGCGCGAACGCGATGGCCGCCTTCCGCGCATCCGCTCCCATTGGCGCGGCGGGGATCACGGCATCGGGTGAGTCGTCGAGCGCGCACAGCTCGACGCCATGGCCGTAGAGCTCGACCAGCGCGGCGTACAGCGCCTCGGCTCCGCGCTCGCAGGCCACACGGCGCACGCCATACCACGGCGCGGCGTACAGGGCGGGCACCGGAAATCGCGCCAGGAACTGCTCGCGCGTCCGCAGTCGCCGCATCGAGTAGAGAAGGTCGAGATTCCGCTGGTAGCTCGCATTCGATGCGATGGCCGCCGCGGGGCCGTAGCCGCCGGACAGCGGATGCCAGGCGTGATGAACGTGCTGGTCGTGGTGGCGCGTCGGCGCGGCACGGCCGAGAATCGCTGCCTTCATGAACCACGCATTGTCCTCGCCGCCCCAGCCGCGGAACTCCTCGCAGACGCCGCCGTACTGCCGCGCCAGCGCAGTGCGCACGAGCACCACCCCGCCGCGCGCACTGCTGCGCGTCGAGTAAACGTTGACCGGCACGCATTCCTCGAGCCGCTTCGTGCTCGCGTCCACCGCGCTCGTGTCCTCTTCGCTCAGATAGCGGCAGGTCGTCCACGGCACGAGGCAGTCGAGCTGGCGCTCCTCGAGCTCGTCCAGCGCGCGCCGCAGAAAGCGATGGTCGACGAGCAGATCGCCGTCGAGCCAGAAAAAGCGTCCGGTCTCGATGAGCGGAATGGCGACGTTCATCGCGCGCGCTTTGTGGAAGCCACCGTCCTGCTGCACGAACGCGTATCGCGCGCCGGCGGCCGTGACGAGCTCGCGCGCATGCGGCACGTCATCCATCTCCACGACGATCACGCTCTCCGCCACGTTCGCTTCCGCGACGCGACCAAGGGTCAGCCGCAGGTTGCGCAGGCGATGAGCGCCACCGAACGGGATCACGATCGTCGCATCGGACGGCCCCTGCTCCTCGGCGCACACTTCGATCACCGGACGCGGACGCGGCGCTCGCGCCACGGCAGGTCGGGCGAGCGACATCGCGCGATCGATGGCAGGCTCCCAGAAGCGCGTCCATTGCCGCTCGAATCGCCAGTGCCCTTCGAGCCAGCGCCGATTGCGATCGCCGGTGGCGACCATCTCCGCCGCACCGCCGGCGATCAGCAGCTCCAGCACTTCCTCCAGATCGTCGAGCGTCGCGGGAGTGAACGGAATCTCACTGGTCTCGCTGACGTCGCGCAGCACGTCCGCAACCGCCGGCAGGATGCCGATGCCGTTCACGACCACGCAGCCGGCGGCCAGCCCCTCGAGCGAGTTGCGGTGATAGCTGCCGGTGACGCACTCGTCGATGACGATGTGTGCGCGCCGCTTCGCCGCGAGCGCCGCGGCATGGGTGATCTGGCGGCCACGGATCGCATCGATCCGCACCTCGTGCCGCGCCGCGAGACGGTCGAGTACCGCCATCGTCGTCGCGTATCCCTTCGCATGCCAGTACAGCCGATGGCCCGGCTCGTAGCGCTCGTGACGGCCGCTGGGCGTGAACGCGATCGTCACCGGGCCGCTCTTCGCCTCCGGCTGGAACGCGGGCTCCCACCACGGCAGCGGATTCGGCACCGCGGTCCAGCCCGCGAACTCCGGCAACGTGGCCTGGTACTGCGCGACCACGAGGCCGGGGAAGCCTTTCGTCACGAATCTCTGGTCGACGTTCCATAGATAGTTGTGGGCCAGCGTGACGACCGGTTTCCCGTCGATCAGCGGCGCATGCTGTGGCGCGACCTTGCCGTTGTGTACGATCACCACGTCCGCCGCTTCCAGCAGCGCACGCCCCTCGGTCGGAGCGCGGACGTACTCGACGTCGCCGTCGAATCGCACGCCGTTGCGATACCCGTCGGTCGCCCACACGGTCCGGCACTCGTGCTGCGTTCTCGCGCGGATGCTGCGGGAAAGGATCGGCGGCACACCGGCCACCGGCGACGTGGCATACGACACGATCCGCAGCGACGGCCTGGCGCGGTCCGCGAGCTCTTCGAGGGAGAGTCGCGGAAACGCGGTGAGACGGCTCTCTCCGCTGAGGTTGAAGACCTCGATGCCGAGGCGGCGGCACTCTTCGTACAGGCGGCGGTACTCGGCGTCGATGCGCGTCAGCTCGCGCGTCAGCGGGTGCCGGCCGGTGGCGGCGAAGAAATGGTGGTCGGTGAAGTCGACGCCGATCACGCCGATCCGCCGCGCGCCCATGTGCATGGCCAGCGCCATGGCCACGTACGGCGAGTTGCGCGTGTACGGCAGAGCACCGGGGTCGGAGACTGCGACGCCGCCGCGCTGCCCGAGGCGGAAGGGAACCACGTGCTGGTGCGGAAGATCGAGCTTCAGTTGTGTGAAGATCGCCCGCGCTCCGCTTTCCTCCACGAACCGGTAGCGGTCGCCGCGGAACTGCTGCGGACGATTGACGACCACCAGATACTCGGGCTGAAAGAGACGGCCCACGTCGTTGACGCCGATCGTGTGGAAGCGCTCCGGCCGGACGAACGAGGAGAGCGAGCTCCCGCAGCCGCAGACGACGAACGTCTCGCCGTCATGGATGCCGCGGAAGTCTTCGAGTCGGGAGGGGAGGCCGGCCGTCGTCACAACTGAGGAGTTGCAACAGCACGGAATTCCCTACCCCACGCGTGCATGCGAACAGATCGTTGTCGCACGGGACGAAGATTACGTTCGGCAGGTAGTCGCCGACGTGGCATCGAGGGAACACAGCCGGGACGACTGTTCGATATCGGGCTGCCTCCGACGGATACCCGGCGCGAACGCTGACGTGAGAGCGGGGCGCGGGCGGCGTCTTGAGAGGTACGATGGTGGCGGCACCGATCGGCGACTCGATGACGAAGCAACAGATGAAGCGTATCAACGGTCTGTTTCACTTCACCGACAGGCGGAATCTCGGGGCCATTCGCGAGCACGGAGGGTTGTTCGCGCTCGCGGAGTTGAGGCGGCGAGGAATCGAGATCCCTGCACCGGGTGGCAATGACTGGAGTCACGAGGAAGACGTCCGAAGAGGGCTCGATGGGTACGTGCACCTGTGCTTCCGGTGGACCCATCCGATGGAGTACGTCGCCCGCGCAGAAGGACGGATGAGCGACTCGATTTATCTTAACGTTCACCCGGAAGTGCTGCAGTGGGAAGGTGTGCTGTTCACGCCCGACGTCTCGAATAAGAGCGGCGTGCAAACGTATTCGATCGATGAAGCCTCGGACATGATCGACTATGAGGTGCTGTACACGCGGACCGACTGGCGGGATCCTGCGATCAAGCAGAGATTGGTGCAAGCGGAGAAGTGCGAGATCCTCGTGCCAGGCTTCATCCAGCTTGAGCTGATACGGAACTTTCCCCATGGCTGAACGACCGATCTTCGTACCCGTCCCGGACGACCCGGAACTCGTGAAAGAGCTCTACTTCGGGCTGCCCTGGCACCCGGGGTTCGCCCCGGTACAGAAGCAGAAGAACGTCGCGGCGCTCCATGCGTCGGCGGCGGCCGGTGGATACGCTCCCCTGCTGGAGATCTCCAGCAAATCAACCGAGAAGCTCGGGCAACATCTGAGTGCTTTCCATTTGAAGGTCCGCGGGCAGCACGGCGAGATGCCGCTCGAGTGTGCGTTTCAAGGAAGCAAAGTGTTCGAGCGGGGGGGGCCATACACCGATCTCTACGGCGCGGACGTCAGAGATGCGAAACGTGATCCGCGACTGCGCGATTCGGGGGCGCTGATCGCCTTCGACTTCGAGGGGATCACGTTCCCACTCGAACCGCGCACGGCGTTCTACGACTGGCTGTACGTCAACGCGATCTATCCGCATCGCGAATGGCTTGTGCGCCTGAACCGGTACGCGGGGTTCACGGACATCGAGTTCAATCCCGAGCGTTCGGTGAATTGCCAGGCTCGCTCGTGCGCGCTGTTCGTCAGCCTGATGGCAAAGGGGCTCCTCGAGACAGCCGTCGAATCGCCGGAAGCCTTCATCGCGATGATCACCGAGCACCGTTACCGGCCTCGCCAGGTCGAACGCGGCGGACAGCGAGCGCTCGTTTCACATTACGTGGCCGGCGATCGCAAACGGTAGCAGCAACGGTTGCGGTTTGATCGCGCGCATTCGGCGCGCGATGGGTCCCGACATCCGGATTAGCTGTTCTTGATGATGCCGGCCTGCGGCTTTTTTTGCGCGCTGACCGGTTGTACCGAGGTTGCTTTCTTGAAAGAGGACCAGGTTACATCATGATTCGCCCGAAGTGTGGCGTGGTGAACCCAGAAAGTCAGGACCTGATCCAGCCGCGCGGTGCGCCTGGCGTTTCAACAGGTCGTCGAGCCGCACGGCCACGCCGTCGATAAGGCAGTCGCGCGCCGACTCTCGGGGCGCCCCGTTCGTCACGGCAGTTCATGAGCCCCGACTTGGGTAGGGTGAGGGGCGACTCGCGAGGAATGCCGGCAGGAGCCCGGCCCTCGGTGGATGAACCCGAAGGGGCCACATGTTGCTACCCTGACAGAGATGGGCAAGCCCTCCCGCATCAAAGACTTTTTCTGGCGGCACTCGGCAGGACTGGCGTTCCTGGTGATGCTGGTCTTCGTGGCCTTCCTCGGTTACGTCGGCTACACGTACGTCATCATCACCAGGAAGTTCGAATCGGCGCGGCGTTGGGATCTGCCCAGCCGCGTGTACTCCGACCACACGCCCATCGTGGCCGGCATTCGCTATCCGCGCGCGCTCCTCGAGCCGAAGCTCAACCATGTCGGCTATCACGAGGTGACGGCGCGCGTGGAGAATCCCGGCGAGTACCGCTACATCGGGGACGACCTGGAGATCTTCCTCAACAATTTCGAGTACCCGGACATGGAGTTCCACGCCATGCCCGTGCTCGTGGACATGAACGGCTCCACCGTGCGCTCGATCAAGCGTCTGACCGACGGCATCACGTTGCGCGGAGTGCGGATTGAGCCGGAGCTGATCACCTCGATCTACGACAATCAGATGGAAGACCGCGTGCCGGTCTCGCTGGCCGCGGTTCCCAAGGTTCTCACCGACGCCATCATCGCCACCGAGGACCGCAGTTTCGAGAGTCACAATGGCGTCTCCATCCGGGGCATCCTGCGCGCGCTCAAGACCGACATCCAGACCAAGTCCTTCTCGGCCGGCGGCTCGACCCTCACGCAACAGTTGGTCAAGAACCTGTTTCTCAATCCGGAGCGCACGCTGAGCCGCAAGGCGCAGGAAGCGTTGATGGCCGTGCTGGTGGAGCTCCGCTACGAGAAGGCGGAGATCCTGGAGGCCTATCTCAACGAGATCTACCTCGGGCAGAACGGCAGCGTGCAGATCGTCGGCGTGGAGCAGGCCTCGCAGGTGTACTTCGGCAAGAAGGTGACGTACCTGACGCTGCCGGAGGCGGCCACTCTGGCAGGGATGATCCGCTCGCCGAACGTGCTCTCGCCCCTCAAGAATCCGGCCCGCGCGAAGCCGCAGCGGGACGTGGTGCTGCGCTCGATGCTCGTGGAGCAGAAGATCACCGAGCGCCAGTATCAGGAAGCGATCGCTACGCCGCTGTCGGTGACGCGCTTTCCGAAGGTCTCCCGCAGCGCGCCCTTCTTCGTCGACCTCGTGCTCAAGCAGTTGCGGGAGACGTATCCGGAAACGCAGCTCAAGACGGAGGGGCTGCGGATCTTCACGACGCTCGACACGATCATGCAGCGCTCCGCCGAGGAGGCGCTCGACAACGGGATCGCCAACCTGGGAAAGAAGTTCAAAGCCATTCGCAACTCCGCCACGCCGCTGGAGGGAGTCGTGCTCACCATCCAGCCCGGCACCGGGTATGTGAAGGCGCTGGTGGGTGGCCGCAATTACTCGAAGACGCAGTTCAATCGGGCCATCCAGGCCCGGCGGCAGCCGGGCTCGCTGTTCAAACCGTTCGTCTACATCACGGCCATGGATCCGGCGCGGGGAGAGCAGGCGTTCACGGCGTCGACGATCCTCGACGACTCGCCCATCACCGTCAGGGCGGGCTCGGCGGACTGGAAGCCGCAGAACTACGACAATCGCTTCCACGGACGCGTGACGGTCCGCGAGGCGCTCGCGCATTCGTACAACATCCCGGCCGTGCGCGCGGCCATCGACGCGGGCGTGCCCAACGTCATCCGCACCGCGGCCAACATCGGCGTGGAAAGCAAGCTCCAGCCGTATCCCTCGGTGTCGCTCGGCTCCTTCGAAGTCACGCCGCTGGAGATCGCCTACGCCTACTCCGTCTTCGCCAACCTCGGCGTGAAGTCCGAGCCGGTCTCGATCCTGGCGGTGGTCACGAGGGACGGCGAGGTCAAGGAGTCCCGGAACGTGAAGATGAACCGCGTGGCTCCGGCCTCCGTCACCTACGTGATGAACGACGTCCTCAAGGACGTCTTCAACTACGGGACGGCCGGGCAGGCCCGGGCCCTGGGGTTCAAGCATCCCTACGCCGGCAAGACGGGCACGACCAGCAACTATCGCGATGCCTGGTTCATCGGGTACTCGCCGCGCATCCTCACGCTGATCTGGATCGGCTTCGACGACGGACACAGCTCCCGCCTGGCTGGCGGGGACGCCTGCGTGCCGATCTGGACCCGCCACATGAACCGCATCGACGGCCAGATCGCGGATGTCGATTGGAAGCGTCCCGAGGACGTCAACGAGCGGGTGATCGATCCGCAGTCGGGCATGCTGGCCACCTCGTACTGCCCGCAAACGCGTACGGAGATCTATGTCGCGGGGACGGAGCCGCACGGGGTCTGCCCGCTGCACGCCGGCAGTGGCGAGCCCAGCCCGTTCTGGCCGGACCCGGTTTACAACGATGCGCAGCAACAGCAGCAGGGGACGGATCCCGGAACCGATGCACTGGAGCAACAACGCCGCGCCGCCGAAGCGCAACGCCGCGCCAAGGAACGGGAAAGCTCGATCAAACGCCTCCTGAGAAAGATCTTCGGAGACAACTAGGCGGCACGGCCCGATGGCAAGGCGGGAGTCTCATTCAAAACTCAGCACCCCGTACGCAGCACGTGGTGTCGGTGGCTTCATCGAACGCCGGAGGCGTGTCGGAGATGAGCCGGGGGCGAGCGCCGATCAGGCGCGCTGCCCCCGGAACCGGATGACGATCTCTTCAACCCCGGCAGGGGTGCCGGAGTCCGCAGTGCCCGCAGCATCGGCTCGGCCACAGCCTCGTAGTAGGCCACGAGCTCTGTCTTGGTGATCTCCGCGACCCCTCCAGGGTCGATTGTAGATCGGCACGAATCCGGGGGCGGCACGCCTTCGGCGCTTGCCCCCGGCTCATCTCCG
>JBDTOZ010000853.1:0-19131 GCA_039932995.1 Acidobacteriota bacterium | reverse complement strand
GTGGTGAATCCCCCGTGAGTGGGAAGAACGGAATTCCGACAACACCCAAGAACTTAGAGGACACCATGCGGGGAAGCCACGGCTGGGCGGAAGTATCGCGGGAGCGGAAGCGCGAGATCATCGAGGCCATCGCCTCGAACCGGGCCACCAAAGGGCCGGTACACGCGGAGCTCGACCTCACGGACCGCTGCAATGTGGCCTGCTACTTCTGCAACCAGCAGGACCTGCGCACTAAAGAATCGATTCCCCTGCCCAAACTCACCGACCTCATCGATGAGCTGGTGGAGGGCGGACTGCAGTCCGTGCGGCTCTCCGGCGGGGGCGACCCCCTCTTTCACCGCGACGTCCTGAACGTGCTCGACTACCTGGGCCAGAAGAAGGTCGTCGTCGACAACCTGACCACCAACGGCGTGGCCCTGAATACCGAGGTGGCCCGGCGGCTCGTGGACCACCAGGCCCGCGAAGTCATCTTCTCGCTCAATGCCGCGGACGCGAGCGACTACGCGCGGATGATGCAGGTCAAGCCTGCACTTTTCGACAAAGTGCTGGACAACATCCGCAACCTCATCGCGGTGCGGGGCGACTCCATCTTCCCCTCCGTGGTCATCCAGTTCCTCCTCGACAAGACCAACGTGCACCGCCTGGTGGACATGTACGACCTGGCCGCGTCGCTGGGACCGGACCGCGTGGGCATCAACGCCGTGCTGGAGATCCCCATGGAGCGGATCGACCACGAGATCCTGCTGGAGCGGAGCGACCGCGACGTGGCCATGCCGCTGGTGGAAGAGATCCTCCGTCGCGACAAGGATCGGGGCATCCTGCAGATCGACTTCGCCGTCGACGGCTGGAACGAGATGCTCTGGGTCGTGCGCGACCGCGTGGGCACGCCCGCCCACAACTCGTTCCCGCAGGCGCCGTCGTTCAAGAACGAGAACGGCGGCTGCTTCTTCGCCTGGTACACGGCGGCCATCACCGGCAACGGCGACATCCGCCCCTGCTGCTTGCTCCTCAATCCCACCGTGAAGCCGCTCGGCAACATCCACGACGGCCAGACGTTCACCGAGCATTGGAACGGACCCGCCTTCACGCAGATGCGCGATGAGATGCGGGAGGTGCTGCTCTCCAAGAGCAAGATGCCCTACACGCCCAAGCGCTTCGGGATCCTCAAGGAACAGTGCGTGACGGACGGCCTCTGCTGGCTCAAGAACATGTACTTCCGCCACGACGAAGAGTTCTACAGCGAGCTGGGCACCGCCCTGGACCGGCAGCGCAAGCGCGAGATCCGCTTCGTGGGCGGAGGAGCCCGCGCCCGCAAGCGCGCCGCCATCGCCTTCATCGAGTCCCGCCCCCGCGTCAAACGCAGCTATGACTGGCTCCGCGAGCACAGCCGCCCCTTCCGCGCCCTGCTCAAGCGCCGCCTCGGAGTGAATCTCACCGAGTCTGTTTAGGTTGCTGGTTGCTGGGTGCTGGTTGTCTGCGGTGTTAGGCTTCGGCCGAGTCGTCGAATCGTCGAAGTGTTATAGGTACATAGTCTCAGAATCTCATAGCAGCCCACTCTGCATTGACTCGCAGCGCGTTCTGCAAAATTTGCAAAGCATTCTGAAAAGCAGAATCGGAGCCGCGCCGTGCGGCGGCCGCCTCGACGTCATCGAAGCCACGTCCCTGCTCAGCGCCAATCGCGACGGTACAGACGCCTCGTCCCGGTTTTCAGCCCTTTCTCGAACCACCGCACGATCGGTGCAACGAGTGCGGCACCCTTTACGCGCATTCCATATCTCAGACGGGAGCCGCGAACCCCCTGCGGAAAAGCAAGGAGTGCGTCGTTGTCGTTCACCATCAGAAGGTTCATGGACCAGGCGTCAGGACTTTCGTAAATTCGTAAGCTCTTCGCAGCATCGATCAACTCAAATTGCTCTGCTCTTCTGGCGATCGCTGCTTTGGCGTCTGGTGGGATACTGCCGCGATAGCGATGAATCCCCAGAATCACCTCATACCTCATCCCGCACTTGTCGGCTTTCGCTTCCTGGAACCTCGCTCTCACTGCGTCGTTGAGCCGGCGCATGTCGTGGTCGGGTTTGTCTTTGTTGTGAACGAGCGAGCTGAATCCGCGGATCACCGCGCCGCGCGGTGCGCTCCCTACGATCTCAACCGCCACATCGAAGACTTTGTCTCTGCTATAGAGGGGCTTGATCTCCATCTGCGGGTCCGGGCGGGTGGCCTTCCCAGCGATCGCAGCATGATCTTCGCTCGAAAACTGCCGGGTGAACTTGCGCTCAAGTCTCTTCTCAATGCGATGCAGCACGCCATTCAGCTGATCCAGCGTCCCGATCGTCACGGCCTGGTGAAACAGGAGGGGGGGCTTCTGACGATCGACTTGAAATCCAGCGAGCGCGATCGGAATCACCTCTGCGCCGCGGCCATATCCCACTCCCGCCTCGTATGACACCCAGCACGATCGCATCGCGTTGTCCGACAACAGCACAACGACGCATTCGGCGGCGCGCAGGCGCCCATCGATCGCACTGGGATAGTGGCTTCCCGGCTCGATGCTGACCGACGAGAGAAAACAGACAACTTCCGTCCCGACGATTGTTTGAAGGCGAGCGTGGAGTTCGCTGGCCATCGGGCGATCATCGTTAGCAAAGCTGAGGAAGATCGTGGGGTTTTCGGGTGTGTCTGACATGAACCCTCCGCTATCGGAGGGTCGTTCGAGCACCGGAACCCTACCTACGTTGGCAGCAACCAGCAACAGAGCAACCAGCAACACTCACTCGAACGCCAGCGCCTGTCGTTGCGTCGAACACGCCGCCGTCCCACCGACGACGTCGTAAGTCTCCACGTGAATCGCGACCGACTTCGTCGCGAGAATGTCGGACACCTCGGCTGGGTATCGCCGATGCCGACCCGACGTCATCCACCGCATTCGGACCATTTTCCTCCACCAGCGCCCTCCCGTCAGCATTTCCGAGGCTACGGTACTCCTCGGATGGTCGTGGGGCGAGATGTCTCGCGCGATTGCGACTGGCGAGGTCGAGGTGAGATCCACCTGCGCCGGCAATTCGATCTCGCGCGAGGAGTTGATGGCCAAGGCGCTGGAGCTGTGGTCGCACAAGGTCATCGAAGAGGCTCTCGGGGCCGATGCGGAGCGGGTGCTGCCCGAGGCGGTCCGGCTCATCGACCTCCAGATCCGCGTTCCCCGCCACCAGGTGGCGATGCTCGAACACCTCGCGGAGCGCGATCGCACCACGGTCAGCGCCGTCCTGGCGCGGGAGCTCGACGGCCTCGCCAGTGCGCACGCGGACGAGCTCTCCCAGGCCGTCGCCGGATTCGCCGGCGCGCTGGCTTGGCCGGAGGCCGAGGGCGCACAACTCACCCGCTGACCGTCCCGAGTGACCAGTGCGGCGGGTGAAGAGAGGCGGTGCCCCATCAAGCGCAAACTTCCCACGGGCGTCGAACAAATCCGTAGAATCAACGAGCCGAAAGTAGTGCCGGAGCTCTCTTCGATGCCGTGGGCGGTGACAGGAACGTGATGAAGCTAGCGCTACATGAGCTGCTGAATGTGCACGTGGCCCTTCGGGGTCATCCGATCGACTACGCCCGAAGCGGTGCTCTGGCGTTGGCGCGCGCCGGCCATTCCTCACCGGTGCGGAGCGTGACGGAGCACGATGGCCGGTCTGGTCACGCTCAGATCGAGTGGCTGGAGCACGATCCGGCGATTCTTGGAGCTGTCGACGAGCACCGCCTTACCGAAGATGGTGCGGAGGCTGTCGCACTTGCTTACACGCATGCGATCGGCCGCTGGTTGGTGAAACGAAGACTCCGTCGAGGCGAGTACGCCGACTGGCTATTGCAGATGGAGGGGCGGTCGCTGGCGCTCGAAGTCAGCGGCACAACGACAAACGATGCGCGCGGGCGGCTCCGGGAGAAAATGGAACAGGTGGCGCATTGCACGTTGCCCGCGTCGCGAATGGCGGTAGTGGTGGGTTTCGTGCAGCCAATGATCCTGGCGGAGACGGTATGACCGAAGCAGTCGTAGAGACGCTCAGTGAAAACGATCTCGACACGTTGGTGTCGATCGCGATCCGCCGTGCCGAGGTTCTGGAAGACGTGGGGTCGGCGAGCGCGGAGGAAGCGTGGCTGGAGGTGCTCGCGTACGAGGAGCGCCTCGCGGCAATCACACCCGCAGCGGATATCGCGGGAGGGATCGCACGAGCTGGCGCCGTTCACGCCGCATTGGCGGCCGGGCGGCGCGAAGACGCCGAGCGGCTTGCGCGCAAATTTTTGAGCGACCCTTCCCTGACGCCAGAACGGCGGGCTGCGATCGAGAGAGCCATCGAGGAAGATGGCAGACGGCTCGCCGCACATTTCCCGGCGCTGGCGAAGACCGGGCGGCTGAGTGAAGTTCAGAACTGGCGTCGTGAGGTTGCAAAAGCCGCTGGGGTGTTTCCGCGGGCAGCATGACCATGGAAACCGTAGCTTTCTATTCTTATAAGGGCGGCGTCGGACGATCGTTGCTCGTCGCGAACACGGCGCAGTTCCTGGCGTTATGCGGGCGAAAGGTCGCGGTGCTGGATCTGGACCTCGAGGCGCCAGGCCTGCACCAGAAACTGGGCAACCCTCAGGTCTTCCAGCGCGCTGCGGATGGCTCGCTCGAGGGAGCGGTCGATGAGTTGCTCCGCATCCTCGAAGGGAGCGGAAAAGACTGCTCGATCCGCGAGCGTGCGGTGGAAGTGGATCTGCCACCCGGCACCACGGGCTCGCTGACGCTGATCCCGGCAGGACCAGCACCATCGCAGCGCTACTGGGAAGCACTCGAGCAACTCAACACGACACTGCGGAGTGCACGTCGCAACGGGGGACTCCCCGAAGCGGTGCTGGAGTTGCAGGCACGCATCGCCGATGAGCTCCAACCGGAGTTCCTGCTCGTGGACTCACGCACAGGCATTACGGAGCTTGGCGGGCTAGCCACTTCACTTCTGGCGGATCGGGTTGTCTGTCTCACGACGACGGCGCCCGAATCTGTCGAGGGGACTCGCGTCGTCGCCAGCGCTTTGCGCAGTGCACCGCGGTTAGCGTCACAGCGGCCGTTGCGTGTCGACTTTCTCATCACCCGCGTGACCGCCTCGAGAAACTCGTCCGAGATCGCCCGCCTCGTGAAGGAGCTCGGTGGCGACTCCGTGGCCGTGTTGCCGCACGATTCGGCGATCTCGAACAAGGAACGCGTGCTCGCCGGGTGGGTCCCGGGCGACGGCGTGGCGCCGCACGACGACGATGACGACGACGGACACGAGTTGTTCGGAGCGACGCTGTCATGGATCGCGGAATCGTTCCCCGTTCACAAGAAAGACGCCGAAGCGGCGCGGCAGCGGATGAAGGCTGTACACGGTGCATGGCGGGATCTCACGAGAACCAGCGAACACGTACGCGGCGGGAGTAGGGGGCGTCCGGCCTGGCCGGTGGAGCAATTGCGGGAGCGTATCCGATTCGGGAACACGAAAAAGTTCCGGCAGGCCGACATCGTTGCGTATGAGGGTCCCGCCGACAGTTCGAAGGTAAAGCCGCTCATGATCATCGAGTACGTCGATGGAGAGGACCGCGATGCGGTCGCGCAATGGTGGCTCTCCGAAGCCAGCGTCCCCGTCGTGGCGATCTTCTCCCCAAACGATAGGGGTGGCAACGCGGACCACCGGTTGTATTCGAAGAAGGCGGCGTACGACTCGCGCTCCCACCACTCGGACCGCTGGGATCTTCCGCTACCCCACGACTTCGCTGCCTTGAACGACCCGACCGACGTGTCCGTGGACTCGCTGCTGGATGCGGTCCGGCGCGGTTATTCGGAGTATCTGGAGCGAATCATCGCGGAGTGGGTGCGGAGCAGCGCGTCAGGCCTGCATGGCGGAGCACCCTGGCGGCCGAAGGTTGCTCGGAAGATTCAAGACGCGCTCGCGAGCGTCGAGGATGTCGAGCTGGCCAAGCGAGTCCTGTGGGCGGCGGCCCTCGGTCCCGGTCATCGAAGAATGTGGCTCGGGGACGGCGACGAGTGGCTAGACCAACAGGTGATCTCCGAGCTGTTCACGCCTCTCGTGTGGCGTCTGCCGCCGGCCGCGTCGATAGACCTGCTGGGTGGGTATCGCCACTTTGGACCGCCGTCGGGCCAGTTGGTGCTTGGATCGCTCGCACGGAAGCTGCTCGGGCTTTTTTACGATCCGGACGCAACGTTCCGCGTCGAGGGGCAACGAATGCTCGAGCGGGCCGGAGTCGATGAGGATGCGGATGAAGATCGAGGCCTCTATGGACTAACCGGCATGTTCCGGCACACCGAGATCACGTTCGAGATCACCGACAATCTCCCGCCGCTGGCCACGTCGAGGCGCGAAGAAGACCATCCAAAACGTGGTCCACGAATGGCGCTGCCGCGTGTCGTGTCCGATCGTCTCGCCTCGCGATCGTTGGTCATTACCGGACTGCTCGGCGACTATCAGAGCACATCAGGGAAGGTGGTGCTTTACGACGAAGCAATTGAGCTTTGCGCCGATAAGCTCTCACTCCGGCCCCGCCACGTGGGGAGCGTGACGCTGATCCACGAAACGATTCACGCGCTGACGCACCTCGGTCGAGATCTCGATGGACGCATGTGGCGCGACTTCCATCTCCCCGCCGCCGACGGGCCGCTGTTCGAGCCGAGTCCGTTTCACGAGGCTCTCGCTCAGTACTTCACTCATCGTCATCTGGTCGAGCTGCGTGACGCTGCACTGCTCCACGCATTCGAAGCCATGTCTGCACGGTCGACCTCCGTCTACCGGGCTTGGGAACGGCTCCGCCATGTTGCCGCGGAAGACGTACGAAGCTGGTTCATGAGCGTCAGGCGAGGCGCCGGCGCGGCCGTGCCTGTCCTCCAAGTTTTGGTCGATGCAATGAGAGAGGACGGAGCGTAGTCCGTGGCGACCCGCGACGAGACCCGCATTCTCATCACTCTTCTGCCAAGACAGCGGATAGGATTCGCCTGCAGGCCGCTGCTGGACCGTTGCGCGTCCTCCCCCCAAGCGGCGGGACGCCGCACGGCGTGAAGCCGGCGCTCCATCACTCGAACGTGAGCGCCTCCCGAACGCTCCCTCGTGAGGCGTGCCAGGCGGGGACGAAGCTGGCCAGGGTGCTGAGGGTGCGGGCGGCGGCGAGCCAGATGGCCAGACCGTGCGAGCGCTTGATCATCAGCCCGGCCGCGCCGGCTCGGCAAATGGAGCCTCGGATCGCGACCCGAGACTGGCCATGATCCTCTCCTTCTCTATGGGCTGGGCAAATCGGAACGCTGAGAGTTTCTGGGGATGGCGGGAAAAGCTCGCGCTTGTCCCTCTACTAAAGTAGTACCACGGTGCTGAGCCCTGATTCAGCGGCTACGAGACCGCTGCTCGGGTACGAACTTATCAGCGCGCCCGGGCATGGCCGAGAGCACAGAAGGAGACAATAGCGTGAGTGTGCAACCGCCCGTCGCCGGCTCCGCGCAGGTGGAAACCGATCTGACCACGCCTCGGACGAACGCGCTTCTGTGGGCAGGCTATGTCTGTGGTGTCCTCACTCTTCTCTTCTTCATGCTACTCGCCCTGCCCCGTGTTCGGCTACCCACCACCTTGTAGCGCGCGGTTTCCAGCTATTGTTGTGTTGGCGCTCACCGCCGGTCTGGCCGCGAGCTTCATCGGCGGATCCGCAAGAGCTTCAGGGCAAGTTCCATTGGGCGAAGGCATTACGCCCGTCCAGTTTGCGCTGCGCGGCGGTCTTGCCGCGGTCGGGGTATTCCTCGTCCTTGGTTGGCTGCTCTATGCGCGCAAGTGCGACGAGATCTTCAGCATGACGTACGCTGCGGGAACTTCTCTGCAGGAGATCTTTGACAAGTTTGAGAATCGCTATGACGTTACGGTGAAGCCATTGAACTGTGCGGCTGCCGTTCTCAAGGATCCGGTGCGTAAGGGTGCCCGCCTTACTGTTACCGCCCCAACTCGCGGATTGTGGCTCGAAGACCTCGTATCGCGAGTTCGCGTGCCACAAACGCGTATGGCCATCGTAAGCGGCACTCCGGAGAAGGCATACAACCTTGTGTGTACTACGGAGGCTCAGCCGCCGGAGCGCCCGCCGGTCCCGCCAACAGACCCCGTCCCAGTAACGACGCTCCCGGAAACGCCGCGCGAGGCGTTCACTCTTCTGCGCGACATCACGATCTTTGATCTCCGCGCATGGCGGCCGCTTCCGACAAAACCGACCGGTCGAGATAGTCCCGTCAGCATGCTGAACTACCTCCACGTCATCAAGCGAAAGTCGTCCGAAAGCAAGTACACCATTCACTACAGCACATCGGGAGCAGGAATTGACCTGCGTTGCATTACCCACAAGGCACGTATCCTGATGACCGCCAAGTCACGCGAGCATGTCGGCTCGAAGTACTATGCCATCGAGATTGACGTGGCCGATCAGAAGCCGAATGAAGAGTTTCTGGTGGTCATTGAAGGCACATACTGGAACGGCTTTCAAAAGATGCAAGTTGAGGATGCCGCGACCTATACTGACGACGATATCAGCAAGCTTCAGGAGTTGGCGCTCGTTGTCCTTCTCCCCGAGTACAAACGCGCGACATCCTTCACACTGGAATCAGGACCCGACGGGGGCGACCTCGAACCATACAGAGGTCCTCAGAGCTCCTACCGCGATCCAGCCGGGAACTTCATATATTGGAGCATTGGCGAACGAAAGCCTGATCATCATTACCAAGTTCGGTGGAACTGGTGAGATCGCCTCTTCGCGAATCGCGTAGACGGCCGCGTGTCCGTCGCCGCGCTTCGCCGGGCTCAGAGGTACGGAGCTCGACCGGAGGTCTCCCAACCTGTCAGCGATTCGAACCTCGTCCGCCCTTGCCACGCTCCCCCGCCCGCGGCGGGACGCCGCACGGCCAACCGGCGAGACGCCGGCGCTCCGTCACTCGAACGTCAGCGCCTCCCGCAAGCTGCCTAGCGAGGCGTGCCAGGCGGGGATGAAGCTGGCCAGGGTGCTGAGGACGAGAGCCGCGGCGAGCCAGATGGCGAAGCCGCGCAGCTCGAACGAGAACTCGGGCGAGGCCTTGAACATCGACTGCACGATGAAGTTGCCTACTCCTTTGCTCACGGGCCAGGCGAGAATCCCGGCCAGGGCCCAACTGGTCAGGCCGAGGACGGCGGCTTCGCTGGTGACGATGAGCCAGACCATGCGGTGATGACGCGCCGACCGCGCGCAGGACGCCCATCTCGCGCCGCCGCTCCAGGACGTTCAGACTCATGGTCGTCATCAGTCCCAGCCCGCCGACACCGAAGATGATGCAGGACATGACGACGAGGAAGATGTAGATCATCAACTGTGCTCCAGCGCTCGATGCGGCACATCTCGGCGTAGAACTCGCGTTTCAGCGTGTCCTTGATCGGGATGAGGAGCGTGAAGTGGGTCCACCCCAATTCTCGCTGCAGCGCTGCGACAATCGCAGCTTCCGGGAACACCGCAGCGAACTGCACCATCCGGCGATGTCCTTGACCGAACGTCTCGGCGAAGAAGGACTCGCCGAATACATGTCCGCCAATCGTCTGGATCGCGCGGAAGCGGTGAAAGCGATCAAGCGGTCGCGATGACTTGGCCGGCGACCTTCCCGTGCTTCGATGAACGTCGTTGAGGCGATCTCGAAGGTCCTCGAGTGGACGGTGCGCCCACCGCCCGAGCGCCGATCAGCGCGTCGAAGCGCCGAGCAGGCGATCTGCAGGAGCGCCTCAGGCTCCCCGCACGCTCCCCGCGCCCGCGGCGGGACGCCGCACGGCCAGCCGGCGAGACGCCGACGCTCCTTCTCGCAACGCTACTCGAAAGTCAGCGCCTCCCGCACGCTTCCTCGCGAGGCGTGCCAGGCGGGGATGAAGCTGGCCAGGGTGCTGATGGCGAGGGCGGCGGCGAGCCAGATGGCGAGGCCGCGCAGCTCGAAGGAGAACTCGGGCGAGGCTTTGAACATCGACTGCACGATGAAGTTGCCCACTCCTTTGCTCACGGGCCAGGCCAGGATCGCGGCCAGGGCCCAACTGGTGAGGGCCAGGACGGCGGCTTCGCTGGTGACGATGAGCCAGACCATGCGCGACGACGCGCCGTCGGCGCGCAGGATGCCCATCTCCCGCCGCCGCTCCAGGACGTTGAGGCTCATGGTGGTCGTGAGGCCCAGTCCACCCACGCCGACGATGATGCAGGACATGACCACGAGGAAGACGTAGATCATGACCATGTGAAGATCGAAGCCGTAGCGGCTCTCGCGGTTGCTGAGGCTCCCCTGCGCGCGGATGCCTTCGCGCCCCAGACTCTCCTCGAGCGCCGCCTTTACCCGGTCGATCGAGGCCTCGTCGGTGCGCTCGAGCACGAGCCGGAGGCTGTTGGTCATGCCGGGATGCCGCGCGTCGAAGTACGCGCGCGGGATGTAGGCGACCGGAGGCGAGAACGGCTCCTGCACCACGCCAACGACGCGCCATGTCGCGACGCCCGGGCCCATCGCAAACGTGACCATCTGTCCCGGCCGCATCTTGGGGTTCTTTGCCGTGAGGGCGGTGTTGACCACGAGCGTGTCCGTCTCGCCGGCGCGCAGTCCGCGCCCTTCCACGATGTCGTGTTGCAGCAGCTTCGTCTCCGCGGGCATCGCGATCACGGTGAACCGATCGCCGGTATTGTCCGCGTCGTGCGATGCGTGCGAAGGCGAGGAAGCAGGTTTACCGAAGGAGCCTTCGCTGGTGATCCACGTCTCGCCGCGCACGACGCCTGGTGTCCGCGCGAGGGCGCGCTCGACCGCCCTCGCGTCCTGCATCGACGGCAGGGTCACGGTGAGGTCGTACTTCCGCTGGCGGAACAGCCGGTCGAGCGTCTGGATCAACGAGGCGCGCACGTTGAGCGCGGACATGAAGAACAGTCCGCCCGCGGCGAGGGTGATCACGGTCAGCACGAACCGCGAGCGCCGCCGGAAGCTGTTGCGCATCGCCAGGAGCAGCGGCCGTCCGATTCCCTGCACCGAGGCGAGCATACGATCGAACGCGGTCTCGCCGAAGGCGTTGCGGCCGGCGCCGTAGTCGTCGAGCGCCTCGCGCACCGGCACGAGCTTCCCTTCCAGACGGGCAACGCGGCCGCGCAGAGCGGTGCCACGATCCCGACGGCCGCCACGAGCGCGTAGACCCAGAGCGGCACGGCGAAGCTCGTGATGTCGAAGTTGAGGAAGCGGGCCATGTAGAGACAGAGGAGGCGGCTGCCCAGGGAGCTTGTCCGCCTGATCGGCGACGCCCGTCCGCTCGAGCAGCTCGAATGCGCGGCGGCGGCGGTCACGCGCCGGAAGCGCGCGCAGGAAATCCATCGTGCAATACCACCCCGACCGGCATCTGCGGCTGGTCGCCCATCACAGCGCACTTTCCCTTGTGGCCATTGCCTTCGCGGCAGGCGGTGCGGTTCTCGTCAGCAGGGCCCTCGCGCCTTTACGCACCTTGCGCACCCGCCTGGCCGCTGTACGCAATGCAACCGCGCGGAGAGTGGAAGGCCACTATCCCGCGGAAGTGCAGCCACTCGTCGATGACCTCAATGCCCTCCTCGACGATCGCGACCGCCCTGTCTCACAGTCTCATGGGCTCACAGTCTCATAGGCTCATAGGCGCACAGTCTCGAAGGCTTAGCGTCCAATCGACGAGGTGGCAGCGACTCGATGCGACTGTGAGACTGTGAGACTATGAGCCCTCGCATCGCAGCCGACGACCCGACGACTCGACGACTTGACGACGAGAACACGCGACGACCCGACGACTCGACGACTCGACGACTCGACGACTCGACGACCAGAAGACCAGGAGGCTACTCGAACGCCAGCGCCTCCCTCACGCTTCCTCGGGACGCGTGCCAGGCGGGGACGAAGCTGGCCAGCGTGCTCAGGACGACTGCCGCGGCCAGCCAGAGGAACAGGCCGCGCCATTCGAAAGAGAACTGCGATGACGACTTGAACATCGTCTTCACCAGAAAATCGCAGAGCAGACTGCTCACCGGCCAGGCCGCGAGCGAAGCCACCGTCCAACTGACCAGGCCCAGCACCGCGCCCTCGCCCGCCACGATCAGCCAGACCATCCGCGACGACGCACCGACCGCGCGCAGCACGCCCATCTCCCGCCGCCGCTCCAGCACATTGAGACTCATGGTGGTCATCAGCCCCAGCCCGCCCACGCCGACGATGATGCAGGACATGACCACGAGAAAAATGTAGATCATCACCATGTGCTGATCGAAGCCGAAGCGACTCTCGCGGGTGCTCGAGCTGCTCGACACGTGAATCCCTTCGCGGGATAGATTCTCCTCGAGGGCCGCCTTGGTCCGGTCGATCGAGGGAGCATCGGTCCGATCGAGGGCCAGTCGAAGGCTGTTGGTCAGGCCGGGCCGCCGCGCGTCGAAGTACGCCCGCGGAACATACGCCACGGCCGGCGAGAATGGCTCGTCCGACACACCCACCACCCGCCACGTGGCCGCACCCGACTCCATCGCCAGCGTGACCGTCTGCCCGGGCCGCAGGCGCCGATCCTTCGCCGCCAGAGCGGTGTTGACGACGAGCGTGTCCGGCTCTCCGGCGCGCAACCCGCGCCCTTCCACAAACTCCTGTCGCAGCATCGTCGTGCCCGCGGGCAAGGCCAAAACGGTGAAGGCGGTGCCGCCTCCATCGTGCCGCGTCGCAGGCGAAGGCGCGGACGCGCCGGGAAGGGTGGCTTCGCTGTACACCCACGCTTCGGCGCGCGCCACTCCCGGCGTCCGCGCGATGGCGCGCTCGATGGCCGGAACGGACTGCATCGAAGGCAAGGCCACGGAGAGGTCGAACTTCCGCTGCGCGAACAGGCGGTCCAACGTGAGGATCAGCGAGGCCCGCACGTTCAGCGCCGTCATGAAGAACAGTCCGCCCGCGGCCAGCGTGATCACCGTGAGCACGAACCGCGAGCGCCGGCGGAAACTGTTGCGCATGGCCAGGAGCAGCGGCCTCCCGATTCCCTGCACCGAGGCCAGCATCCGGTCGAAGCGTGTCGCGCCGAAGGCGTTGCGGCCGACGCCGTAGTCGTCGAGCGCCTGGCGCACCGGCACGCGGCACCCCTTCCACACCGGATGGGCCGCCGCCAGCAGCGGAGCGACGATGCCCACGGCCGCCACCAACGCGTACACCCAGAGCGGCACGGCGAAACTGGTGATGTCGAAGTTGAGGAAGCGGGCCATGTACAGACAGAGCAGCCGGCTGCCCCACATCCCCAGAGGCAGCGCCACGGCCACCGCCGCCACGCCCAGCAGCGCGGCCTGCGCGAAGTAGATGCCGGCGATGCGGAAGCGCGTGCCGCCCAAAGCCTTCATCACGCCGATCTGGCGTACCTGCGCGGCCATCATCGCCGTCAGCAGATTCACCACCAGCACCCCCGCGAGGAGGAGCACCAGGATTCCGAAGCTCGACATGGCCAGGAGCAGCATGCCCATGAGGTCCGCATGCGGATGCCGGCCCGGACGCGGGATCTCCACGTTCCGGACTTTGTGCCCGCGCGCCTCGAGGAGCGTACGCACCTGCCCCGTGACCTGGCGGACGTGAACCTCGTCGAAACGATTCTCGCGCACCAGGATTTTCACCGCGTCGAGGACCGGCGTCTCGCCGAGCATCTGCAGCGTGGGCAGGTTGATGTAGCCGTACACGGCATTTTCCATCCGCGCCTGCGCCTGTCCGACGTCATGCACCGTTCCCCGCAACTGCAGTTGCGTCTCCGGCCCCTCCGTCGTCCTCACCAGCACGGTGTCCCCGATCCTGGCCTGGGCCACCTGCATCGCGTCGCGCTCGATGAGGATCTCGCCCACCGCCGGAGGCCAGGCCCCCTCCTGCGGGACGAGCGTGCTCACGCGAATGTCTTTGTAGTCCCGTACGACGAACAGGACCAGGTTGCGCCACTGCATCGGGCCGGTGCGGATGCGCCCGTGCACGGCGCGGCGCGCCTCCGCGGCACTCACAGGCGTCTCGGCCACGATCGCCTCGGTCAGCTCGTCCGGCACCGCGTCGGTCCACAGCGTCGCCGAGGCGGGGTTGGTGGCCAGATAGCCGCGGTCCAGCTCGCGGGTCAGGATGGCGTACGCGGAGAGCACGGCGGAGAAGCCGGCGATGCCCGCGGCGATGGCCAGGACCACGAGGATCGCCCGCGCCTTTCCGCCCCACACGTCCCGCAACGCCTTGCTCCACGGAGCGGTCACCGCACACGCTCCGGACGCGATGTGGCCGCGTTCGAGACCACCACGCCATCGGCCAGCTCCACTTCCCGGTCGATGAGGTGGCCGAGCTCGCGGTCATGGGTGGCCAGGACCACGGTCGTGCCGGCCGTGGCCATGGCCCGAAAGAGGCCGAGCACCGCCTCGGCGGTGACGGAGTCGAGGTTCCCGGTCGGCTCGTCGGCCAGCACCACCGGCGGGTCATTCGCCAGCGCACGCGCCACGGCCACGCGTTGCTGCTGCCCTCCGGAGAGCGCCGACGGCAGCTTGTCCGCCTGATCGGCGACGCCGGTCCGTTCGAGCAGCTCCAGCGCCCGGCGCCGGCGGTCGCGCGCCGGAAGAGCGCGCAGGAAATCCATCGGCAGCATCACGTTCTCCAGCGCCGTGAGCGTGGGCAGCAGTTGGAAGAACTGAAAGACGAACCCGACGTTGCGTCCCCGCCAGACCGCCAGCTCGTTCTCGCTGAGCGATTGAATGGCGCGCCCGCCCACGCGAATGGAGCCGGAGGAAGGCGTATCGATCCCCCCGATGAGGTGCAGCAGCGTCGACTTGCCGCTCCCCGACCGCCCCACCACCGCCACCATCTCCCCCGCCGCGATCGTGAGCTCCACTTCGCGCAGAGCGGTAAACGGACCGGCTGCCGTTGCGTAATCCTTAGTGATGCCTTGCAGGTTGATCATCGTGAGCGCACTCTGCACCCTCATACCTGAACCTTCCCGGAACGGGTCGTTCAGCGTGCGTTCAGGTCACGTGAACTATGGGTCTGCACCGGGGACCGTTCACCACAGAGGCACAGAGACACAGAGAGTTACCGGGGAACGTTCACCACAGAGCCACAGAGACACAGAGTAGAAAGAATCAAGGGCTTCTCAAATCCTCTCTGTGCCTCTGTGCCTCTGTGGTGAACGTTCCCCCTTATCTGAAAGACCATGCACACACTCCGACTCGACGACTTGAAGACTCGAAGACTCGACGACTCGAACAGAGACACAGAGGATTTCAGTTGCCCTTGATTCTTTCTACTCTGTGTCTCTGTGCCTCTGTGGTGATCGTTCCCCGGTGTCTCTGTGCCTCTGTGCCTCTGTGGTGAACGTTTCCCCTGATAGACCATGCGAATCCTCATCGCCGAAGACCAGGCCACCCTCGCACGCCAACTGGCGCTCGAGCTGACGGAGTCCGGCTACGCCGTCGACGTCGCCGCGGATGGAGCGCGCGCGGACTTTCTGGCGACCACCGAGTGCTACGACGCCATCCTGCTCGACCTGGGGCTGCCGAAGATCGACGGTCTGACCCTGCTCCACCGTTGGCGGGAGGCCGGCGTCGTCACCCCTGTCCTCGTGCTCACCGCGCGCGGGAGCTGGCATGAGAAGGTCCAGGGCATCGACGGCGGGGCCGACGATTACATGACCAAGCCCTTCCGCATCGAGGAAGTGCTGGCCCGGCTCCGCGCGCTCATCCGCCGCTCCACCGAACAACTGCAGCCCGAGCTCCGTTGCGGCGCCGTGACTCTCGACCCGCGCACCTCGAAAGTGGCGCTGGACGGCGCGCCGGTCAAGCTCACCGCGCACGAGCTCCGCGTGCTCTCCTACCTCATGCACCATCCCGGCCGCGTCATCTCCCAACGCGAGCTCACCGAGCACATTTACGCGCAGGACTTCGACCGCGAATCCAACACCGTGGAAGTCTTCGTGGCCCGGCTGCGCCGCAAGCTCGGGCGCACGTTCATCGAGACCGTGCGCGGTCTCGGCTATCGCATCGACACCGGAAGAGGCGGGAGCGGCGAGCCGTGCTGAAATCGTTGCGCGCGCGCCTCTTTCTCGTGGCCATCCTCTGGATGACCGGTCTGCTCCTGGCCGTGAACTGGCTGGCGCTGGCCTTCATCAACCACCACCCCGCGGCCCATCTGCGGTTCGTTGCGCACTACAGCGCGCTGGCGCTCGCGGCCGTCGGATTTGCCGTCGGTGGAGCCTTCCTCGTGAACATGGCCCTCGCGCCCCTGCGAGACCTGCGCCGCAGATTGAGCGCCGTGCGCCAGGGAAGCGAGCGAAGAGTCCACGGCCGCTACCCCTCCGAGATCCAACCGCTCGTCGACGACCTAAACGCCCTGCTCGACGATCGCGATCAGGCGCTCGAGCGCGCCCACAAGACCGCCGGGGATCTCGCTCATGGATTGAAGACTCCTCTGGCCGTGCTGACCCACGAGGCCGGACGCGCCGTTCGCGCCGGCCAAGCCGAGCTGGCCGCGGCCATTCGCAACGAGGTCGAACGGATGCGCCGCCAGGTCGACTATCACCTTGCCCACGCCCGCGCCACCGCGTCCGCCGGCACGGCTCCGGGCCTCACCTGCCCGGTCGCGGAATCCGCGCAGGCGCTGGCCCGGACTCTCCTCCGCCTGCACGACGACCGCGGCCTGACCCTCGACATCAGCGCCGTGCCTCCGGACCTGGTCATCCGCGGCCGCCGCGAAGATCTCGACGAGATGCTCGGCAACGTCATGGACAACGCCTGCAAGTGGGCGCGCTCGCGCGTGACCGTCTCTGCCCGCATGGCCGCCTCCATCGTCGTCATCGTCATCGACGACGACGGTCCCGGCCTCGATCCCGCGCTCCGCGAATCCGTTCTCCAACGCGGGATCCGCGCCGACGAAGCCCTCCCCGGCTACGGCCTCGGCCTGGCCATCGTCCGCGACCTGGCCGAGCTCTACGGAGGCACGATCTCCCTCGGTGATTCGCCGCTGGGCGGCATGCGGGCCACGCTGGAGTTGCTGGGCGGCGCGGGAAGTCCGAACGACTGAAGTTGACCCGGTTGGAGCACTCGGAACGTTTGAGCCGGCCCTGCCAGACCCGCGAGCAAGCTAGCGGACCAGCTCAAGAGAGAGCAGCGCGAAAGGGTTGCTCGCATGACCCCTGCAGAGCGTGTGGCGCTGACCGAACGCCTCGGCGCAGAAGGACTGGCGGAATACATGTCCGCGCACCGGCTGGATCGCCCGTCAGCGGTGAAAGCGATCAAACGTTCCCGGCAGCTCGGCCGGCGACCTTCACGCTGCCTCGATGAGCGTCCTTGAAACAGTGTCCAGGGTCCTCCAGTGCACCTTCAGCGTCACGACTGTTGACGCGACCCCTGGTCTTGCGTCACATTAGGCGCTCCCATGAACATTTCGTTTCTGAAGCCACCGATCGGCGGGATCATCGGGTTGGAGATGATCACGTTCGTCGAGCCGCTGGGCCTGGAGTGCGTGGCCGGCGGTCTCGAAGAGCAAGGACACCGTTGCCAGATCGTCGACCTGCGCATCGACGGCTACGAAAAGGGCTTCGCCAAAGCGCGGGCCTTCGGTCCCGAGATCGTGGGACTGCAATGCAACTTCACGACAGAGCGCTTTCGCGCGCTGCGCCTGGCCATCCGCGTGAGGCAGGAGTTCCCCGATGCCCTGTTGGTCATCGGCGGCCATGACGCCTCGCGCGAGCCGAACTGGTTCTTGAAGCCGGCCTTCGACGTCATCGTCATCGGCGACGGCGAGGAAGTGATGCCCGCACTGGTCGCGGCCTGGGAAAAGAAAAAAGACCTGCGCGGCGTGCCCGGCCTGCTCATCAACACGGCCAACGGTCCGGTCTCCACCGGTCCGGCACCGGCGCGCCGCAACATCGACGAGCTGCCCATGCCCGCCCGGCACCTCATCCGCGAATACGCCGGTGAGTACTACATCAACTTCCGGCGCCCGCTGGCGCTGCTGGAGACCGCGCGCGGCTGTCCCTTCAAGTGCAACTTCTGCTCGGTCTGGAAGTTTCACGAGAGCACGTTCCGCGAGAAATCCCCCGAGCGTGTGGTGCGCGAGCTGGCCCAGATCGAGGCCCCCAACGTCTTCCTCACCGACGACATCTTCTGGATGAACGTCAAACGCGGACACGAGCTCGGCCAGGCCCTCAAGGAATCGGGCATCCGCAAGCACTACACCCTCCAGACGCGCAGCGACATCATCGTCAAGTTCCCCGACCTGGTGAAGATGTGGAAGGACTGCGGACGCATGACCGTCTTCCTCGGCCTCGAGAAAATCGACGACGCGGGGTTGAAGTCGGTCAACAAGAAGAACACCGCCGGCAACAACAACGAAGCGATCCGCATCCTCCAGGACCTGGGCATCGGCTACACGCCGAACTTCATCGTCGATCCTTCCTGGGATTACGAAGACTTCGAGAAACTCAAGGCCTGGGTCGACGCCACCGGCGCCTACAACTCCGGCTTCTCTGTGCTCACCCCGCTGCCGGGCACCGACCTCTGGGACGAGACCGAGCCCGAGATCAACACGCGCGACTGGGAGCTCTTCGACATCGCCCACACGGTGCTGCCCACCAAACTCCCGCTCGACGAGTTCTACCGCCAGTACGCGGGCCTCTGGAAACACGCCACAGAAGTACGCTATCAACTCGAGGGAAAGATCCGCACGCACCTCGGCATCCTGGCCGCCTTGGCCACCGGACGCGTGACCATGAGCGCCATCCGCAAGGGCATGCGCATGGGCAACATCCTCGGCGACGCGAAGTCCTTCCTCCGCGCCCACGGCGAAAGCGACGAACGCCTGGCCGCCGCTCAGGCCATGGAAGCCGCGCTGGTCACAGCGTAAGAGACGCCCTCGTCGATTCTGCCGCGCTCACCGTACGCACGTCTCAGTGCGAGGTTTGCGGAGCGCTGGCGTCCCGCCGGCTGGCCCGCAGGCGTCCTCGCCTGCGCCGCGTGCATGTCGCTCCAAAACGCGCATCTCGCGAGAGTGACGCTCGTCGCTTCTGCCGCGCTTCCCCCGCCCGCGGCGGGACGCCGCACATCCAGCCGGCGAGACGCCGGCGCTCCGGGTTT
>JBDTOZ010000852.1:0-4290 GCA_039932995.1 Acidobacteriota bacterium | reverse complement strand
ACACCTGGTCACTTCTCACGAGCACACCGCGGTCACTTCTCGCGAGCGCCGAAGCTTTGCGTTGACTGAAGTAAATGAAGTCCCGAAGAAGTCTTGAGCGCGGTGCTTCCGGTTTCGCCGTCCACTCACGAACCTCACGCTCGAACCACTCGGGACCGCTCTCCGCAATGATCGTACGAACTGCGAATCGCTCCCCCGAATCGAGAGGGTCGTAGCCGACATCGCGAGAGGCGTAGAGCGCCAGAATGTCGACTGGCCGCATCAGCGACGGCCGTAGGCAGGCAAGAAATAGCGCGAGCCGCTGGCAATTGATGACGAACTTCCCCGCCCCGTCCTCCGGAAGCGCGAGGCCGAGGTCGCGGAATGACGGATCTTCAATCTGATGCGTGGCGTTCGCGAGAGGCTCCTCGTCTCCATCGAACGTCAGTCGAGTACCTGTCGGCACGATCCGAACCCACCACCGCAAAGCCTCGGCCACCGCCTCCTCATTGCGATCCAACTCCGCCGTGATGACGGCTTCAGCGAAGAGCAGGACGTTGCTCGTACGTGGAATCGAGGAGGAGACCAATTGCATCAAGGGTTTCAGAACGAGAGGCGACAGATTCCTCAGATCAGCAAGGTCGGACTCGGAGAAGTTGCGCGCCGACAGCCAGGCCGCGAGCAGCACCTGCATGAGTCGCGGGCTACCGTCAGCATCTCCGGCAAGCAACGAGGCTGTCACCGCCGCGCGCAACCAGCGGACCTTCTCGTCGTCTTCGCGGTTGGGCTCGAGAAAGTCGGCGAGTTTCTGAGGCAACGCCGCTGCATCTCGCATCGACAGTAGTTCGTCCCGAATGAACAATCCCATCCCGAGTGCAAGTCGTTCAGGATGGGGCATGTAGGTGCCATCGCGCTGCTGCGTGAGCACTCCCTCCGACGTGAGTGCCCGCAAGTCCCGATCAACCTGATCGCTCACGGCGCGCAGGTGCTCGTGAATCGCCGCGCGATTCAAGCGGCGGTCAGGCTTCCATGCACGCGCGAGCCGACCCAGAATGTCGCGAAAGGCGGTATGCGACCGCGCGACCTTGTCCGTGGCGTCGAGATAGTGCAGCACGTCCACGGTGATGCCGGCGAATCCCTCCAGCTCATTGCGATGCCGGAGCATCAGATCGAGATAGCGTGGATGATGGATCATTTCCAGCGCCGCCGGCGGCAGATGCTCGAGCTCGGTGGGATCAAGGAACCGGAGTTGCAGCGCCTTGAGAAACTCCTCTTCGTCGTACGGACCCAGCTCGATTTGTTTCACGCTGCGGCTGCCGAGCCACGACGAATCCTCCTCGAAATCGCGCGCGCGGCACGTCACAAGGACGCCGCATGGCCGGCGCGGTCGGTCATCGGCTGCCTCGCCGGCAGCGACTTCCTGTCCGTGCAGGAATCGCTTCAAAACCGAAGGGACCGCCCAAAGGACGGCCTTGCCTAGGGCCTGCGGATCGGCGACGTATTCATTCGCCCCGTCGAGGATCACGATGCACCACGGAGCGGTGCCGGCCGCTGACCGCTGCCGCTCGACGACGGCCTTCGCATGATCGGCAAACGTCTCGAGAGCGTCCTCGGCCTCACGAATCAACAGCGCTTTAAGATCACCGCGTACAGCTAGAACGTCGCGCGAGGAGAGGAAGAACACCGGCACAGTCAGGCGGTCCAGGTTCTCGGATAGCCACCGGTAGACGAGCCAGGTCTTTCCGTCGTATCGATCGCCGGTCACTACGGCCACCGGGCATGCACCGGAAGTCGCACAGGTATCCCTCCAAACGGAGAGCTGAGTCTCAACGGAGCGCGCCACCGCTTCGGTTGGATCGTAGCGCGTGCCGAACGCGATATAGGCATCACCACCGGCGATTCGTTCGAGAACGCGCTCGTTCTGCGCGCGGACGAGACGATGCCACGTGGGCAGCTCGCGAAGCTCCTTTCGCAAGCGCGCTTGCCAGGCACCGAACTGGGGAAGGCTATGGATCCGTGCGAGCTCGACGCGAATGGCCGCAAGGTCGGGCGCCAGCCCGTCCACCCGCCAATCCGGATCGCCGAGAACTCCCATCGTCGTCACGATGTCCGAAGCGGCGAGAGCGACCAGGCTCGGAGCGTCTGCGAGGTCAGGCGCCGGCAATGTATCGAGCACCAGCACCGCAATACCGCGGCTCAACCCCTCCTTCTTCAGGTCGCTCTGGGTCTGCGCCGAAATCTCGCACGTGGCGATAAGTGTCCACAGCTCGAGCTCGCGATAGGTTTGCGCCGCGCTCGCCAGCCCACCCAGCAGCTCGCGCGTTCGAATGTTCCCGTCATATCGCTTCGTTTCGATCGCGAAGGGGATCTCGCCCAGAGCGTCGACGCCGCCCTGCGATCCAGCCTTGCAGCGGCGTATCCGCACGCCGGAAACGCGCGAGAGCAACCGCGCGACCAACTCCTCGAAGCTCCGGTCGCCACTCGGGCGGAGCTTGTGCATGGCGTCGATGGTCGGTGATGTGTTGGTCATGAATAGTTGGCTGTAACGGCAGGATTTGGTTCTGAGACCAACGGATTGACGTGGATGTCAGCCATGACTCTTGCGGTGGCGCGTTCGTGCGTTGCGCGGCCAGTCATAAAGATGGCAGAGTTCGCCCCTCGCAGCTTCAAGCCGCGCTCCACGGCGGACCGGGTCGCGGGTAATCGCCGTAAGAACGCTGTCCATCTGCACGCCATCTTCGGTATCGCCGAGGCCGCGGCTACAGGAGAACCTCCACATATGCCCTTCCCAGCCACTGTTGCTTGAATCAATCGAGTAGCTCGCGCGTGAGCAGCACACGGACATCCTCGGTGACGCGACGGTACCGATATTGGTTCATCGCCCTCGCTCCAACGATCGTATAAGAAATCCCGATCTGTTCAGGCAGTGGGCGAGCATCTCGAGAGCGCGCTGCACATCGGCTTTGCCCAATAAGAACCTCGCTGCCTCGCTTCCAACGTCGAAAAACTCCGCTTCGGCTGCCGCCGTAATCTCCCGCCGGCTCATGAGGGCCATTATAGACACTCAGCTAGACTTCCGGCCTGTCACGCCGGCGCGGGTTCGAGCCTCGTCCGCCCCGCCAAGTAGAGTTCTCATGCGCCGCGACTTCGCGGCGTAGGCCAGCACCGCGGAGACGTCGTGGTTGAGTGTCTTCGGCGAGACATGGAGGCGCGCGGCGATCTCCATGTTGCTCAGTCCGTCGATGAGCAGCGCACCGATGTCTATCTCGCGCTCGGTACGGCCTCTCGGATTTCACGATGGACTATTTTTCCCCATCGATCAACCGCCCACATGCCGGAATGGCGTCCATCCGTCTTCACGTTTTTGCCAACCGTGCTGTCGTCGATCGTGTCCCCGTAACCGGTCTGATGCCAGGGTGGGTACTGCGTGCCGATGCTCATCGTCGTCCAGGCCGCCTGTGCAACTCCCGCAGACGCAAGCATGAGACATGCTGCAATCCAGATTTTCTTCAACGCAAACTCCTCCTTGGATCGAAGGATCGTAGAAGAGGGGGATCGCGAATAGGGTTATTTTGACAAATGCGACAGATAGCCCGCGGTGGATCTCTTCGGTTGCAACCGGGGGTACCATGGAGTCACACGCAGACAGGAGGAGCCGGATGAGCGAGATCACTGTGGTGGCGCGCGCCAAGGTCAAGCCGGGGCTCGAGGATGAGATGGAGCGCGCGTTGCGCGAGAACGCGGAGGCTTCCCGTTGCGAGGGGGGTTGCTTGGCGTACTCCGTGCTCCGCGGCGATGATGGGGCGTTCATGACCGTGGAGCGTTGGCGCACGCGCGCCGATGTGGATCAGCACATGGCTGCACCTCACGTGCAAACCCTCTTCGCTGCCATCGGTCCACTGCTCGAAGGCGCGCCGGAGATCACTATGTACAAAGAGATTTAGGCAGGGTTGACCACCGCTCCACAGAACAAAGTCCACCGCGGGCAGGATGCCCGCGGCCCCTTACCAGAGTGCCTTGGCGCGATGAGCCATGGGGCGCCGGCGTCCTGCCCGGCGTACTTCCAGCGTCCAATGGCCCAACTCCAGAGCCAGGGTTGACCCTGCCCCATCCCTCCTCGCATACTGCGTGCTCCCATCCTTCATTCTCTCAAGGAGGCGTCGATGCGATCCCGATCCCCTCTCGCTCTCGGTCTGCTGGTCGTCTTTCTGGCTCTGCCCGTCGCTGCGCAGCCGTACCACAAGCGCATTCCGCCGTCCGCGGAGGTCGCCGCCAGTGCCGAATACAAGGCGCTCGTGGCCGCGTACGATC
>JBDTOZ010000851.1:0-1551 GCA_039932995.1 Acidobacteriota bacterium | reverse complement strand
GCCGCGGTGCCCGTCTGGAGGTCTCGATCTTCGGTGCGGCGCTGGCCTCCCTGGTAAACGTCTCCCAGGGTGCCCTCGGCACGGGGAACGAGGCCAAGCGCTACGGCAACGAGCATCCGTCGATCGTCCCCTATCAACTCTTCCAGGCCCGCGACCGCGCCTTTGCCGTGGGAGCGGGGACGGACCGCCACTACGCCATGCTCTGCGAGAAGGTGCTCGGACGTCCCGAGCTGGTCACGGACGAGCGCTTCTCCACGAACACGTCCCGGGTCGCGAATCGGGCCATCCTGGTCCCGCTGCTGGAGGACATTTTCCGGAGGAAGGATGCGGCCCAGTGGGTGGCGCTCTGCCGCGTGGCCGCGGTTCCGGTGTCGCTCGTGCGGGGCGTGCTGGAGGCGCTGCGCAGCGGGGAGGCGGGGCCGATCCTTTCGCGCGCCGCCGGGTACGAGACGGTCGGCCATCCGGTGCGCTTCGACGGGGAGCGCCTGCCCGTGCGCACGCATCCGCCCCGGCTCGGCGAGCAGACCGAGGCGCTCAAAGCGGAGCTCAGTGCTGCGCCAGGAGAAACAACGCCAGGCAACACGCAAACACGAACGCCACGAGAGCGGCCATGAGCGCGATGGGCGACGGACGGCCCGCCTTCGTTCCGCCGAAGGCGCGAAAGGCCAGCACGAGCAGGACGGTGCCGATGCCCGCGATGAGGCCGCCCACGATCAGGACGGTAGTCAATGCCCGCTGAAACTCAGGATCCACGGGAGGAACTTAGCACGCACCGCTTCTCCGCGGCGGTCTTCGACTTCGACGAGACGATCATCGACCTCGAGCCCCAGCACACGGCCGCGCACGCGGCGCTCTGCCGCGAGCAGGGATCCGACTACGAGGACATGCCGGAGAGTTTTCGCCTCGGCTCGGGGCGGCGCATCGTCGACGACATCCGCGACATGCGCGCGCACTTTGGCTGGAAGGCTGCCGAAGAAGAGCTGTTCACGCGACGGCAGGAGCTGTTCGACGCGGTGTGCCGCTCGTCCGACCTGGTGCTCATGGACGGGGTGCGCGAGATGATCGCCGCGCTCCGCGCGCGCGGGCTGACGCTGGCCATCACGTCGTCGGCGGTGGGCGCGTCGATCGAGGCCATTCTGGCGCGTCTGGACTTGCGTGAGCCGTTCTCGCTGATCGTCGACGGCAGCGAGGTGCTTCACGGCAAGCCGGATCCCGAGGCCTATCTGCTCACGGCCCGGCGGCTCGGCCTGGCGCCCGCGGCGTGTGTGGTGTTCGAGGACTCTTCCGTCGGCGTGGTGGCCGCGAAGCGTGCGGGGATGTTCTGTGTGGCGGTGCGCAATCCGCGCGCGCAGGTCCGTCAGGATCTCTCCGCTGCGGATGTGGTGGCCAGCAGCATGCGCGACCTCTTGCCGGCCGAGAAGAGATAGCTCCTTTGTCGCGGTCAGTCTTGCGCGTGGGGGGAGGTGACGGAGAGCTCAGCGACGAGCCGGATCAGTTTGCGGCCTTCGTCGTCGCTCTGTTCGTAGGTGCGGCAGAGGGTGTCGAGCTCGA
>JBDTOZ010000850.1:0-3113 GCA_039932995.1 Acidobacteriota bacterium | reverse complement strand
CGCTGCACAGGGTCAGGGCATGATGCAGGACTTCGACTCCACACTGGTCCGGCGGGGCGTGCATGCTTCGACTCTCACGGACATGGCCGGGTTCGTGGAAATGATCCAGGAGAGGGCGGTCGATCAGTTGCTGACCGAGCTTCCCGGCATCGCCACCCTTTCGGACACGAAGTTCAGCCTGGCGCGGACGGTGATCCGCCGGCGGGCCCGCAAGCTGGCGCGGCCGGACTTCGAGCAGTTGCGTCTCCTGGCCTTCGAGGTGGCGGACGATGTCGGCGGCGACGTTGGCGAGCGCATCCGCGGGCTCTTCTCCTTCAGCTGACGGGTTTTCAGGCCCGCCGGTCCTCCCTTCCCCGGAATCTCGTACACTGGCTTCGCGGTTGACGACCGCGAGCGCATGAAGTTCACCGACAAACTGCAGTACCTCAAGTACCTGGTCGACAAGCGCGGCATGCGCCCGGTCTACCTGATCCTCGGCCTGACCTACGACTGCAACTCGTTCTGCCGGACCTGCTTCAACTGGGAGCAGCTTCGCAAGAACAAGGAGCACGAGCTCTCGCTCGAGGAGATCAAGAAGACCCTCTCCTCGATGGGAGACCTGCTGTTCATCGTCATGAGCGGCGGCGAGCCGTTTCTTCGCCGCGACCTGCCGGACATCTGCGAGTTCCTCTCCACCAACAACAAGGTCAAGCAGATCACCATCCCCACGGGAGCGATCACCAGCGACCTGATCGCGCGGCAGGTGGAGGCCACGTTGCAGCGCTGTCCTTCCACGCAGATCACGGTGAACCTTTCCATCGATCACGTCGGAGAGAAACACGACTGGATCCGCGGTGTGCCCGGCAACTACGAGAAGGCCAAGAAGACCTACGGTCTGCTCATGCCGCTCAAGGAGCGCTACCCGAATCTGACCGTGAACGTCCACACGTGCCTCTGCACGTACAACGCGGACGATCTGGACGTGTTGTTCGAAGGCGTGCGGCGCGACTTCCCGGCGGTCTCGTTCCATTCGTTCGAGATGCTGCGCGGCGATCAGCCGGACAAGAACATTCAGCCCATCACGACCGAGCGGTACCGCGAGCTGCTCCCGAAGCTCGAGGAGTACTGGAATGGCTACCGGAACTACGACGGCTTCCTCAAATTCGTGAAGGTGTATTCGCGAAAGATGGAGCTGGAAGTGCTCGAGCAGGAGACGCAGGTGCGTCCCTGCCATGCCGGGCTGGTCTCGGGAGTGCTCGACGCGCGCGGCGAGGTGCGGATGTGCGAGCTCCGCGACGCGGTGGGGAACGTGAAGGACACAGGCTACGACTGGGACCAGCTCTGGTTCTCGCCCGCCGCCGATGAACAGCGCCGCTCCATCCGCGCCAAGGAGTGCCACTGCACCCACTCCTGCTTCATGAGCTCGTCGCTGGTCTTCGACGTGCGCACCTGGGGAGCGTACTTTGCGTCGACGGTGGTGAATTTCCTCTCCGCGGCATGAGGGTGCGGTTGGCGGTTGTGGCCTGCTGTGCAGTGGGGGCGCGGGCATTCTGCCCGCCGCCAACTCCGGGCAGAATGCCCGGAGCCCCATGTCGTTGTGGAGCGCCCGAAGCTCCTCGTCGCCAATGGTCGTCCTGAGGATGGCCGCGTGAAGATCACGGGCAGGCCATGACCTCAGCTAACCGCCAACCACCAACCGCCAACCGCCAACCGACCACCATCATCGTCGGCCCGGTTCCTCCGTATCGGGCGGGCATCGCTTATTGCACGAAGCGTCTGGCGGAGGAGCTCGAGGCTCCGGTGCTGTCGTTCAAGCGGCAGTTCCCGCGGTTTCTCTATCCGGGAGGGAGCGACGTCGATCCGACTCTGCCACCGTTCGAGAACGCCACATTCCTGCTGGACATCGTCAACCCGTGGACGTGGCTGCGCGGTGCGCTTTCCCTGCGCCGGCAGCGGCCGGACGCGGTCATCCTGGTGTGGTGGGTGTGGGTTTGGGCGCTGCCGTATCTCACTCTGCTGGCCTTTCTGCCCAAGCGGACGCGTGTGATCCTGCAGTGCCACAACATCGGGGACAAAGAGCCGGCGGGCTGGAAACGCTGGCTCACCAATCGGGTCTTGAGACGGGGCGAAATCCTCGTCGTCCACGCCCGCACGGAGGCGGCCGATGCGTTGCGGCGCGTGCCGCGCGCGCGCGTCGTCACGACCTTCCTGCCGGTTCACGAGTTGGGCGGAGCGATCCCTGCCCGTGCGGACGCGCGCCGCGCGCTGGGTCTGGAAGGGAACGTGGCCCTCTTCTTCGGTCACGTGCGGCCGTTCAAGGGGCTGGACATCGCGCTGCGCGCGTGGCCACTCCTGGCCACCGAGGTGACGCTGGTGGTGGCGGGGGAGGCGTGGTGGAAAGGGGAGGCGGAGTATCGCCACTTGGCCAAGGGGCTGGAGCGCGTCCGCTTCGATTTCCGGTACATCCCGGATGCGGAGATCGCCACCTACTTTGCGGCGGCGGACGTGGTCCTGGCTCCGTATCGGATCGAGGCCCAGAGCGGGGTGGCCCTGACGGCCTTTCACTTCGCGCGGCCGGTGATCGCCACGACCGTGGGAGGGCTGCCGGAGATCATCGAGGAAGGAGCGAACGGGATGCTCGTCCCTCCCGAGGATCCGGCAGGTTTGGCGGCTGCCGTGGATGCGTTCTTTGCCCGGACGGATCGTGAGACCATGAATGGGCAGGCGGCGGCTTCGGCCCGTAAGTACTCGTGGAAGGAATATGGGGTGCTCCTGAAGCGCTTGGTGGCAGGCGAATGAAGTTCAGTCCTTCACGGATCAAAGTCGGTCTCGAGCTGACCTCCAAGTGCAACCTGCGCTGCGGGATGTGTCCGCTGCCGGTGTTGCGGAGGCCGTACGAGGACATGGAGTGGCCGCTGGTCGAAAAGGCCGAGCGGGAGATCCATGGGAACGGGCTGAAGCTGAAGTGGCTGCACGAGATGGGGGAGCCGCTTCTCTACGCCCGCATCGACGACGCCATTCGGCTCTTCCCCGAGGCCAGCCTCTCCACGAACGGGCTGGTGCTGACGCCGGAGATCGGCGCGAAGCTGCTGGCCTCGCCGCTCCAGCGCATCCGCATCTGCGTCGACTCGATC
>JBDTOZ010000849.1:0-2474 GCA_039932995.1 Acidobacteriota bacterium | reverse complement strand
GAGTCTCCAGAGCCCGGAGATTCTCGAACAAGCCGAGAATCTCGTCGTAGTTGCGCTGGTCGAACTCCTTGAAGTCGCGGAAGTTTTCTTCCAGCACCATCTCCCCCGTGTCCGCGTTGAACACGGCCAGGTCGATGTCGAAGACGAAGCCGGTGGACTCGACCAGCACCTGCCGATAGAACGTGCGGCCGTCCGCGGGCGAGGTGTACTCCTCGGTGCGATAGCCCGACTTGTCGTTGATGTCGAAGTCGACGATGCCGGAGACGATGAAGTCCGCGCCCGTGCGCGCACCGATCTCCTTCCAGTAATCCCGAGCCGCCTCCAGAGAGCGGATGTCCACACCCGGCAGACGTCCCGGTCCGGCGTCGACCAGACGCAGCTTCGTCGATTTGGAGAGCTGCTTCTTGAGATAGCGGTTGAACTCCGTCTGCACGTCCACCTTGCCCGCGCGATCGCCGCGCTTTTCGCCCCGGGAAGCGATGACGAACGGCGCGATGGCCACCTTCTCATCGCCGGTGATCTGCAGCTTCGGTTTCACCGGCAGTTTCAACTTCACTTCCATCACGCCGGCGGCGGAAAGAGGGAGCGTCACGAGCAGCATCAAGGCCAGGCGTTTCATCGCCCACCTCCATCAGGGGGACTGGTCGTCGTGGGAGCGGAAGTGGGATCGCGAGGATCGGGGGGAGGCTGCGGCGGGCCCGGGGACTCCGCGCTGATGGAGGGCGGGGCGGGAATGGCCGGTCCGGCCGGCGTGGTGCTCTTGCTGGCCGCGGGATTGGCGGAGACCTTGGGTGCATTGACGTCGCGCTTCTTCGCACGCTGCGTGAACTCGACGAAGCGGCTGTAGTTCTTCTGAATGTATTGGTTGGAACGATCGAGACGGAGCGCCTCGCGGTATTCCTTCCCCGCGCTGTCGAAGTCGCCGTTCGCTTCCAGGGACACCGCCAGATTGTTGTGGGCCATGGCATTGGCCGGATCGATCTGGGTGGCGCGGCGGAAGCGGAACATCGCTTCGCGCCACAGGTTCATGCGGGCCATGCGCACGCCGAACTGACGCTGGTTCTCTGCTTTCGAAAGGTCCCCGCCACCGGAACGGCAACCGACGAACATCACCAGCGACGCCGCCACGGAAACCAGGGAGACGGTCAACGCGCGCTTCATGAGCTCTCCTTCACAAAGTGAGCGCGGAGTGGCGAGCGCAAATGGCCGACGCGTGTCCTCGAAGCCGCGGCCCTCCGTCTCGCACACCCAGCCCCCTCGGCTTGGTTGTACAAAGTACAGCGATTATACTTCCCGGCGTTCCCACCGTCCGGCGCCTCACGCCGCAGGCTGCATCCTCGCGTCGCTTCTTCTCTCACCAGCACATGCATGACCGTCAACGCCTCGCGTGATCTGTTGATCGCGCTGTCCCTGCTGCCGTTTCTCACACCGAATCGGACCCGCCTGCTCCTGGAGTATTTCGACCCGTTGGAGCAAGCGTGTCGCGCCACGACCTCGCTCCTCCAGGCACTCCTGAGCCTAACCTCCGAGCAGGCCGAGGAAGTCAGGAATCCGTTAACAAACGCTCGGCGCGCGGAAGTGGAGTCGCTGCGCGAGCACGTGGTGACGCTCGTCGATGACGGCTATCCACTCCCATTGCGCGAGATCTGCGACCCGCCTCTCGTCCTGCACGCGCGCGGCGATCTCTCGCTGCTGCTGCGTCCTGCCATCGCCATCGTCGGCTCGCGGCGCGCGAGCGCGTATGGCCTCAACGCCGCCACCACCCTGTCCGGCCAGATCGCCTCCACGGGAATCGTGGTCGTCTCCGGCCTGGCGCTGGGCATCGACACCGCGGCACACTCCGCCGCGCTCGAGGCAGGCGGCAAGACCATCGCCGTTCTGGGGACGGGCATCGACGTGATCTATCCCCGCTCCAATACGCGCCTCTTCCAGCGCCTGACGGCCGAGGGGTTGATCGTCAGCGAGTTTCCACCGGGGTCGCCTCCGAAGCCCGAGCACTTCCCCACGCGCAACCGGATCATCTCCGGACTCTCGCATGGGACGGTGATCGTCGAGGCCACGCGCCGCAGCGGTTCGCTCATCACCGCGCGAACGGCTGCCGAGCAAGGGCGCGACGTTTATGCGGTGCCCGGCTCCATCTTCTCCGACAAGTCGGAGGGGACGCATCGGCTCGTGCAATACGGCGCAAAGCTCGTCCACGACGTCAACGACATTCTGGAAGAGCTCCCCGGCGGCCTCCGTCTGACACCCACGCCGGAGGAAGAACCGCAGTCACCGCTGAAGGAAGTGCTGGCCGTTCTCTCCCGCGACGAAGCCGCGCACGTCGACGTGGTCGCATCCCGATTGCGGAGGACTCCCGCCGCCGTCGCACAGTCGCTGCTGCAATTGGAGCTGACCGGATGGATCCGGGCCATGCCGGGAGCGCGATATGTGAGGGTGAAGTAGGTTCTCGGTTGCTGTGTTGCTGGTTGCTG
>JBDTOZ010000848.1:0-2369 GCA_039932995.1 Acidobacteriota bacterium | reverse complement strand
GGCCGAGCCCGGGGCTAGATTGTTCGACGCGCCTTCGCGCGTCATACGCCCGCGAAGCCGCGCGTTTTTCGCGGTGGACTTTGGTCCACCGCCCGAGTGGCGCCTCGCCGCTCCATAGGGGCGCGTGAGATCAGCGAGCGCCACAGGGTCACGCCGGCCGGTGCTCCTCGGTTCCTGCCGCGATGCGCAGCGCCTTCTTCACGTAGGACGAGTGGGGAATGCTGTCCATGTTGGCGGGATCGATCCACTCGTATCCGCGGCGGCCGCGGCCGGTGAAGGTTGCGGACCAGACCGCGAATTCGATCCTGCGCGTGGTCACGGTGTGGCGGAACGTGCCCAGGAGCTGGTCCGGCGTCGCGGCGAGAGGTTCTCCGTCGAGGAGGGATGTGTCTCCGTGAGGGAGGTGGAACATCGAGCTCATCAAGGTTCCGGAGACGCGGCGCATGAGCACGTGGCCACGCCGGTCGCGCACTACGTAGAGAGGGATGTGCAGCTCGCGGGTGGCCTTCTTCACCTTGGCCTTGGGGAGCTCGTCGATCCGGCCGGTGGCCAACGCCACGCACTGGTCGCGCAGTGGACAGAGCAGGCAGACCGGGTTGCGCGGCTTGCAGATCAGGGCGCCGAGCTCCATCAGTCCCTGATTGAAGGTGCGGGGAGACTTGCATCCGTGAACGAGGGATCCGGCGCACTCCCAGAGGTCGCCGTCGAGGGCGAAGACTCGCGAGAGGACGCGGGTCACGTTGCCGTCGACGATGGGTGCGCGCCGGTTCCAGGCCACCGAGGCGATGGCGCCGGCGGTGTAGCGCCCGATGCCGGGAATCGTCAACAGCTCCTCCACGGAGGAAGGGATTTTGCCCGAGAACCGCTCCACCACGACCTCAGCCCCTTCGCGGAGCATTCTGGCGCGCCGGTAATAGCCGAGTCCGGACCAGACGGAGAGGACGGCGTCTTCCGAAGCGCAGGCGAGCGCGGCCACGTTGGGGAAGAGCGTCAGGAAACGTTCGAAGTAGGGCAGGACCACTTCCATCCGCGTCTGCTGCAGCATGATCTCCGAGACCCACACGTGATAGGGATCGTAGGTCTGGCGCCAGGGCAGGTTTCTCTGATGACGCAAAAACCAGCGCTCGAGGTTGCGGCTGATGGTGCGGATGTCCGTGGCTTGCAATCCCGCTTATTGTATTCTTCGAGCCATGAGCGAACACGGTCACGGCGCCTCACCGGACGCGGAACAAGGCAAGTACGTCTACTGCATCATCAAGACGGAAGGCGCTCGTGATTTCGGCACGGCCGGGATCGGGGGACGGGCAGACCGCGTTTACACCGTTCCGTATCGCGAGTTCGCGGCCGTGGTCTCGAACTGCCCTCTGATCGTCTTCGATCCGACCCGGGAAAACGCGCTGGCCCACGAACACGTGAACGAGCTGGTCATGAAGGACTTCACCGTCCTGCCCATGAGCTTCGGCACGGTCTTCCGCACCGAGAACGACATCAAGGAGTTCCTGAAAGGGACGTACGAGGCGCTGGCCGATGTCCTCCAGAAGATGGAGGGGAAGATCGAGTTCGGACTGAAGGTGAACTGGGACAAGGAACAGGTCATCCGGGAGATCGAAAGCGAGAACGAAGAGATTCGCCGGCTGAAGGAGGAGATCCAGTCCAGCACCTCGACCTCCACCTATTTCTCGCGCATGCAACTCGGCCGCGTGGTCGAGTCCGCGCTCCAGGCCAAGGCCGATACGTACGTCACGGGGATTTACGAAGCGTTGCGCGACGCCGCCATCGCCTCGCGCTCGAATAAGCCGATCGGCGACAAGATGATCATGAACGCGGCCTTCCTCGTCGAGCGCGACAAGACCAAAGCCTTCGACGACCAGATCTCCGAGATCGCGAAAAAGTACGAGAACAAGCTGTCGTTCCTCTATACGGGCCCCTGGCCCCCCTACAATTTCGTCAATATCCGGTTGAAGCTGGAACGGACGGAGAGGTAGCTCCTTTTCGTCTTCGTCGTCGTCTTCGTCTTCTTCTTCTTCGCGGTGTCGTCTGGTCGTCGAGTCTTCAAGTCTTCGAGTCGTCGAGCCGTCTGGTCGTCCGGTCGTCGTAGTCTCACAGTCGCATAGGCTCACAGTTTCATAGGCGCCCCTCAACGCGTTCGCGCTTGTGGCCACCTGTGAGACTGTGAGGCTATGAACCTGTGAGACTCCTCGAAGACTTGACGACTTGACGACTTGACGACTTGACGACTCGACGACTCGACGACTCGACGACTAGACGAAGAGACGACGAGAAGACGAGAAGACCGAAGAGAAGAAGAGAAGAAAGAAAACGAAATGGCCTTTCTCATCGACGACCTCCTCCTCCTTCCCTTCACCGGT
>JBDTOZ010000847.1:0-2865 GCA_039932995.1 Acidobacteriota bacterium | reverse complement strand
CCAAGGAGACATTCGATGAAACCAACCCTCGGATCGATCTTCTCACTGGGGATCTTCGCCATCGCTCCCCTCTTTGCACAAACGCCCGTACGAGAACCCTTCGCACAACAAGCACCTCCAGCCCGGCAGCATCGCCCGGTGGTGCTCTCCATCGGCGGCGAGGTCATCACCGCCAGCCCCGTCAAAGGCCGAGCGCTCGGATGGTGGCTGCGCAGTCCCCATTGTCACGTCACCATCGCCGCCCGCCTCGGCAACGGAGGGGGTGAAGCCAGCGGCGTCGCCTACCTGATGAGAGCCATCGGCCCCGGCACCTCGCCCGACGACGAGATCGCCCAGACGCCCTTCGAGCTGCCCTATCCCTTCGACGGCTGGATCCCGCTCTTCACCAATCTCGATCTCCCCATGGGCGAATACTGGCTGGTCATCGCCAAGCCTCGGGACAAGACCTTCAGCTCCATCAACTGGATCCTCGCCAATCCGATGCTGCTGAACGCATCGTCTGCCATCCGCTACATCGGCACTACGTCCTACACCTACGACAGCGACGTCGCCGATTACATCCCCGCCTCGAAGTTCGGCCCCAAATACGAGCCGTATGGATTCGAAGTTGAGATCGTCGGCGAGGAAGTGCCGATCGGCGACGCCCGGTGACAGGCGGTTCAGAAGGGAAAGACCTCCTTGGGGCGTTCTGCGCCTCAGTGCCTCTGTGGTGAACCGTACTCCGGCCAGCTATAGTGAGCAGCCGATGGAAGAGCCGAAACGCACTGTCTACCGCGCGTGCAACCTGTGCGAGGCCATCTGCGGGTTGGCCATCGAGGTGGCGGGGCCGAAGATCGTCTCCATTCGGGGGGACGGCGACGATCCGTTCAGCCGCGGGCATCTCTGTCCCAAGGCCGTTGCGCTGATCGACATCCATGAGGATCCGAACCGGCTGCGTCATCCCATGAAGCGCGTGGGCAGCGAGTGGCAGGAGATCGGGTGGGACGAGGCGTTCGACCTCGCGGCCGATCGCATCGCGGCGCTGCAGTCGCAGCATGGCAGTCATGCGGTCGGGTTCTACGCCGGCAATCCTTCGGTGCACAACATCGGCACGTTGTTCGGCGTCTCACACCTTGCGCGAATCCTCAAGACGCGCAGCGCGTTCAGCGCCACCTCGGTCGACCAGTTGCCACAGCAGCTCGTGTCGTTCTTCATGTTCGGGCATCAGTTCCTCCTGCCCATCCCCGACGTCGATCACACGGACTACTTCCTCATCCTCGGCGGGAACCCCATCGCCTCCAATGGCAGTCTCATGACCGTGCCCGATGTCGCCAAGCGGCTCGCGGATTTGCGGGCGCGCGGCGGCAAGGTGGTGGTCATCGATCCGCGGCGCACCGAGACGGCGAACGTGGCCAGCGAGCACCACTTCATCCGTCCCTCCACCGACGCGGCGCTGCTGATGGCGCTCATCAACACGATGCGCGAGGAGAACCTGTTCCGCATCGACCACGCCGAGCAACTGGACGGACTCGATGCGGCGCTGGATGCCATCCAGGACGTGACCGCCGAAGTCGCGGCGGGAATGACCGGGATCGCTGCGGAGAGCATTCGCACCATCGCACGCGAGTTCGCGGCCGCTCCGTCCGCGGTCTGCTACGGGCGCATCGGCACGTGCCTGCAATCGTTCGGGACGCTCAACCAGTGGCTGATCCAACTGGTGAACCTCGTCACCGGAAACCTCGACCGCGCCGGCGGCGCGCTGCTCACCGAGCCGCTGATCCCGATCGCCGGGCCGGGCACGCGGCCGGGACACTACGCGCAGTGGCGCACGCGCGTCAGTGGACTGCCGGAGACGGCGGGCGAGCTGCCGGTGGTGGCCATGGCCGAGGAGATCCTCACACCGGGCGAGGGACAGATCCGCGGGATGGTGACCATCTGCGGCAATCCGGTGCTCTCCACCCCCAACGGGCGCAAAGTGGATGAAGCGCTGGAGTCGCTCGACTTCATGCTCTCGATCGACATCTTTCTCAACGAGACCACGCGACACGCGGATCTCATCCTGCCGCCGACCTCCAGTCTCAATCACGACCACTACGACCAGGTGTTCAATGCCTTCGCCGTCCGCAACGTGGCCCGCTTCAATGCCGGGATCTGGCCGCGACCCGACGACGAACGGTACGATTGGGAGATTTTCGACGAGCTCGGCGTGCGACTGGCGCAACGGCTGGGGCGCGATCCGAAGCGGATGGTCTCCACCGCCGACGTCATCGAGGCACTCCTGGCCAAGGGCACGCACGGCGTCTCACTGGCCACTCTCCGCGAAGCCCCGCACGGCATCGACCTCGGACCGTTGCAGCCGTCGCTCTATCAGCGCCTGGAGACGCCGGACCGCAAGGTCCACTGCGCGCCGGCACCGGTCCTGGCCGACGTGGCCCGTTTCCTCGCGGAGACGCAGGTCCATGCGGGACAGAAGGAGCGCGCGCAGGGCACGTTCACGCTGATCGGCAGGCGTCACCTGCGCAGCAACAACTCGTGGATGCACACCTCGCATCGCCTGATCAAAGGAAAGGCGCGCGATCAACTGATGATGCATCCGGATGATCTGGCTTCCCTGGGACTCACCGATGGACAGAGCGTGGAAGTGCGCGCCGCCGCCGGCTCGGTGCGCATCCCCGTGCAAGCCACCGACACGCTCATGCGCGGCGTGGTCAGCCTCCCCCACGGCTTCGGCCACAACCGCCCCGGCACGCGCCTCGGCCTCGCCGAACAGAACGCCGGCGTCAGCTACAACGATCTCACCAGCGCCGCGATCGACGCCGTCAGCGGAAACGCGGCGATGAACGGGGTGGAGGTGGTGGTGGTCGGATGACCGGTTGGCGGTTGGCG
>JBDTOZ010000846.1:0-3215 GCA_039932995.1 Acidobacteriota bacterium | reverse complement strand
CGATCGTGCGCGAACTGCTCGGGGCCGGCGCGCAGTAACCACTCCGCGGGTCAACGTCAGCCGCACGAGCATCGTCTTCCTCAGGGCATTCCTGGCCGCCTGCGCGGCAGGGAGTGACCGCTCACGCGTATCGCGGAGATGGACAGAGCTCGTTCCACACTCGCCTTGGAAAAGAACGGAGATCGTCATGAAACAGCTTCTCGCTGCCCTGCTCCTCGTCTGTTCACTCGACGCACTTGCGGTCGAGACGCATCGGTCGAGCGCGCCCATCCGCATCGACGGCGTGCTCGACGAGGCCGCATGGGCGGAAGCCACGCCCATCCCCGTCTCATGGGAATGGTTCCCGGGCGACAACAGCAATGCGCCGGTGGAGACGAAGGCCCTCGTCACCTGGGACGAAGACACGCTCTTCGTGGCCTTCGATGCGCGAGACCCGCAGCCCGCGCGCATTCGCGCCCGCTACGCGGAACGGGACGGCGGCGACGCCGACGACAACGTCGGCTTCTACATCGATCCCTTCAATGACGACCGGCGCGCGTATCAGTTCCGCGTGAACCCGCTGGGCGTGCAGCGCGACGCGATCAACAGCGATGTGGAGGGCTTCGAAGACTTCTCGTGGGATGCCATCTGGACCTCGGCCGGGCGCATCACTGCCGAGGGGTATGTGGTGGAGCTGGCCATTCCGCTGCAGCAGTTGCGCGTGCCCAGCGGAAGCTCGCCGCAGACCTGGGGATTTCTGGCCGTGCGGGAGTGGCCGCGGGACGTCACCCATCGTCTGCGCTCGGTGATCACGGACCAGAATCGCGACTGCCTGATCTGTCAGTTCGCGGATCTGGGCGGCTTCGGCGTGACGGCAGCCGGGCGCAATCTGGAAGTGACGCCGTCGCTGACCGGCTCCTTCGGCGATGACGATCAGAAGATCGACGCAGGCCTTTCCACACGCTGGGCCATGACCACCGGCACGTCGCTGCAGGCCACCATCAACCCGGACTTTTCGCAGATCGAGGCCGACGCCGCGGCCCTGGACGTCAATACGCGCTTCGCCCTCTCGTTTCCCGAGCGACGGCCGTTCTTTCTCGAAGGCTCGGACTTTTTCGAGACGCAGGAGCCTCTGGTCTTCACGCGCACCATCGCCGACCCGGTGGCCGGCGTGAAGCTCACCGGCAAGAGTGGGCCACACGCGTACGGCGTGCTCATCGCGCAGGACGAGGTGACGAACTTTCTCATCCCGGGCGACCAGTCCTCGAGCCGCACACAGCTCTCGCAGCAGGCTACCAGCGGCATCTTCCGCTATCGCCGCTCGCTCGGTGCGACGTCGGCGCTGGGAGGACTGCTCGCTCTGCGCCGCGGGGATGGCTACGAGAACAGCGTCCTCTCCGTGGACGGATTCCATCGCCTCGGCGACAGCGACTCGCTCCGCGTCCAGGTGACCGGATCGCGGACCGCGTATCCGGACGCCATCGTGGCCGCCTTCGGACAGCCGCAGCAGTTGGAGGGACATTCGCTCAATGCCAGCTATCGCCACGCCGATCGGGACTGGAGCTGGTCGGCCGCGTATCTCGAACGTTCTCCCGAATTCCGCGCCGACACGGGGCTGTACAACCAGGTGGGCATCCGCATCGTCGACGCCGGGGCCGAGCGCCGCATCCGCGGCGCCGAGAATCGCTGGTTTCGCAACCTCTACGTCGGTGCCGGTGTCGACGGCACGCGTGAATACGACGGCGCGTGGAACGAGTGGGGAGCCGACTTCAGCGTCACCTATCAGGGCGCGCATCAGAGCAGCATCGGGATCAACCTCGCGCCCAATCAGGAGTACTACCGCGGCCGCAACTACCACAACTTCCGGCAGAGCATCGAGGCCTCCATCCAGGCCTCGCGCGACGTCTCCCTGGGGATGTTCGTGAACTGGGGCGAGCAGATCGACTTCGCCAACGAGCGCCCTGCGAATTTCGTCACGCTCTCGCCCTCGGCCAACTTCAACATCGGCCGCCGCATTCGCGGTGAGCTGGTCTACGACTGGCAGCGCTTCGAGACCAAGACCGGCGACTGGATCTTCACCGTGGGCATCCCCCAGGCGCGCCTGCTCTATCACTTCAGCGACCGCGCCTTCGCCCGGGCCATCCTCCAGTACCGCCGTCTCGACCTGGCCCCCGACGCGAAGGAGCGCGACCTCCTCACGCAGCTCCTCTTCTCCTACCGCGTGAACGCGCAGACCGTCTTCCTGGCCGGCTACTCCGACACCTACGAAGGCATCGATCTCCGGCAGACCTTCAAGACCGTGTTCTTGAAGGTGAGCTACGCCTGGCTGTTGTGATGGTCACTCGTCGATCTCGCGATCACGGGAGGATCGCGCCCCTCGCGCTACACTCACCGCGCGATGCGCCGACTCCTCCCCATCCTTCTCTTGATCGTCCTTCCTCTGCGTGCGGAGACCACCGTCACGCTGCTGCATCTTTCCGACTACCACTCGCACGCGTTGCCTTTCTACACCGATGAAGGAGAGCGGGGCGGGATTGCGCGGGCCATCGGCTATCTGCGGCAGCAGAAGAAGGCCGGTGCACTCGTGTTCAGCGGCGGGGACACAGTCAATCAAGGTGCGCCGGCGTGGTCCGACAAGTACCGCTGCGCGGAATGGTCCTGGTTCAACGGCATCGTCGACGCCATGGCCCTCGGCAATCACGACGTCGACTACGGCCGCGAAGAATTCGACCGCTGCCAGAAGTCCGTGCGCTATCCGATCCTCAGTGCCAACACGCCCGGCTTTCGCAGATACGTCGTGCTGAAAGCGGGCAGTGCGCGCATCGGCGTCTTCGCCCTGGCCGGCCCGGACTTCCCGGAGTTGGTGAAAGTTCCGGGGCTCACGTTCGGCGATCCGATTGCCGCCGCACGTGAAGTGGTGCGCGCGCTTCGCGAGCAGGAGAAGGTCGACGCCGTGGTGATGATCGGCCACGAAGAGCTCGACGAGGACGAGAAGCTCGCCAAGGCCGTTCCGGGCATCGACGTCATCTTCGGCTCGCACAGTCACCTCAAGCGCGACCTGTCGCGCATCGAGGGCACCGATACCGTCACCCTCTCCCCATCGCAGTACCTCACCTACATCAGCCGGTTGGAGCTGACCATCGCCGGCGGCCGGGTGACGAATGTGAAGGGCGGGCTGATTCCGGTGGACGCTTCGCTGCCCGAAGATCGCAAGACCGCGCAACGCGTCCGCAAGA
>JBDTOZ010000845.1:0-5337 GCA_039932995.1 Acidobacteriota bacterium | reverse complement strand
CAGAGGCACAGAGGCACAGAGGGTTTTTACGGCGTTCCGCCGCCTGCGGCTACGCCCTCTCTGTGTCTCTGTGCCTCTGTGGTGAACGGCCCCTCTCAGGCGCCGCTGGCGCGGAGGCGGGGGGCGATGATGGCGGCCAGGTCTTGTGCGAAGCGGGTCGCGTCCGGTGGTTCGAGGGTGGTGATGGTGACGCGGATGGCGGGTGGGGAGGCGAGGCGGTAACGCTCTCCGGCCTTTACGGCCCATCCCGCATGGTGGAGGGCCTGCACGGTGGCGCTTTCCTCGGCCACGGGGATCCAGACGTTCAGGCCGGACACGCCGTGGGCCTCGATGCCGCGGTCGCGGAGCTCGCGCAACAGGGCCTCTCGCCGTTGCGTGTAAATGCGGCCGGCACGCGCGGGGGCGCGGTCGCGCCAGAGGGCCACGACGAGCTGTTGAAGGATGTGGCTGACCCAACGGATGCCCAGCGTCTGGCGGCCTTCCACGCGGGCGTGGGTCTGGGCGTCTGAGGCCAGCAGGGCCACACGAAGGTCCGGGCCGAGGGACTTGGAGACGGATCGCACGACCGCCCAGCGCTCGCGCGATTTGTCGATCAGCGAGACGTAGTCGCTGCCGGACACGACGCCGGCGTGATCGTCCTCGAGCACCAACAGGTCGGGGCGCACGGCCAGGATGGAGCGCAGCGTGCGCGCGCGTCGCGCCGAAAGAGAAGCCCCGCTCGGATTCTGAGCGCGTGGTGTGACGATCAACGCCGCGGCCGACCGCAGAGCGCGGCGCAGCGGTTCGGCCAGCAGTCCTTCATCGTCCAGCGGCACCGGCACCGGTGCAAGCGAGAGGGCGGTGAGCAGATCGAGGATGCCGGTGAAGCAGGGATCCTCGACGATCACGCGATCACCGGGACGGAGGTGCTCACGCAGCACGCGCTCGATTCCGTCGAGCGCACCGCTCACGACGGACACGAAGTCGGAGGAAGGGATGCGATCCTCACGAAACTGTTCGCGCGCGAGCTGGAGCAGACGGGGATCGTTGAGCTCCTGGCCATAGAGACGCTGCTCGAGCGTCACCTTGGGCAAGGTCGGGAGCAAGGCGGGATCGGGATTGCCCTCCGAAAGATCCCGCACACCGGCGGGCAGCGGCACCGCGCGCGGAACGGAGAGGGGAGGGGCGGGGCGGACGCGCGTTCCGCGCCGTCCGTCCGCGACCACCATGCCCCGGTCCCGCAGCAGACGGTAGGCGGCGGCCACGGTGGCCGGACTGACCCGGAGTTGTGCGGCCAGGGCCCGCACGGGCGGGAGCAAAGCGCCCGAGGAGAGCTTGCCCGAGGAAACCGCCGCCTCCACGGACGCAGCGATGTTGACGGAAGTGTCGCCGGCAAGGTATTTTTGTTCCAGCACTGACGAAGGATTGTACTAGAACGAAATGATTGATTACAAGGTGGTCACGGCATTGAGGCTCTCGAGCGAGCCGGGTCAGCAGTCCATCCCAACGATCGCCGCCGGTGAAGTGGGCCGGGCCTTGGCCCTCCAGGGCACCGAGCTCGACCTCGATCAGGCCATCGATCTGTACGTGGCCTCCACGCTGGGCGAACGGCGGCCGGTGGCCGATCGCGCGCGCATGGCCACGATGTTCCGCCACGCCAATCTCATCATCACCGCCTGGGAGGGCGAGCTGCTGGTGGGGATCTCCCGCTCAGTCACGGACTTCGTCTGGTACACCTACCTGGCCGATCTGGCCGTGCGCCTGTCTCACCAGCGACAGGGCATCGGCAAGGAGCTGATGCGACTCACGCAAGCCGCGGCGCCGCAAGCCTCGCTGCTGCTCCGCGCCGCTCCCGCGGCCGCGCACTACTACGAACACGTGGGATTCACGAACGCGCCCAATTCCTGGGTGCTGCTGCCGCACGAAAGGATTTCCTGATGACCGCTGCTCTCCCTGTCACCGATCGTACGCAGGTGCGCCGTCTGGCCAAGCGCGGCCACTACGAGCGTGAGACCATCCATGCCATTCTGGACGAAGCGTTGGTGTGTCACGCCGGCTTCGTCGTCGACGGCGCGCCGGTGGTCATTCCCACCATCCACTGGCGGCAAGGGGACACTCTGTATGTCCACGGCTCGGCGGCCAGCCGCATGCTCCGCTCGCTGCGCGAAGGCGTCGACGCCTGCGTGACGGTGACGTTGCTGGACGGGCTCGTGCTGGCGCGCTCCGCGTTTCATCACTCCATGAATTACCGCTCGGTGGTCGTCTTCGCGAAGGCGCGCGAAGTGACGGGGGAGGAGAAGCTCGCTGCACTGACTTCATTGGTCGAGCATGTCGTGCGGGGGCGCTCCGCCGAGGTGCGTGCACCGAATGAAAAGGAGCTGCGACAGACGCTGGTGCTGGCGCTGCCCCTCGACGAAGCCTCGGCCAAGATCCGGACCGGCGGCCCTGTGGATGACGACGAAGACTATTCGCTTCCGGTCTGGGCGGGTGTCTTGCCGCTGGTGCTCACGCCGCAGCTTCCAATCGCGGACGGCGGCGTGACGGCGGACGTGCCCGACTATCTGCAGAGCTACCGGCGTGGAGCGAAGGCCGCGGACTGACGCACGGACACTTCAGCGCTGCGGGCCGAGGCTCCGAAGGATCTCTCTCGCGTCGCGTGCCTGCGCACCGTTCGATTCGAGCTGCAGATAGCGGCCGAGGTCCCGGCGCGCGGCCGCGAAGTCTTCCCGACCCAGCGCGAGCATGCCGCGCTCGTACCAGGCCGAGGCAAAGCGCTCGAGCAGCGCGCCGGCGAACACGCGCGCACGAGGCTCTGGCCCGCGCGCTCTCACGGGAGAACCTCTTCTTCCGAAGCACCGCTGCTGACGAACACTCCCGCCGGTGCGCGCACGTCTCCTCGGTTCTTCAAGGAAATGTCCAGGGTGCGCCACTCGCTGCCGGCCGGCCTGGTCTGATAGATGACCAGCGATTGCTTCTTCAGGTCTTCTCCGATCGTCGCCCAGATCGATTCGAGCTGGTCGAGCGACCGCAACTCGAACGCTCGCCCTCCGGTGACTCTACTGAGTACGGCAAGCTCACGCTGCGAGCGGACCATGAGCTCGCGACCGGTCGGCTCCAGAACTGCGGCCCGCCCCACCGGCGACGGAGCGTTCGGGGAAGGAGGCTCGAGCGACAGCACGTAAATCGGAACGCCGCTCCGCCGCGCCACCGTTTCCACGACGCGACGGTCGAAGATGCTGCTCGTGTCCTGTCCATCGCTGAAGACCACCAGGGCCCGGCGCGTGCCGCTGGACGGAATCTGGAGCAGGGCCATGATCATCGCGTCATGAAGGGACGTGGCCCCTTCGGCTTGCATGCTCAGGATGGAACGTTCGATCGCTTCCCGATCGCCGGTCGGTCCGAAGGCACGGATGGAGTGGCTGAAGGCAACCAGCATGACCCGGTCGCGCGCCACCAGGTTTCTCTCCATGAAACGAAGGGCCGCCTCCTCGACGTCGAGGAGGTGCGGGAGCATGCTCTTCGACGAGTCCAGGGCGAAGGCGATGCGCAGGGGAGCCTCTTCCGCGGGAACGAGGCGGTCGACGGTGCGAGCGCTGCCGCCTTCGCGAACGATCAGATCGCTGCTCTTCACCCCCTTCTCGTCGAAGTAGACCGGCACTTCCACGAGGTTGACGTCGCTCTTCATCGACATCGATCCGGAATTCGCCAGCATCGCGTCTTCGACCTCGGATCCGTCGTCGAGGCGCAGCACCGCGCGCAGGATGCCCTGCTGGCCGGGTCCCACATCGATGACCGTACGATAAGGAGCCTGAACCAACCTGGCCACCGGTGCGCCGTTCCACTCCACGACCACGCTGTCCGCTCTGCGTCCGCGGGGAACGCGCACGAGCACTTCGACACCCACTCTGCCGGACAACGTCGTTGCAGAGGGCTCGGCGATGCGCACGGAGAGCTCGTCGCTTTGCGGATTGACGACGACGTTCTGATGGTGAAGGACGCGACCGGCCCGGTCGCGGGCCACGATGTCGAGAATCTGCCGCTTGGGAACGGCTCCGAACGAAATCGCAGCGGGGAAGGGAGGGCGGGTGGAGGTGGCCACCAGGCGGTCGTCGAGGCGAAACTCGACCTTGGCAATGCGCGGATCGGACAGGCCCGGCTGGAGTGTGCGACGCCCGGCCACCAGCGCAAAGGGGCCGCCCAGTCCGGGGATGGTCGACGAGAGCTCTTCGATTTGCCACATCGCGTTCCGCGCGGATTCCTCGGCGAGAGACGGGGCCGCCGCGACCGCCTGGCGATAAGCCTGGATGGCCTCATCGTAGCGATCCTGTCCGCGCAGCGTATTTCCCACCGCCATCCAGGCCTCGAAACGGACTTGGTCCGTGGCTCCGCTGTTCGCCAGAGTTGTGAGTGCCTCGATCGGTAATTCGGTCTTCGTCTGGCTGGCGTCGAGCTGCATCAACCAGAGCCTGGCCAGTTGGCGGTTCTCTTCCGTTGAGGAGGTCTGCATCGCCTCGATCTTCGTCCGGGCTCGCGCCGCCTGTCCCAGGGACAGGAGCGCCAGCGCGGACTCGTGCTCTGCCTGCGCCGTCTGATGCTCGAGGGAGGCACGATAGGCATCCGCAAGGTGAGGCGCCGCATTCTCGACGAGACTGAGCACCTTCGAAAACCGTTCGAGATCGGGGATTCCGACCCAGCGCGCCAGAGGCTGACCACCGGGATCGAAGGCCAGCAGAGAGCCGTTGCGATCTCCCCGGGGGGCCGCCGTCTCGAGAAAGACGACGTGCTCGAGTCGGCGGCACATGGCCGGATGGCTGATGAACGCCTGGAACTCCGCGCAGGCGCGAGGGCGGACGGCGTTGCAGTTTTCAGGGCGCGCGAAGACGAGGATCGGCCTGCTCGTCGCGCCGGCGATCGCGACCGCGGTGCGGAACTGTGCGAATGTTCCCGGACTGCCGATGTCCTGGACGAATGAACCGACGGTGGGGTCTGGCGACTCCGCGAGGGCCGATGCGAGGAAGAGAGGCAGGAGCAGGAGCAGGGGGATGCTCTTCATGAACAGATCCACGCGCGCGTCGAGGCAGGTGCTTTCGGTGATGCGGGGATGCGTTGCAAGTCTGACCCGTTCGCCCCGCTGCGGACGGCGTGCCGACCGCGACGAGAGATGGGCACCTGTGCCCTCAATGATTTAGGGAACTGCCGCGCGTTCGGTGCGCGTCACGTCGTCACCCAAAGGGAACAGGGTGTCCTCTGGCGCGGTAAACCACAGCGCGGACTGCGCCCGCAACCCAAGGAACGCCGGCGTCCTCGCCGGCTGGCTGTGCGGCGTCCTCGCCGCGGGCGGGGGAAGGCGTGCGAGGG
>JBDTOZ010000844.1:0-8983 GCA_039932995.1 Acidobacteriota bacterium | reverse complement strand
GTTTCAATCCACGCGCGTCCGCGACGCGCGACTCCGGGGCTTTAAGTCGTGCTGCGGCAAGGGGAAAAGCCGGTCGAATCGCGAAGCAGGGGGCCGGCGCCGGGGATGCGAGGGCGGGGGCGAGGGGGAGCCATCCCAAAGCTCCTCTTTCTCAGGGACTTGCGACGATCGCGAAGCTCTCCCGTGCCGGCGATGTCTGCTGCCCCTTCGCGCTCAGGCAAACAGCGGGTCGTCCGGGTCCGCAACGGACTTCTTGCCGTGATGCTCGACATCCCCTCGCCAGTTTGACCCAAGATAGTAGAAACGCAAACTATCTTCGTCCGCCTTGAACAACCCCAGGAGCCTGAGCTTGAGCGTCATCCACTGCGTGGGGTCGAGGTGACATTCGAATACCGAGAATTGAACCCTGCGCCCGAAGTTGAGGCATGCCTTCGCGATCCTTCGCAGTCGTCTCCGGCCCGCCGGAGAGGTCGTGCTCACGTCATAGCTGACCACCACCAGCATCGCGTTCGCTCACTTCCAGATGAAGGGCGGGTAAGCATCCAGATCGCCCCGGAGGTGCCGGGCCAGGAGCTGGGCCTGGATGTACGGAATGAGCCCGACCGTGATCTTCTCTTCCAGAAAGGGATGCAGCAGCTCTTCCTGCTTCCGCTTCTGATAGGCCACCAGCAACCGCTTGCGCCCCTCCTCTTTCATCACCACGGCTCCGTTGTCCAGGGTCTGGAAATCATCTGCGGTGAGCTGCCGCAGGTTGATCAAGCCGAGCACGAAACGGTCGGCAAGCCAGGTACGCAGCTCCTCCATGAGGTCGAGGGCCAGGCTCGGACGCCCCGGCCGGTCGCGGTGCAGAAAGCCGACCGCGGGATCGAGTCCGACACATTCCAGAGCCCCGACCACGTCGTGCATCAGGAGCGTGTAGACGAAGGAGAGCAGCGCGTTGACCCGGTCGAGCGGCGGGCGCCGGCTTCTCTCGTGGAAGAAGAAGTCGCTCTTCTGCTGCACGATCATCTCGTCGAAGGCCGCAAAGTATTCGCGAGCCGAGGCGCCTTCGATTCCTCGCGCGGCGTCGAGCGAGCCACAGGCAGGAAGCTGACCCACGAGCGCGGAGAGGGTCCCGCAGGCCCGCTTCAGCGCCTCCGCCCCGTCCGCGCCCGGCCGGTCGCGCAAGGCCCGGAGGATCGACGTCCGGCCGTTCATCACCTTCGCGGCGATGATGGGCACGGCGATGGACAGCGTCGCTGCTGCTTCGTCCGCTCGCCGATACTGTTCGCGGCGGAGCAGCACGTTTCCGTGGATCGGCCCGACCACTTTCGCGAGAAACCTGCCGTGCGTGGAAAGAAAGCTGATGGCCACGCCGCGCTCACTGCAGAAGTTCATCAAGGCGGGACTGCAGGAGACCCGGCCGAAGCAGACGATGCTGCCGAGGGCGAGGATCGGGAGCTGCATCCTGACCTCACCGTCGACGCGGACCACCACGGTCTCACTCTCCTTGGCCACATAGGCGCCGTCGGAGACGACGTAAAGCGTGTTGAGATGGTGCTTCATCCCGAGGCTCCGGCGAGGCTCCGGCGTGGGCGATCATGGACGCCAGGTAGCGCCGGGCCGATTTCTCGGCCGCCCGCGGGCGGCAATCGTCGATGAGCGAGCACTGCCGGCACTTCGGTCCCCAGCGGGCGGCCGGAGTGAGGCGCTGCGTCACGATCTCGCGAAAGCGGGCGGCGGCCAGGAGCGTGGCCGTGCGAAGGGACTCGTCGAAGCTGACTCCTTTGCGCCGCCGCGTCTTTCCGTAGAAGAGCGCGCCCTCAGGGACCGGAGTGGCCAACATCTCCTCGAGACAGAGCGCCTGCGCGCACAACTGCACTTCGTCGGCGCGGTGCCGTTTCGGCTTCCCCTTCTTGTACTCGACCGGAAACGGGCGCCACCGCCCGCCGCGGCCCGGGATGACGCCCCCTCGCTCCTCTCGATGAAACTCGACGACATCGGCCACCCCGGCGAGACCCACGGCCAGGCTGCGCAGAGAGAGCGCACGCACGATCCTGATCTCCCCTCGCGATTCGGCGCCGGCCTCGTGAGCATGCTCGTGGAGATGCCGCCCCTCGACGGTGTGGGCATTCTCCGTCCAGAGACGCTCGACATGGATGAGCGCGGCCTGACGGTCGCAGTACACGACATGCTGGAGCGCCGAGATGGGCAGAAGGTCGTCTTCGGAGTACATCAAGCGACTCAGGTCAACCGCGCGATCAGTTCGACGCCATTGGGCAGACCGTCCCCGTCGACACTGACCGTGTAGTCGTCGAACGCACGGGCCGGGCGGCGCGCGCCGTCGTCCTCGCGGCGCTTGATGCTGATCCGCTCGAACAGCTTGTGGGCGGGCGCGTTGCCGAGCTGCGAGTCGTGTTTGAACACGTAGAGCCCACGAGTGGCCATCTCCCCGCGAGCAGCCGACCGGTCATGCTCGAACATCTGCTCGAGCGCCCTCCACAGCAACTCGAGGTCCTCTTCCGAGAATCCGGTTTGCGCGGCGAGAGACGCGGAGATGAACCCGTGAGCACGGTAGAGACCGTACGGGATCGTGTTCTTCCGTCCCATCGTGCGGTTTTCTCCACTCTGATCCTCAGCCTCTTTCTCGGTCGTCACGGCCATGCGGGTGATGGAGTGCTCGAGCGTGAGCACGGGCTCGCAAGAACGAGCGAACGCGATCTGCACCGGACCGCGGACCTGTCCGCAGTTCACCCCCGTGGACATGACCGCGCCGAACGTGCGGACGTCGAAGAAGTTCCGGCACATCCACTGACGAGCCCTGTCCACGTTCTCGGCACTGTCGCGCTTCGGCTTGTCCTTCTTCCTCTTCTTTTCCTCGGTCGGATCGCCGGCGGCTGCCTCGGCACCCTCGCTCTTGGCCGTCTTCATGTCCAGCGCGAGATAGGCCCGCTCGTGCTGCTTGTTGAGGATGGCCTTCTCCTTCACGTAGATCTCGAAGCCCGGCTCGGGCTTGGCCAGGGCCACGAAGTTGCGAATCTTGCGCTTCAAGGAGACGTCGCTGACGATTCCGTGTGCCGTCTCCGGGTCGATCCGCGGCTGATTGCCCGCATCGGGATCGCCGTTCGGGTTGCCTTGGATGACGTCGAAGAGCAGGACGAAGTCGTAGCGGTTGGAGATCGACGCGGCTGTTGTTTCGGTCATGGCGATGTCGTCCTTTCGGTCATGCTTCGTCGGAGGGTGGAGTGAAGCCATCGGCAGCCGCGGTCGCGTCGTTCTTCTTCGAGGTGAAGAGATCCGCGCGCTGGTGGTAGTACCCGATGGAAAAGAGCCCCTGCTGCTCGAGGGCCAGGGTGGACGGAAAGGCATTCGCGGCGTCGAGCCCATTCACGACGTCCTGAATTTGACGCTGGAACCAGTCCCCTCGGGTGCTCTTGGACGCGTGATGCTGCGCCATCTTCATCAGGCGGGGAAAGACGAGGGCGGGCGTGGCGCATGCCGCACCGAAGTAACGATCGACAATCGTCGCATTCGGCGAATGGATCGCGTCACCCTGCAGCCGTTCCAGCACTGCGAAGAGACGGCCGAGACGGTAACCAGGTTGGTTGTTGCCGGGATCGAGTGCCATGGTGATCTCCTTCCAAAGTTCATCGGCGCGGTGGCGCCCGTTGAGAACGGCCTTGATGACTGCGATGCGGGGGCGGCTGAAGTCGTCGCCGGCCCGCAACCGCCGGAGCGCGGTATCGAGCAGAGACCGCGGGTAAGGGGTCCCTCGCACCGCCGCTTCGTAGAGCTCCTGGGCGAGCATGGACGGAACGGTCGAGCGGACACCGGGAGCCTGGAGAGCATTCACGATGACCTTCAGCGGGAGAACGGCTGGCTCGTTCGCATACATCTGCACGAGCTCCATGTCGTGGTAATACCGCCGCAGGTTGTCCGCCACTTCCGAAACCGTCAGCGCGAACGAGGTCCGCAGCACCGCCCGTCCCTGCGCGCCGGAGAGAATCAACGAGAAGAAGCGCGCCGTGTGGAGACCGGGACGGGAGCCCGACCACGGCGCTGACAACAGCGCCCGAACCTCCTCCGGATCGCCGCTCAAGGCGCGCCCGAAAAACGCGCTGAACGTCGCATCCGGCGACCAGAAGACCGCCACGGTGTCGTTGGACAGACGGTAGTTCCCGATGGGGAGCACCTGTCCCGGGTTTCTCGGATCCGGAAACCCTGGCGAGAGCAGGCGATTGAGTGCGCGCGTGTACGAGTCGGCGCAACCGCGGCAGAAAGGCGCGTTCCTGTAACTGTCGTGGTCCGCGAATCCGAATGAGGTGAACGCGGACGCGTTGAAGGACACGAGGGCGACGCCGGCCGGATTGCCATTGGGCACGTTCTTGATCTCGGGGTGGACGCGAACGACCGGACCGGACTGCCCGCAGAGGACGCAAATTCCAAGCTCGGTTCCTGCATCCGCGCGACGCGACCGCCACCACTGAGCAATGGCCGGACGATCGGAGATGCGGGCCGCGGGGTCGTCGAAGTCCTGAAACGCGTAAACCGCGCCCGGAGCCGTCTCGGGAGGGAAGTGAATCTCGAGCTCTCCGTTGTCGAAGCGTTCCAGAAAACGGGTCACCGCGCGGAGTCCTTCGTCACCCGTGGCCTGAAGTGCTTCCTGAACCAGTTCCCGGAAGAGACGCTTGCGATTGGCAAGCTTCTCGGGATCAGCGTCGCCGATCCCAAACACGTAATCGGCCTTGTCATAGAGAAAGTTCGACAGGTCGCCCGACGTGCGACGCCCCTCGGGGCTGGGCATCGAATACTGGGCCGGCTCAGGCCTCGGCTTGCCTTTGCCGCGCGTGACCATCGTCATCTGGTCCTGCAGTCCGTGGAACCCGCCGTCGCCGTCGATGACGATCAGCGCATGAACTTTCTGGGGGCCATAGCCTTCGTCGGCCAGCAAGTGCTCGCTCTCGGCCAGCTTCTTCAGTTCCTCGAGGATCATGGCTGCGTCCTCCCCTTCCACGGGGGCACGACCATGACTCCGTTCTCCATCCTCGCTTCGAAGAAAACCGGCAGGGGTGGCGGGCCGAACTCGATGTCGTGGAGCATCCGGCCGAGCTCCCTGGTCTCGGGAATCGGCGCGGGATGGCCGTCCGCGGGGCCGAACTCCGCGACCAGCTCGCGGCACCCGAGGTACGGCGTCTGGAAGCACTGTCCCTTCTCGACGCGCCGCTGGAACATCTCCTCGAACTTGCGCACGTTGTCGTTCTCCGTGGCCTTCGCCGTCAACTCGAAGTGCGCTTCAATGACGTAGTCGACATCGCGTAGGGCGACCATGTTTCGCTGGGCCCGATCCTCATCGGCAAAGAAATCCGTGGGCGAAGAGTGGCCTTGCATCCACGAGATCGCCCCGTCGGTGCTGATGCGCGAGCTCACTTCGTTGCGGCGGATGCCGATTCGCTCGACCGGCTTCAGAACCTTGATGCGATCGATCCTCCAGACGATGGCCGGCTTCCAGCAGACGGCCTCCAGCACACCCCGGGCCGCCGAAGGCGTCATCACGTCGTAGCTGAATCGCTCGACCTTGAGAGCGGGGTTGGTAAAACAGGCCAACGGCCCGGTTACGCGGAGGGAGAGAGGGGAGCTTCTTCTCATGTGCCAGTACCTTCCTTCAGGAACAGCAGACTTCATGTTTCGAAGAGACCGTTGAGCATCCCCAAGCCACCCGCTCGATCGATCACTCCCACCTTCGATTCGATGCCGGCGTCGATCCTCATGCGATGAGCCTCTCAGGATCGGCCATGCCGGCTCGTGAAGTGACGAGACCAAAACGAGGGTGGTACATCGGCTTGAAGGCTTCCGTGAGAACAAAGACACCGCTTCCCTCACCGGTTTCGAGAACGGCTCCGGCATCCTTGAGCTCAGACATTTGCCGTCGGGGGACGGCTACGGCGTATTGCTGCAGCCGGCGCCGGAGAATGCGTGGGTTGCCCTCACCTTTGCGCAGAGCGGCGACCAGTTCCTGGCAGTGCCGATCGAAGGGGATGATGAGCGATTCCTGGCCGTTGTCGATCATCTGGAAGTTTTCCGCGACGGTCGCGAAATGAAGCGCTTCCCTGTCGGTTTGAATCCTCTTCTCGTCCACCGGCGTTCCGTAGAATTGCAGAAAGTAGGTGGTGAAGATCTCCGGATTCGTGAAGAGATCGGGCATCCCTCCGTGTTTGCTCGCGACGATTCGGGCCGCATCGAGGGCTTTGCGCAGCTCGCCGGGAGGCGGCTGCGTTTCCGCCACGAAGATCTCCAGGATTCCTCGGGCCTGCTTGCCCTCCCGGTTGCACCTTCCGGCTGCCTGAGCCAGGGAATCGAGGCCGGCCAGCGCCCGAAAGACTACGGGGAAATCGAGGTCGACTCCGGCTTCCACGAGCTGCGTGGAAACGACGCGACAGACTTCGTTCTCCGCGAGGCGGCGACGGATCTCCCCGAAAACCTGGGAGCGGTGCCTCGGGCACATGGCTGCCGACAAGTGCAGGGTGTCTTCCGGAAGGAGCTCGCAGAGTCTCCGCGCGTCGTCCCTTCGATGCACGATCGCCAGAGAGCGGGGCTCGTGGAGAATTCGGCCGGCCAGAGTCGGCCAGGGCTCCGAGGCGTACAGATCTGCCGGCCAGCGGGCCTCGACGCGCTGGAGGCGTTGGAAGTGACGACCCGGGTCGCTGACGATCTCACGCGTGCCGGAGAATCCAACGGGAAATCCCGGTCGCTGACCCAACGCCGGCTGCGTGGCCGTGCAAAGGACGAGCGACACGCCATACCTTTCCGGCAGTTCTTTCATCACATCGACGATCGGTACCAGCAGTCCGGGAGGGAGGGTTTGCACTTCATCGAAGACGACCACACTCTTTGCGATCGCATGCACCTTGCGCGCAACGCCGGTCTTGCATGCGAACAGGCTCTCGAAAAACTGAACAGACGTCGTGACCACGATGGGCGCGTCCCAATTCTCGGCGTCGAGCCAGAATTTGCGTTGGTCAGCAGGATCGAAGTTGGCGTGGTGCTCGAGTACGTTCTCTTCTCCCACGATTCGCTTCAGGACCGCCGCGTTCTGCTCGATGATCGACGTATAGGGAATGACCACGATCACCCGATCCAATCCGTGAGCAACGGCATGACGAAGGGCGAACGACATGGAGGCGAGGGTCTTCCCGCCGCCGGTGGGCACGGTCAGCGTAAACACTCCCTGGCGGCCATCCGCACGCTCGCGACAATCATGTAGAACCTCGGCTCGAACATCGTTGACGACGCCCGGACTCTTGGAGCTCGCCTCTTCCGCAAGGGTGTCGATGTAGGCGTCGACCTTCTTCGCCAATGCGCACATCGACACTGAGCTCCCTCGCAGGGCGGTCTTCGACTCATCGTGAAAGCGCTCGGTGTCGAGACGATCGGCATCGATCAGGGCGGAGAAGAGAAAGCGGATCCACAGCTCGATGCTTCGCCCTTTTCCGGAAAGGCCGGGCGGCTCCGCCGGTCTCGCCTTCATCTCCAGCCACTCAGCGTCCGCGCCGCCCGCCCTGGCGGCTTCGAGGTGACGACGCTGATCTGCTTGCAATCGCTTCTGCCGAAGCTCATGGGCGTTTGCCAATCCCGCGTGATGACCGGCGATGACAAGCGCCAGGATCAACCCCGGTTCACCCAACTCCTCCATGGCCCGGAGCGCTCCGGCGCTGGAATGATTGACATGCGATCGCTCCGCCTCGGCATCAGCGGTGATCATCTGCTGGAAGTCCGCCGAGAATTTTCCGAGGTCGTGCCACAAGCCCGCGTAGTGAGCCCAATCTCGGGCTCCCCATTTGCCCGCGAACCCCTCCGCGAGAGCGGCAACGGCCTCGAGATGCGCGCGCAACGTATGCCATTCGCTTCTCGGTGCACCCTCCTTGGAGTGCGCGTAGACAATGGCCTCATTCATTCAAGGAGCTCTCCATCGGTCTCATCTCACTTTCCCCACCCTACGCCCGCCCGGGGTCAGTTTCTAATCTCGCTTTCGTGCGCCCCCTCCATCGCCGCCGCCTTTTGCGTCGTGGGATGGGCGGCTGTTGATCCCGCGGCAATGCTTCGGACACGCTCGGTGAGCTTTTGTGGCGCGAGGGCCATCGCCGGCGAAGCCGGTGAAGGAGAAATTTCCTCTTCCGCCGGCTCTCTCTTTAACTCTTGTATTTTTCCGTCCCTCCCGGCGACTGCAGAGCAGACAACCCCAAAAGGGAGACCAAACGATGCGGATGGAAGAGACGTTCGACGACGGTGTGGCGATTCTCACGGTGATGGACAACCGCATCGACGCGCGGATGGCGCCGGAGCTCAGGCGCGTGGTCATGGAGGCCGTGGATCGCGGGAATGACAGGGTCACGCTGGACCTGACCCACGTCGACTTCGTCGACAGCAGCGGCCTGGGGATGATCGTGACCATTCTCAAGCTGGTGGGCCGCAAGGGCGACCTGGCCCTCTGCGGCGCCAGGGAGGGGGTGCTGGATCTCTTCCGGCTGACGCGGCTGGACAGGGTCTTCCGCCTTTATCCCACCAGCACCGAAGCCGTGGCCGCCCTGGCGGCCTGAGAGAGGGAGACCCCGATGATACGCAACCGCCTGACCACCCGGGTTGCAGCGACGTTCGACGGCATCCGCCATGCCGCCGATGCCCTGCGCGGATTCCTGGGAACCTACGAGCTGCCGCCCGTGGCCAGCTCGCGGATCGAGCTGGCGCTGGTGGAATCGATGAACAACATCGTGGAGCACTCGGGCGTGCAGCCCTCGGACATGATCGATGTCCGGCTCAGCTCGAACGGAGCAGTGCTGGAGATCGTCCTGGCCGATCCGGGCGCTCCGTTCGATGTGGAGCAGATGAATCGCGAAGTCACCATCGAGGCTCCGGCGGCCGCGGAGATGGAGGACCATGGCCGCGGCCTCTCGCTCATTCGGGCCGTCATCGATCGCGTGGCCTTCACCCGCGAGCATGGACAGAACGT
>JBDTOZ010000843.1:0-14340 GCA_039932995.1 Acidobacteriota bacterium | reverse complement strand
TGACCTCGGCGGGCAGATGGACGCGCTACGCGGTGACCTCGGCGGGCAGATGGACACGCTACGCGGTGACCTCGGCGGGCAGATGGACACGCTACGCGGTGACCTCGGCGGGCAGATGGACGGCCTGCGCAAAGAGGTCGGTGGGCAGATAGACGGCCTGCGTCAAGAGTTCGGCGGGCAGATGGACGGCCTGCGCAAAGAGGTCGGCGGGCAGATAGACGGCCTGCGCAAAGAGGTCGGTGGGCAGATAGACGGTCTACGCAACGAGTTCGGTGACTTGCGCAACGAGTTCGGCGAGCTCAAGATCAGCGTTACCGCTCAGATCGAGACTGGGATCCGCCAGACCCTCGTCGCCACTGAGAAGCTTCGGGACGACCTCAAGATCTTCGACGAAGACTCCTCGAAGAACTCCCCCATTCCGCTCGCGCGGCGCGTGACTTCGCTCGAAGGCAGGGTCAAAGAGTTAGAAAAGCGTCGCTGACCTACTTCTTCCGCTGGCTGGGTCAGCCCGTCACGTGCTTGCGCACCTGCTGGGCGACGTCCCACCCTTTTTCGAGCAGCAGCGGGAGGCCGATCCCGCGGAGGTAGTTGCCGGCAAGGAAGGTGTCGGGCGGAGGAACGATGCCGGAGCGCAACATCCCTTCCAGCTTGACGTCATAGTGCGGCAGAGCGAGCGGCCAGCGTTGGGGATAGATTCCGGAGGGCTCGGCGTTGCGGCCGTAGAGCTTGCGCCGATCGCGCGCCACCAGTTCGAAGAGCGCGGCGTCGCCCAGGTCCATCACGTCGCGATCTTCTCCCCCACCGTAGATCCAGCTTTCGGAATGCCCCTCCCCGCGGTTCGCGAAGATGTTGGTGTTGAAGAGCACTCCCAGCGCCTTGACGCCCTGCGCGCGGGGAAACAGCACGCCGAATCCGCCAATCGTGTTTTCGGCGGCGGGATAGAAGGCGGTGACGCGGATGAGAGGAAGCATCTCGATGCGGCCGAGGATGGACGCCACTTCAGGCGATCGGGCGCGAAGCAGACCGCTCGCATCCTTCGCCGCGGTGCAGATGACCACCGGGCCGCGGAGACTCGTGTCCGCCGAGACGCCTTTTTCGATCACGACCCCGAGAGAGAGCAGCTTTCGCTCGAGTGCGTCGACGAGCTGACTCATGCCCAGTTCCGGCGCGACCAGGCCCTCGAGACGGCCTTTCGCGGGCTTTGCCTTCTTGCCGAAGATGAGACTGGCGCTGAGCTGTTTCGGATCGCCCGCGTAGATGCCTTGGAGCGCGGCCCCGACGATGTACCGCGATGCGCTCTTGCCCAGGACGCGGCTCGCCCAATGGTCGATGGTCTCGTCTGTCCGGGGCCGGACTCGCCCGATCAAGAGATTGCCGGCCAGGCGGCCGCCCAGCTCCAGCGAATCGATCGGGCCGAGCGGCCAGCGCCGCGGTCCACCGCGATAGAGATAGCGCGCGCGGCTCTCCTTTTTCGTTTCCAGCAGCGGGAGATCGAGGTCCGCGCATAGCTCTTCGAGGCGGGCAGAGCTGCGGATGCCGCTGGCCGCCAGCTCGACGGGACCTTGCGACGTCTGGAGCGTTCCGATCAACCCACCCAGCCGGTTCTGCTTCTCCAGCAGCCGGACGGGGACGCCGTTTTTCGCCAGATAGTACGAAGTGACGAGGCCGGAGAAACCGCCCCCGACGACCGTGACCGGGTTCATATGGAGCTCGAGAAAATCGGGCGGCCGGGCGCGTCTGCCCGCAAGCGTTGGTCGAAGAAGACCGCGGCGTTGCGAAGGAAAGGCTTGCCGGCCTCGGTGAGCACGAGCTCCCTCCCCTCGACGTGGACGAGATCGTCGTCGATGAGCTGAGAGAGGTAGTGCCGCGCGTCGTCGACCTGTTCCGGTTCCAGGGTCACCCGCAAGCGGGTCATGAAGTCGAGGATTTGCTGGCGCAGCTTGCGATCCTCCTCGGTGAGCAGATGGCCGCGCAGCGTCGGGATCTCCCCCCCCTCCACCCGCCGCTCGTAAACCGGAGCGACCTTCTCGTTCTGATGGAAGCAGGTGGGAGTCTCCGAGATGGCGCTCACGCCGAGACCGAGCATGATGTCCGTGCGGAACTCGGTATAGCCCATGAAGTTCCGATGCAGCTCTCCGGTCTGACGCGCTGTGTTCAGCGAGTCGTTCGGGAGCGCGAAGTGATCCATGCCGATCTCCAGGTAGCCGGCGTCGAGGAAGATGTCGCGTGCAATCTCATAGAGCTCGCGCTTGTCCGGACCCTCCGGCAGATCCTCGTCCTTGAAGAGGCGCTGGGCCGGTTTGATCCAGGGGACTTTGGCGAAGCTGTAGAGCGCGATGCGGTCGGGTGCGAGTGTGGCCGTCAGCTCGGCGGTGCGGCGCATCGTCTCCGGGGTCTGCTTCGGCAGGCCGTAGATCAAGTCATAGTTGACGGACGTGTAGCCCATGGCCCGGGCGTCTTTTGTGAGCTGTTCGGTGACTTCGAAGGGCTGGATGCGATTGACGAGGTACTGCACGTTCGGGTCGAAGTCCTGCACGCCCATCGACACGCGGGTAAAGCCCGCGTCCTTAAGAGCCTGGAGGTGCTCGGCGCTGGTCACCCGCGGATTCACCTCCACCGAGGCTTCGAACTCCTCGGCGCGGAACTGGACTCGCTGAAGAAGAGGCTCCAGCATCATCGTCAGGCTGGCGGCCGAAAGGAACGTGGGTGTGCCGCCGCCGAGGTGAAGCTGGCGCAACGGGCGTTCCGCGAGGGCCGGCACTTCCTCCAGATAGCGCGCCCATTCCTTCTGGATGAGCCGCACGTAAGGCTCTTCGCGCTCGTGATTGCGGGTGATGATCGTGTTGCATCCGCAGAACGTGCAGAGTGTCTCGCAGAAAGGGACGTGAATGTAGACCGACCAGGTCGCCGTGGGTGAGGCCGCGGCCTTCCGCAACTCGGTCAGCCACTGTTCGGTGGTCGGGCTGTCATTCCAGTAGGGAACGGTCGGGTAGCTCGTGTAGCGAGGGACCGGGACGTCGTATTTGTCGAGCAGTGCGGACGACGGCGAGCTCACTCTGTTGCGGACGTTACGATTCATCGAACACCTCACGAACAGTGCGCACGAACGTGCGGACGTTCTCTTCCGGAGTGTGGGGCAGAACACCATGTCCGAGCCCGCAGACCCAGCCGCGACGTTCCGCCGCGGGCAGTTGAAGCATCGGCTCCAGAAACGCCTGGAGCTCCGATCGAAACTCATCCGGGGGAAGAAAAAGCAGGCTCTGGTCGAAGTTTCCCTGCACGAAGCCGACGCCTTCTCGGATCCGGAGCGCCTCGCGCAGATCCCAGCGCCAGTCGATGCCGATGCCCGCCAGCGGGCCGGGGCCGAACCGCGCGTCGCGCAGATGCGCGGGCTGCGTGCCGCGGGCGTAATAGCCGATCCGCCCGGGAAAGGCGGCAAAGAGGGCTGCCAGATCATCGGCGACATGGCGGTGGAACCAGTCCGGAGCGACCTCGCCCGCCGCGGTGTCGAAGATCATCACCACTTCCGCGCCCCCATCGAGCTGCAGCCGGATGTTCTCGATCAGCAGCGGAACGAGCCGGGCGGCGAAGGCGCGATAGAGGGAAGAGGCGGTCTTGGACTCGAGGAGGTTGCCCTTGTGACTGCCTTCGACCGCGTAGACGAAGAGCGTCCACGGTCCGCCGACGAAACCGATCACGCTCTTGCCCTGCGGGATGATGGCGCGCGTCTGCCGCATCGCTTCCCGCTGGAACTCGAGGTGCGGGAGCGCGTCATCGAGCGAGCGGAGCCGGCGCATCTGCCCCTCGTCGAGTCGCGGGTCGAGCGCCGGTCCCGCGTCTCCGTAGGTCAGGGAGAGTCCCAGGGCCTGCAGCGGGAACAGCAGATCGCTGAAGAGGATGGCCACGTCGAAGTCGAAGTCTTCGACGGGGCCGAGGGCCACCTGCGCGGCCAGCTCGGGATTCTTACAGAGCTCCATGAAGGAGTGCCGGGCGCGGAGGGCCTGGTAATGCTTGTGATAGCGCCCTGCCTGGCGCATGAACCAGATCGGCGGAACGGGTTGTGCGACCCCCTTCAGCGCGTTCTGAAATTTCTCAGACGACATTCTCTGCTCCTTCGACGACTGACCATTGGTACCCGAGTCCGCGCACCGATCGGATCGCGCCCGTTCCGTCATCGCCCAGTGCGGATCGCAACCTCACGATGGCGTTGTCGACCGCTCGCGACGTGGGGAAGCGATCCTCACCCCAGACGCGGTCGAGGATCTCGTCGCGCGTGACCACCCGCGGCGCGGCTTCGATGAGCATGCGCAGCACATGGAAGTCCCGCGACTGCGGATATTCACGCGACCCGTCTTCGTGAACGATGGCCATGGCCTCCAGGTCGATGGTCTTCTCGCCCAGGGCCACCACGCGGCGATTGGCGTGGCGCTCCAGGACGTGGCGAATGCGGATGAACAGCTCTTTGAGGTGGAACGGCTTGGGAATGAATTCATCGGCGCCGATCTCGAAGCCTTCCAACCGATTCTCGGCCGAGCTGGCGGCAGTCATGAACATGATCGGCGTCGACGAGACGGCCTTGATGCGCCGGGCCAGATCGAAGCCCGAGCCGTCCGGCAGACCGACGTCGAGGATGACCACGTCCCACGGACCCTTCTCGAAGGCGCGTCTGGCCTCTCCCAGCGTCGCTTTCCACTCGGTCTCGAAGCCCTCTTTCCGAAGGCGCTCGGTAAGCGTGGTGCCGAGGGAGCGATCGTCTTCGACGAGCAGGACGCGGCTCATGAGCGCGCCTCGGGGAGTTGGAGCGTGGCCACCAGCCCGCGGCTTCCGCGCGACAATGCCAGAAGACCGTTCATCCGGTGGACCAGTTGGCGCGAGATGTACAGGCCGACGCCGGTGCCGCTCGCGGACGTGGGGCGGTAGAAGAGCCGCCCCAACTCGGAAGGATCCACGGCCGGACCCTTGCCGTCGTCTTCGATGACCACGGCCACGTTCGCGCCTTCCGGCGCGCTGATGCGAATGTCGATGGCGGTGGCATGCCCGTGGACCAGCGCGTTCTGAAAGAGGTTGCGCAGCACGCTCTCCAACGCCCTGGCATCTGCCAGCACCGTGGCTTCCCCCTCGATCCTCACGTGAAGGTCCGAGAACTCCAGGGCGATCGACTCCACCATCCGGCGCAGCGAGAGCCGTTCGATGTAGAGCTTCCCCTTGCGGCGGTTCGCGTAGAAGAGGGAGTTGTCGAGCTGGAGCTGCAGCCGCACCGAGTCCTTCAGCAACCGGTCCAGGAGCGGGGTGTGCTCCCCTTTCTCCAGAAGGTCTTCCTGCAGGCTCTCCACCTGCAAGCGCAGGCTCGCGAGTGACGTGCGCAGCTCGTGCGTGAACGCGGCGAAAAACTCCTCGACGGCGCTGTGCCGCTTGCGCTCGCGATGAATTCCGTACAGCAGTGCGGATCCACCGGCGATCAGCGAGGCGATGAGAGCGCCCCCTTCCCAGAAGAGCATGTGATGCACGCGCGCGAGCTTGTCCGAGCGCTTCTGGTCGACCTGCCGGAGCGTGTCCGCCTGGCGAAGCCCGAAGATCATCCACCAGCCCGTGAGCGAGATGGTGAAGATCAGCCAGACGACGGCCAGTCCGTACTCGATGCGGTGTCTCTTCTCAATTTCCATCGATCGTCCGCGCGGCCCGCTCCAACGCGTCCGCGGCGGTCTCGAGGGTCTGTTGATCATGCGCGGCGGAGAGGAATCCCACCTCGTAGGCATTGGGCGCGAGGTAAACGCCTTCCCTGAGCGCGGCGTGAAAGAATCCTGCGAAGCGTTGCGCATGCTCCGGCGTGATCTGGTCGACGCGGCGAATCGGCTTGTCCGAGAGCTCATGAATCCAGAGCAGAGATCCGAACTGCGCGACCTGCAGCGGAGCGCCCACCGCGCGGAAGCGGCCGTCGAGCTCGGCGGCAAAGTCGCGGCTCCGGTTCTCCAGCACGTTCCAGATCCCGATCTCTTCGGCTTTCTGCAGAGTGGCCAGGCCGGCGCGTACGCCGACCGGATTCGCACTGAGGGTCCCGGCCTGATAGACCGGGCCGATCGGGGCGACGAGGTCCATGAGGTCTGCCCGGCCCGCGTAGCAGCCGATCGGGAATCCTCCGCCGATGACCTTCCCGTAGGTCACCAGATCGGGACGGATGCCCAGGAGCTCGGCCATGCCGCCCACGGCGACACGCAGTCCGGAGATCACTTCGTCGAAGATCACCAGCGCGCCATGCGCCCGTGCGGTGGCCACGACGTGATCGAGGAAGGCACGCCGCTGGATCAGGAGTCCGTTGTTCGCGGGCAGCGGCTCGAGGATCACCGCCGCGATCTCGCCCTCGTACTTTTCGAACGCGTCGGTGACGTCCTGCTCGGAATCGAGCGAGGCCACGATCGTCTCTTCCGCCACTTCGCTCGACACGCCCGCACTGGAGCTGGTGACGGGACCGGCCAGTCCACTGCCCGCCTTCACCAGGAGCGAGTCCACGTGACCGTGATAGCAACCGTCGAACTTGAGCAGACGCCGGCGGCCGGTGGCAGCTCGCGCGATGCGCAGCGCGCTCATGACCGCTTCCGTTCCGGAGGAGACGAAGCGGACTTTCTCGGCCCAGGGGATCCGCTTCGTGAGCCACTCCGCCAGCTCGAGGGAGTACGGCTCGCACGCACCGAAGGACCACGCCAGATCGAGGGTCTCGCGGACCACCGCGGCCACGTCCGGATCGCGATGTCCCAGGATCAGCGGACCGAAGCTCTGGCAGAAGTCGATGAACGACACGCCGTCGACGGAAGTCATCCGCGCACCCTCGGCACTCCGGAAGAAGACCGGCGTACCCCCCACCCCCTTGTACGCGCGCACGGGACTGTGCACGCCACCGGGGGTGACGGCCAACGCGCGCCGGAAGAGCTCCGCGGAGGCGGGAGAATCGTACGTTTGAGGCTTCGTCATTCCTGAATCCAATGAAACGAGGGGATAGAAGCAGTGAGCGCCGGGCAGGATGCCCGCGCCCCCAACCGGCGCGGCGCGACGGATCCCCCGCGGCCTCTCACCGCTGCACCTTGATGCCTATGGACGCCGCGCGGCGGGCGCCGTACGTGATGATGAACTGTGCGCCCGCGCGGCGGAAGACGTACCACGTCTCGAGGAGAGCGCGGTCGAAGTCCGTGAGGCCTTTCTCCGCGAGCAGAGCCAGACCGGCGTACTCGCCGCTCACCTGATAGGCGCCCACGGCGCGATCCGTGCGCTCGCGAATGGGCTGGATCAGATCGATGGAGGTCATCCCCGGCTTGACCATCAACAGATCCGCGCCCTCCAGTGCACAACGGACGCTGGCCTGAATGGCGTCGGTCCGATTGCGTGGATCGATCTGGTAGGCCTTGCGGTCTCCGAACTGCGGCGCGGAGGCGGCCGCCTCGCGGAAGGGACCGTAGAAATTGCTGGCGAACTTGGTGCTGTAGCTCATGACCGGCGTCATCCCGAAGCCCGACTCATCGAGAGCCTGACGGATGGCCGCGACCCGGCCGTCCATCATGTCGCTGGGGCTGATGCCGTCCGCTCCCGCCGCGGCGAAGGCCACCGCGGACCGGCTGAGCTCTTCGAGCGTCGCGGGAAGATCGATCGCGTTGCCGTCGCCGAACACACAGCAGTGACCGTGTTCCGTGTACGAGCAGAGGCAGGTGTCGACCCAGAGGGTGAACGCGCTACCGTACTCCTTGCGCAGCGACGAGATCACTCCCGAGGTGAACGAATGATCGAACTTCTTTTTCCCCTTCGTGGCCGGAACCGGAAAGAGGATGAAGTGGCGGACGCCCGCCTCGAGATCCGCTCCCACCTGCCGGATCGTGGATTCGACATCCATGCGGCTGTTGCCCGTGAGACCGGTGATCGGCACCGATCCCTGCAGGCCGTCGACGGCGAAGAGGGGCTGGATCAGGTGGCTGGTGGTGAACTCGATCTCGTCACAAAGATCGCGGAGTTGTTGCGTTCTTCGAAGCCGCATCAGGCGTTGCACGTCCATCATTCGATCACATCCTTCAACCACTCTTCGTGACTGAGCCAGACCTCGGGAGCGCGGTCGCTGCCCAGCGTTTCACGAATGACCTTCCAGGTGTTTCCCGGACCGCAGGCGTGGGCACGGTCGAGGAGCTCCGGCTGCCGCGCGACCGCTTCGACGAAGCGGCTGCCGCTGGTCCAGTAAAAGTGAGTGTACGAAGAGAGGTCCGGCGCTTCGCCCGTGGAGAGCAGCCGGTACGTAGCCAGCTTCGGCAGGGCTTGCTCCGCTTCCGCGCGATCGTGCGTCAGCTTGACCCACGACACCGCATGTCCGGCCAGGACCTCGGCGCGTGGATCCTCATCTTCGCCAAGACCCTCCGCCGACCCATGCACCCAGACGCCTCGCGCCGCGAGACGCTTCCACGTTTTCAGTCCGGCCGTCCAGATCAGACGCGATTCGTCGACAGTCCAGTCGGCGGGAAGCGCTTCGGCGCGCGCGACCCAGAAGCCGCGATCGTCGTCCGGCTGCACGACGTGGAGAGGCTCACGCGTCATCCGGTCGTCCTCGCCCACGCGAAGGGGCCAGACGCGATCGCGTGTCGTTCGCGGGGTCTTGCGCTCCGCTTCGAGCTCGAAGCGATCCAGGATTTCCCCGGCATCCGTGAGCCCGCGCAGACTGATGATGGTTCCGTACGGCCGGGAGAGCACTGTGACGCCGATCTTCTGATGGCAACCCCCGCCGTACGAGCTGAGGATCTCGCGCTCTCGCGTGGCTTCATGAAACGTCGTGGCGTGGTTGAGGGAATCGACGAGAGCGCCGACTTGCGCGTCGCCGTCCGTGGAAACCTCCATCGCCAGCGCGCCCTGCGCGGCTCCGGTCGGGTTCTCTTTCGAAGGAAGGACCATCCACCGGCAGAGGTCGAGGTTCCGGCGCACTTCCGCGCGCATCGAGGCGAACTCTTCGTCGGTGGAGGTCAGCAACCGGTCCAGGGCGGCCTTGGCCACGACCAGTCCGTGATGCTCCCCTTCGATCAGCTTGCGAATGCGCGTCGGTACGTTGCCGCGCACCGGAACGAAGGAGATCTCCGGATTCTGCACCGGCAAAGCCCAGCCGAGGAACGGTGTGAGGTTATGGGCCCGGCGGGGAGAAGAGCTGAGAATGGAGACCCTCGAGCCCGCTGCCACATGCGCCCAGAGATCACGCCGCACGAGCAGGACGTCTCGAGGATCCGCGCGTTGCAGCGTGGCCGCCACCCGCGTGCCGGGAGTACGCTCCGTGGGAAGGTCTTTCCACGAGTGCACCACCAGATCGGTGCGGCCCGCACGCAAGTCGGCGACGAAGTCCTCGGTGAAGACGCCCTTCTCCGGCATGGACCAGAGAGGATCGTGTTGCATCTTGTCTCCGAGGGATTCCCGGAAGTGGGGGGTGATCTCGATGCCGGGGGCGGCGGTCCGGAACGCGTTGGCCACCTGGTGAATCTGGATTCTGGATAAGTCGCTCGATCGTCCGGAGACTCTCAGGCGCACAGCTCCTCCCAGCCGAAGGGACGAACTTCGTATCTCTGCCAGAACTCCGCGGCGCGGCGGGAGCTCTCTTCCTTCGCACGTTCCAGGCGTTGACCGGCGGAACGGCAGTTGAACTCGAGATCGGCGAGGATGTCCGTGAAGTGAATGACGTTCGAGCCCTCGACCGCCAGCCTGTCGGTGCGACACTCCCCACGCAGATCGACGATCGTGGCGAAGGTGTGGCCGTTGCGTCCGATCCAGGCCGTGATCTCGGAGGCCGTCATCGGAGCGGCGATGATCAGTCCCAGCGGAGCGGCGCCTTCCAGGTCCACGGAGTCGTCCAGGTGATGGACTGCGGCGTCCTGATGACGCCCCAGCAGATCGCCCGCGGCTTCAGGCCGGCGGCAGAAGACGTCCACGCGATGGTCCGCCAGCGAAGGAATCGTTTCCTGCGCCAGGTGACCGGCGCCGAGGATGAAGATAGTCGGGCAGGCGGCCAGGTGGCGCTGCGCCAGTTGTCCGTAGGAGCGGCCGCCGAGGCCGGTCAGATGGTGGGTGCGGATTCGTTTCGCGTCGGCGATGAGACGCTGCATCCAGGGAGCCGTGCAGCGGCCGGCCGGCCCTTCCTGCGCGCGGAGTACGAAGTTCTTGAACTGCCCGAACACTTCCGTCTCCCCCACCAGCGGCGAATGGAGACCGCAGATCACTTCCAGAAGGAATCCGTATCCCTCCTCGCGCGTGTACACCGCGTCTTCCGGCTGCAGGTCCTCAGAACGAAGGTGGCGCGAGTCGACGATGGCGATCTCACGGAGACAGGTCTTCCAGACGAGCGCATAAGGCATCTGGGCGCTGAAATCGCGTCCTGGTTGGCCATGAATCACCGCGACCGACTCTGACATGCGCTCATGCTAGGAAAAAACAATCCGCTGTTTGTCACGGTTTTGTCCGCGAAGTGGATTTCTGCCGGGTGCATGTGACAAGGTGCCCGCGGATGTCGAAACGGATCGGAATTCTCCTCGGCCAGCTCGGCACCCCGGACGCGCCCACCACGCCGGCGGTTCGCAAATACCTGCGCCAGTTCCTCGGGGACCGGCGCGTGGTCGACCTCAATCCGGTGCTCTGGTGGCTGATCCTGAACGGCATCATCCTGCTCACGCGGCCGAAGAAATCGGCCGCGCTCTATCAGAAGGTGTGGACGGAGGAAGGCTCCCCGCTGCTGCGCATCTCGAAAGCGCAGGCGGCCCGCCTGCAGGAGCGCCTGCAGGAGCGCCTGAGCCGCGACGCCGGGACCGTCGAGTATCGCGTCGAGGTAGCCATGCGTTACGGCAACCCTTCGACCGGTCTGGCCATCGACACGCTCACCGGATGGGGAGCCGACCGGATCCTCCTGTTCCCGATGTACCCGCAGTACTCAGCGGCGACGACGGCCTCGACGTGTGACGAAGTCTTCCGGGAGCTGAGCCGGCGCAGGGTCGTGCCCGCGCTGCGCATCGTTCCGCCCTACTACGACGATCCGGGCTACATCGCCGCGCTCGCGCACTCCGTGCGGGAGAAGATCACCGCACTCGGAACCCGGCACGATCGCGTGCTGCTCTCCTTTCACGGAATCCCGCAGCGCTATGCGACTCTCGGCGATCCCTATCCCGATCATTGTTTCGCCACCGCCCAGGCACTGGCCAAGGAGATGGCCTGGACCCAGGACGACTATCTCGTGACCTTCCAATCGAGATTCGGCAAGGAGCCTTGGCTCCAGCCTTACACCGACACGACGCTGATGAAGCTCGGCGCGGAAGGTGTGCGGAGCATGCTGGCTCTCTGTCCCGGCTTCACCGCGGACTGCCTGGAGACGATCGACGAGATCGGCAATCTCGGGCGCGAACAGTTCCACAGCACCGGAGGCCAGACCCTCGACCTCGTCCCCTGCCTGAACGACAGCCCGCAATGGATCGACGCGATGAGCACCATCGCCCGGCGTGAGTTGGAGGGTTGGGCGTAGCGAGGGTTTGACGCTCGAAGAGAAACGGGCTTAGATCGGGAGCCAGTACGAGAACTTCACCAGGAACACGTCATGGGATGGGGCGGTGGAGATGGCGCGGGTGTCGCGGCGGATGCGGAAGTCGCCCAGGGGGACTTCCTCCGCGCGGTTCTCGTTCCAGACCACGTAGAGCGCGGAGCCGGGGCGGAACTCCCAGCGCACGACGGCGCTGCCACGCACGCTGCGGAAGTTGAAGTCAGGGTCATTGAAGGCCGGCGCGTGCGGCGTGTAGTCCTGGCTGCGTGCGCGTACGAGCGAGTGATAGTCGTGAAAATCCCCCGCTGCCACGAACGGCTGCATGTAGAGCTGAAACGACAGGCGCGAGCTGAGCGTCCAGTCGGCGCGCGTGGCCAGCTCGAACGAACGCTGCTCGAGCTCCGCGAAGATGTAGCGGCGTCCGTACGTCTCCGTTGCGGTCGGGTCGAAGTTGGACGTTACGTACTGATTCCTGCTATGGGACCGGTTCACGTAAGGAGACACACTGAGTCGCAGGTTGGAGGACGGTTTGAAACTGGCCGTGACGCCGAGACCTCGCCCGTAGGAGCCGTCGTCCTCGCCGGAGAAGGAGCCGGAGAGGCCGACCACGAAGCGCTTCCGGTCGTCGCTATCCACGGAGATGTCGGTGCTCCAGCTCCCGGGAGTGCGGACCAGCGGGCCACCGCGGGTGAGCCGGTCCGAGAAGGCGCCCGGCGCCACGAAGACGGCCGTGCTCATGCTCCAGTAGTTCGGCAGCGTCAGTCCCCCGTCCGCGAACATGCCGCGCTCGATCGTGTCCCCGTCGAAATTGCGGTTGTTCCAGACGCCGAACCACAGCCGTTTGTCGCGCACGCGCGCGGTGGGCTCCTCGGCCACGTACTGCATGATGGCCTGCGAGGAGATGACGTCCGAGCGCTGCAGGAAGCCGACGTCGTTGGTCTCGAACCCGGGCGAGTACGCCTGCACCTGCAGGATCGGACGCCACAGGCCGGTCTGCTTCGAGACCATCACCCGCGTCCCATGACCGCTCAGCGACGTGCGGGAGGGATCGAGGTCGACATGCTCCGCATCCGGACGCTGGTAATAGCGCGCGGAGTTTCGCTGCGTCAGGGTGATGGCCTCTTCGCTGCCCGACACCCGCGAGCCCATGGCCATCCATTCGAACACCCAATCCTTGCGGAACGTCGTATAGCCGTCGACTCCGGCGGACTGCGCACTCTGGCGCAGCGGAGACAGCTCCTCGGGCAACTTGCGATCGACGGAGGTGGCCAGGATCCCCACGCGCGTGTTCGCGCCGATCTCGCTCGTGACGCGCGTGACGAAGTAGTTCGTCAACGGCTCGACCTGCAGCCGGCCGCGTTCATCGCCATTCACGTAACGGGCGCGCTCGACGTCCGTGACCGCGTCCAGCACACCCACCGACCAGCCGTCGCCCATCTTGCCCGTCACCTTCGCCGCGCCGAGGATGGTCGTCTCCGCGGGACTGTCGACGAACTGCGCGGCGATGGATCCTTGCGGCGAGCGGCCGATGCGGCGCGAGTAGAACATGCGCGGCGGATTGATGAAGTTGAAGTGCGAGCGCGCCGGCGTGTCACCGAACGCGAAGATGTTCGAGCCCTCGGTGAAGAAGGGCCGCTTCTCCGGATAGAACGTCTCGAACTCGGTGAGGTTCACCACCGCCGGATCGACCTCCACCTGTCCGAAGTCGGGATTGATCGTGCCGGTCAGGGTCAGCGTGGAAGTGAGGGCGTACTTGAGATCGATTCCGCCGTCGATCTTCTGGTCTTGTGACTCGACCAGGGGATTGTTCTCGTCGATGCGTGTGCGCACGTCGGACCGCACCACCGCGTACGGCACCAGCTCGAGCTGGCGCTCGCGGTGGATCCCGTCCAACCCGGCCAGGTCGGCGAAGTGAGAGACGAAGCCGGTCTCGCCTTTACGCGTGTTGACGATGCGCACCCATTCGTTGTTGCGCACCGTGCGCCGGGTGACGTTGATTCCCCAGGTGTGGCTGGGCTTCTCCGGAAAGCGGAGCTGCGAAAACGGCACGCGGATCTCCGCCACCCAGCCGCCGGGCACAATCCGCGATTCGGACTCCCACACCCCGTCCCAGTTCCCGTCCTCTCCGATGTCGTTGTAGAGGATCGAGTCGATCTGCATGTTCGACGGCGTGACCGTGAAGGCGGCGCCGGAGAGCCGGTCGTGTTGCGAGTCGATGTTGATGGAGAGGAAGTCGCTGGGCAGGAACGAGTCCCGCCGCGCCAGGAGTGCGGTGGGGCGCTGCGGATCCTCCATCACCGCCCCGAAGTAGATGGCGTGATCGTCGTAGAGAACCCGGAAGCTCGTGCGCATCGTGCCGGCCTTGCCGTCATCGGGATCGTGCTGCGTGAAGTCCGTGAACTCCGGCGCCGACTGCCACATGGCGTCGGACAGATCGCCGTCGATCACGGGAGCCGTGGCCACCCGCACCGCCTGAAGGGTCGGGCGATCGGGCCAGTTCGCGGCGCGCGCGAATGGCGAGAGGAGCAACAGCAGCGAACATCCGACGATGCGTTTCATGGATCGGGCGGAGAGTAGCGCAAATTCGCCGCACCAATGCTCCACCACAGTCGCTGTCGTAGCCGGATCGAAGGAATGCATCCGATCCGTGACCGAACGGAACGCGCTTTCGCACAAATGCCGTCGTCCCGCCTTGACGGGGGTAGTGCGCCGGGCAGGATGCCCGCGCCCCATGGCTGATCGCGCCAAGCGCTCCGGTAGGGGCCGCGGGCATCCTGCCCATACGCGCTAACTTTGAGAAGGGCATGGAGCTG
>JBDTOZ010000842.1:0-1826 GCA_039932995.1 Acidobacteriota bacterium | reverse complement strand
CTCTCCGCGAAACGCAATCTCGAGATCGCCCTCCAGCGCCGCGACGAGCAGCGTCGGCAGTCCGGAAGCCCGCAAGGCCGGCAGGGAGATTCTCCGCAGCCGAAGAAGCCCGCACCCGCGCCGGGGCAGCCGCAACAAAAACCGGGAGACCTCGACCTCGAAGCCCTTCTGCGCAGCGTCCAGCAACAGGAGCAGGACGAACTGCGCCGCATGAAGGGGCGATCGGGGGAGGCGAGGGTGGGGTGGTGATCCGGCCGGGTTCCGGTTGGCGGTTCGCGGTCTGCCTGAGCCTCGCGCTCCTCCTCGCTTCCTTCGCTTTCGCCAACGAGATGGTCGTGGACACGCGCACGTTGCGCATGAACGATCTTGCGACGATCACCATCTCGCTGGAGGGTTCGTTCGCATCCAGCGACTACGTGGACGTGCCGCTGCAGAACCTCGACTTCGTCGGGGAGCCTTCCATGGGCTCGGAGTACACGTGGATCAACGGGACCATCACACGGCGAAAAGTATTTCGATATCGCGTCCGTCCCATTGCCCCGGGACCGGCGCGGATCGGACCGGTGGAGCTCACCGACGAAGACGGCCACGTGCAGCGGCTCGCGGCCGTGGCGATCGAGGTGTTGCCGGACCAGGCCTCCACCTCGAACGACGCGCAGATGGTGCTGCGGGAGTTGCTGGCTACGGATCGCGATCCCTTCTTCGTCGTGGCCGAGGCGGACAAGCAGGCGCTCTACGTCGGTGAGGCCGTGACCATCACCTGGGTGATGTACAACGCCGCGGCCGTGCAGCAATGGCAGGTCATCAACATCCCCAAGCTCACGGATTTCTGGAGCGAGGAGCTGACCCGCAATGAGACGCCGGAACGGCTCTACCTCGGCGACGTGATGGTGCAGCGTCTGCCGGTCCGCCGTGTCGTGCTCTTTCCCCTGCGAAGCGGGCGGCTCCGGGTGGACGGGATGACCGTGGAGGCAGACATCATGCGTCGCACGCGGCGCGGTCCGTTTTCGATGTTCGAAGGCGAACTGGTCGAAGACTCCTTCACCTCCGCCCCCGTCGAGCTCGACGTGAAACCGCTGCCACCGGGACCTCGTGCCGACGCCGTCGGCCAACTGGCGCTGACCTGCGACCCGCCCATCCAACGCGGTGCCGGACCTGTGCTCGTGCGCTTCGCTCTTTCGGGACTGGGGAACGTACGGGCGGCGATACCGCCGCGTTTCGAGCGCAGCGTCGACGGGACCGTGCAGCTCGAAGGAGGACAGGTCACGATCACCGGCGACGAAGGTCCGGCGCGGCTGACCCGGCGCTGGCAATACTTGATCCTTCCGGCCAGGACGGGAACGTTGGCGATCCCGGCGTTGGCGATGAACATCTTCGATCCAGGCGCGGGGCTGCACCGGCAGCTTCGCTGTCCCGCGGTCACGTTGGACGTGGTGGCCGTGAGTAAGCCCGTGCCGGCATCGGACGCTCCGTCCGAGGAGGGATCGCGCCCGATTCCATGGCCGTGGTGGCTGGGGGGAGGCGCACTCCTGCTGGCGCTCGGGTTGGCCGTGCCGAGGCTCCTGCGGGAAGCAGAAGTGCGTCGCGAGGCGCTGCGGATCGTGCGCGGCGCGACGCCCGCCGAGGTGCGTGCGCGGATGGAGCAACGTGTGGCCATCGACCTGCGCGAGCCCACCGATCGCGGCGACGCGTGGCGCGCGCTGCGCTCGCTCCTCGAAGCGACGGAGCGCGACCGCGACATCGGCGCGAACTCCGAAAAGGAGCTCGTGCGGCGCGTGCGCGAAGTGTTGCGCCTGACCCGGCGATGATTTTCATCATGGCCTGGA
>JBDTOZ010000841.1:0-4154 GCA_039932995.1 Acidobacteriota bacterium | reverse complement strand
GCCTACGCCTCCTCCTCGTACTTTTCCTTCAGCGTGGCGACCACTGTGGGATCGGCGAGGGTGGTCACGTCGCCGAGGGCTCGGCCTTCGGCGATGTCGCGGAGGAGCCGGCGCATGATCTTGCCGGAGCGCGTTTTGGGGAGATCCACCGTGACGATGATCTTCTCCGGACGGGCAATGGCGCCGATCTTCTCGGTCACGTGCGCCTTCAGCTCCTGCTCGAACTTGGCCGGATCCTCGAGCGCCTTCGCCCGGTTCGCTTCCTTCACGATCACGAAGGCGGCGATGCCGGTTCCCTTGATGTCGTGATGGATTCCCACCACCGCCGCCTCGGCGATGGACGAGTGATCGACGAGCGCCGACTCCACCTCCATCGTGCCGATGCGATGTCCGGCCACGTTCATCACGTCGTCCACGCGGCCCAGCAGCCAGAAGTAGCCGTGCTCGTCCCGCTTGGCGCCGTCTCCCGTGAAGTAGATGCCGGGCCACTTCGACCAGTACTGCTTCTCGTAGCGGTCGGGATCATTCCAGATGCCGCGCAGCATGGCCGGCCAGGGAGAGGTCACGGCCAGATAGCCACCTCCCACCTGCACTTCGTTGCCCTGTTCATCGAGGATCTTCGCGTCGATCCCGGGAAAGGGCAGGGTTGCGGAGCCCGGCTTCGTCGGCACCAGGCCGGGGAGCGGGGTGATCATGATCGCACCCGTCTCGGTCTGCCACCACGTGTCCACGACCGGACACCGTTCCCCGCCGATGGTCCGGTGATACCACATCCAGGCCTCGGGATTGATCGGCTCACCGACCGAGCCGAGCAACCGCAGCGACGACAGGTCGTGCGACTTCGGCAGCTCTTCTCCCCACTTCATGAAGGCGCGAATGGCCGTCGGGGCGGTGTAGAAGATCGAGACTTTGTGCCGTTCGATGATGTCCCAGAAACGGTCCTTCTTCGGCCAGTCCGGCGCACCCTCATAGATCAGCACCGTGGCACCGGCGGCCAGCGGTCCGTAGACGACATACGAGTGCCCGGTGACCCAGCCAATGTCCGCCGTACACCAATAGACGTCGTCGTCTTTGAGATCGAAGACCCACTTGCTCGTGGCCAAACAGCCGGTGAGATAGCCGCCGGTCGTGTGAACGATGCCCTTCGGTTTGCCGGTACTGCCGGACGTGTAGAGCATGTACAGCATGTGCTCGGAGTCGACCCACTCGGGCGTGCACTCCGCCGGCGCATCGGCCATCAGGTCGTGCCACCAGAGATCGCGGCCGCTCTGCATCTCGGCCTCGTCCGTGTCATTGCGACGGAAAACGATCATGTGCTCGATGGTGGGACACTCCGCGACGGCGGCGTCGGTGGTCTTCTTGAGGGGGACCACCGTTCCCCGGCGATGGCCGGTGGTGGCGGTGATGACCAGCCGGGCCCCGGCGTCCTGGATCCGATCGCGAAGCGCGTCGGACGAAAAGCCTCCGAACACCACCGAGTGCGCGGCGCCGATGCGCGCGCAGGCCAGCATGGCCACCACGGACTCGACGACCATCGGCATGTAGATGGCGACGCGGTCCCCTGACTGGATCCCGATCGAGCGCAGCACATTGGCAAACTTCGAGACCTCGGCGTGGAGATCGCGATAGGTGAGGCGGCGAATCTCGCCCGGCTCCCCTTCCCAGATCAGGGCGATCTTTTCTCCGCGGGTGGCGAGATGCCGGTCGAGGCAGTTGTACGACGCGTTGAGCTTTCCGCCCGCGAACCACTTTGCGTAAGGCGGCTCCCACTCCAGGACCGAGGTCCACTTCGTCTGCCAGTCCAACTGCTCCGCCCAGCCGGCCCAGAATCCCTCACGGTCCCGCGCGGCCTGCTCCCAAATGGCCGGATCATGAGCGTTGGCCTGGCCGCGAAACTCCTCGGATGGCGGGAACTCGCGATTCTCCTGAAGCAGTGCGTCGATCTCTTGAGCCATCAGTCCTCCCGTGGGTCGTCGGATTGTATAGGCTCTCGGCGCGACGTTCGCGGAGACGCGTCAAACGCCTGCGAAGGACGCGGCGATCGAACGGAAGAGGGACAGGCCGTCGGCGTTGCCGAGGATGGACTCGGCGCAGCGTTCCGGATGGGGCATCAGGCCGAGGACGTTGCGGTCGCGGTTGCAGATCCCGGCGATGCTGCGGGCGGAGCCGTTCGGATTGGCTTCGTGAGTCAGTCGCCCTTCTTCGTCACAGTAACGGAAGATGACCTGGCGGTTGCGCTCGAGCTCGTCGAGCGTTTCCTCGTCCGCGAAGTAGTTCCCCTCGCCATGGGCAATCGGAGCACGGAGGATCTGTCCCGGCGTGAGCTCGCTGGTGAACGGCGTGTCGGTCTCCTCGGTGCGCATTTGCACGTCGCGGGAGAGGAAGCGGAGGTGCTGGTTGCGCATCAGGGCTCCGGGCAGGAGTCCGACCTCGGTCAGGACCTGAAAGCCATTGCAGATGCCAAGGACCAGCCCGCCCTCGGCGGCGTGACGGCGGATCGAGGTCATGATCGGCGCGAACTTCGCCAGCGCCCCGGCGCGCAGATAGTCGCCGTACGCGAATCCTCCCGGAAGAATCACACAGTCGGCGCCCTTGAGGTCTGTGTCCTTATGCCAGAGCAACTCCGCTTCGGCGCCGAGGACGTCGCGGGTGACGTGCGCGGCGTCGTGATCGCAGTTCGATCCGGGAAGGACGACGATGCCGAATTTCATGCGTGGAGTTTATTCGAAGGGAATCGTTGCTGGTTCCTGGTTGCTGGTTGTCTGCGGTTTCTCGCATGGGCTCGAGTCATCGGGGATGCGGTCAACTATTTCGCGAGGGCGGGCCGTGGAACGGAGTAAATCGTGAGAAATCCGGCCCGGTCGGTGACGGCGAGCGAGCCGGTTTTGGGATCGTAGGCCATGGCGTAGGCGTCGATTCCGTAGAGCGAGGCCGGAGTGATGCCGTGGGCCGATCCGGAGAACGCGCCGCTGGCGCTGCAGCGACGCTCGCCATAGACGAGCAGGGTGTCGCTCCCGGCCAGCGTGGCGATCTGCGCGCCGCTTCGCTCCGGGAGGCAGACGCGGTTGCTGTTCACGAGGTCTCCCAACTCCACGCGCATGCGCGTTCCTTCCTGTCCGGCGATGCGCACCGGGCGGGAGACCATCCTCTTTTCGAACAGCGAGTCCCGGCTGAAGGCGATCAGCGAGCGATCCCCCGCGGCGAAAAGCGCCGCCTCGACGTTCTTCTCCGTCTGTAACGGTTCGCGGGCGAGCAGGGCGAACGTCGTGGTGTCGAACAGAGACACCGAAGTGGCCTTGGCATTCCCGAAGTCCTCGGTGGCGAAGACCGCCAGGATGGAACCGCTGGCGCTGGTGGCGATGGCCATCGGATCGTCGACGTCCAGTGAGCGCAGACGCGTTCTGCCGTCCTGATCGTAGACGTGCACGTGACGCCCGAGCAGATAGACGTAGCGGCCCTTCGGGTCCGGCAGCGCGTCACGCAGGGTCTCGCCTTCCATGGTGATCTCGCGAAGGACGGCCAGATCGGGAAGGGAGAGGATCAGCGCGCTCTCGTCGCTGCCGTTGGCGATGTAGAGCCGCGAGCGTGCCGGATTGGTGCGGAGCGTGACCAGTTCCTTGGTGGCGGCGATCTCCGCGGAGTCGAGGACGATCTGTCGCCGGATCACGCCCGTCGCGGGATCGACCGCGATGACCGATTGGGATTCGGCGAGACCGATGTAGATCGTGCCGTCCGCGCCGGCGGCCACGCCCCGAGGATCGCCCGGCAGCGTCCAGCGGCGAATGACTTTCTTGTCACGGGTGGCGATGGGCGTGAGCGCATTCGCGGCGTGAAGGGAACCTGCCGCGAGGAGGAGCAGGAGGAGAAGGAGCAGTTTACTCTTCAAGCGTGTAGGAGAATTTCTCGACGACGGGGTTGGCCAGCAGGCGCTCGCACATTTGCCGAAGCTGAGATTCGGCGTCCTCCCGTGTCTGCCCACTGTCCGCAAGCGTAATGCGAAACAGCTTCCCGACCCGGACATCTTCCACGCCAGCGAATCCGAGCGAGCTCAGCGAATGAGAGATGGCTGTGCCCTGGGGATCGAGAACGGAGGGCTTGAGCTCTACGGTCACCGTTGCTTTCATGAGCGGATTCTATGCTGTCGCCTATTCGCC
>JBDTOZ010000840.1:0-4944 GCA_039932995.1 Acidobacteriota bacterium | reverse complement strand
GACAGGGCTCAGCGCCGCGTGATGACGGTCGGAGCCACGGGGGCGGAGCTGATCCGGATGTCTCCGTCGGTCGCGTGCAGAGTGACCTTCTCTCCCCCACCGTTGATCTTCCCCACTCCGCGGATGCGGGTCTTGCCGTTGACCGTGTCGCGGCTCAGGGCCAGGCCGGGGATGTCGGATAGGATCGTGTCGGCGTCGGGATCCGAGGTGATGATGGTGGCGTCGACGTCGGCGCCGAAGCCGGGGGTCACATTGAGAATCACGTTCCCTTTGGCGGTCTTGGCGTCCACTTTCCGGGTACGAGCACTGCCGTCGATGTTGATGGAAATGTCGCCGGAGACCGTCTCGGCGTCCACCGCCGCGGCCGCCTGGCGGACAGTGATGTCGCCGCCGCCAGAGTACAGGCGGGTCGATCCACTGGTGTAGAGCAGGCGAATGGTGCCGCCGTCGGTGGCAATCGAACCCCCGCGGCGCGCGGAATCGATGAGCACGTCGCCGGCGCGGGTCTTCACCTTCATGACGCCGAGGATCTCACCGAACTGCATCGGCCCGCCGCGGGAGCTCACGAGCAGAGAGCCGCTGACGGCGCCGAGCTGGACCTCGCCCGCGCCGGTATAGAGGTCAGCATCGCCGAGGATCTGTTCCACGCGGATGTCGCAGACGTTGCAGGCGTAGCGGAAGAACGGATCCCTCACGATCGGCGTGGGAGGCGGACCATTCTTGACCACGCGAGTCGGTCCCTGGAGCGGGACCAGCGTCTTGACCGACTTCGCGGTCCGCACAGGCTGACCTTTGGCATACAGCTGCACGTTGCCCATGAGCGAGCCGGTGAGCAGGGTCGCCCCTCCCGGCTCATTGATCGTGCCGCGGAACGTCGGCCCGAAGAACGCTCCTCGCGCGGGAAGGTTGGTCTTGATGTCGCCCTTGAGGGTCTCGGCAATCCAGCGGAAGTTGGTCTGAACCGGGATCGTGGCGGTGACGTTGCCGTTGACGGTGGTGATGGAGACGTTGGCTTTGATCTGGGGCGAGGTGTAGAAGATCGACCCGTTGACGCTCTCGATCGACGCGGCGCCGACCACGTCATCCAGGATGATGCGTCCATTGAAGTTGCGCACGTGGATCGTGCCGCGCATCCCGCTGATGTTGATGTGATCGACATTGCGGGTGATGACTCTCAGGTTTGCGTTGCGCGGGACGCCGACACGCCAGAAGACGGAAGCCGCCCACTCGCGGGTCGAGCCCGGCACGATGGTCGTGCGCACGCTGCGGACGTTTTCATCACCGCCCACGATGACCCGTGTGTACTTCCGGCCATCGTCGATGGCTTCCTGATCGGCTCCCTCGATGGTCTTGACGATCATGGCCTCGACGTTGGGGGTGTCCTTGGCATAGACCTCGATGTTGCCGACGGCGTTCTCGAGCATGAAGGTGCCGTTGGCGGCCAGACCGAACGTCTGATCCGCATTGAACGAGCGCGAGATCCCCGCCTGCGCCGCGGAAGCCGCGGTGAGGAAAAGGATCGCTGCTGTGAGGACTCGGCTCATGTCTTCTGGGTTGACGGTTGGCGGTTGGCGGTTGGCGGTGGTTGGCGGACCGCAACACGGTCGGCACGGGTCCATCCCCCGCCAACCGCCAACGGCCGACCGCCAACCAAACGGGTCATGGCTTGATGTTGCCCAGCGCTTCCGCGGCTTTCACGCGGACATAGAGGTTCTCGTCATCCTGAGAGGCCTTCTGCCGCAGCGTATCCACGGTTGCGGCATCGAGGACCGTTCCGTTGCGGGTCAGATTGGCCAGCGCTTCGACGGCCTTGATGCGCACGGCCGGATTGGGGTCGCTCTTGAGCGCGCTGATCAGTGCGTCGCGCGTTTCTCCCGACACCGAGGCCGGGAGAGTGGAGAGGGTCTCGATGGCCCGGAGACGCACGCCTTCGTGCGAGTCGTTGCGCAGGACTTTGGCCAGAGCGTTCGCGATCTCCGGATCGGCATAGGCCGGATCCGAATAGGTCTGGCGCACCCACTCCAGCGTGTTGGAGCGCGGAGTCATGGCCGCATCGTTCTCGAGCATGTAGGACAGCAGGCGGACCATGCTCTTCTCGCGAGGATTGCCGTTCACGGTCCAGCGCGAGGTGACGTCGAAGGAGACCGCGATCTGATCGTCGGACGCGTCGGCATCGACGAATTGCACGTTGGAGACGTTCGGGCGGCCCTGGATCTCGGGGCTGAGCGCACCGGCATCGAGCACGCGAGACTCCGCGAGCGACTGCTTGGTCGAGACGCGCTCGATCGGCATCCGGCTTTCGACCGTGGCCGGAGTTCCCACGAAGGACGGCTGGGCGCGGTGCCCGGCGAAATAGCCACCGCCGGCCAGCACGACGATCGCCGCGGCCTGGGCCAGCCACTTGAGCGCCGGCCGGCGCCGAAAGGGCACGACGTTCCTGGGGACCTCTCCCGCCAGACCGGCCCGGACGAGGAACTTCTGCTTGAGCTGCGACGGCACTTCCAGTTCCGGAAGATCGGCCATCACGTCCCAGGTCACGCGATAGGCACGCCACTCGTCGCTACAGAGGGCGCAGCCTTCGATGTGCTGGTGCGTCTCCTCGCGCCGGGCCGCCTCGAGCGACTCGGTCAGAAGGAGGGGCATGCTTTCACTCACTGCACTGCATTCAGCCATCGGTCACCTCCGCGGGCATCTCCCGCGAGCGTTTTCTTCAGCGTTTCCATGGCTCGAAAGACGCGGGTCTTGACCGCGCCCTCCGAACAGCCGGCGATCTGGGCGATCTCGGCATACGACAGTCCGTGGTAGCGCGAGAGCAGGATGGCCTCGCGCTGTTCGGCCGTCAGCGCTTCCAGCGCCTTCCGTACGAGCTTCTCGTTCTCCCGCTGCTCCAGGGTCCGGTCCGGGGCAAGCTCGGACGGCGACGGCAGCGTCACCAGGACATCGTCGCTTTCCTTCGGTTTGTTATCCGATTTCCTCAGGTAGTCGCGACACCAGTTGGCCGTGATCGAAAAGAGCCAGGTGGAGAGCTTGGCATCTCCGTGAAACTGGTTGGCGTGCTTGAGCATCTTGACGAAGACTTCCTGGACCGCGTCCTCCGACGCTTCGGCGTTCCTGAGAAAACGGAACGCGAAGTTGTAGATCCTCCCGCTGTAGCGGTCATAGATCTCGGAGGCCGGGGAGAAGTCACCCGCCTGAACGATTCGCATCAACTCCTGATCGCTCAGGTGTTTCATCTCCCCCGGTTCTCTGCTTTTGGACGCGGACATGGCTGAAAGGTTCTGTCGGTGCTCGGAGTGCCAGGTTTGCGAGTTGCCTCGATTCGAGAACTGGCGCCCGGCCCAGGATCAAGGCGGCCAAACGGCCGGGTTACGCCGCCTGAACAACGACCGGCAGGGCTTCATTCGCGGCCGGCTCAGCCCGCTCGAGCTGCACCACCACCAGGGCCATGAGGTTCAGGAGCAGGTAGAAGACCTCGGTATCGCCGAAATTGAACTCGAACAGCCCTGCCACAGCCAGGCTGACCGTGACCACGACCCCAACCTCGGCCCAGGTTCGCCTCGGCCCGGCCCAGGCGCGCATGCACTCCCGGATGAACAAGCCCAGGAGCAACAGATAGGCACTCAACGCCAGCACGCCCCGCTCGGCCCAGAGCTGAATGATGTTGTTGTGCAGATGCGGCGGCCGGGGACGCGGGGCGTCGGGCTTGCGGTACAGCGCATAGGCGTCCTTGACGTTCGCAGGGCCGACGCCCAGGAGCGGCCGGTCGCGGATCATCTCCACGCCGGCCTCGATCATGCGCACCCGATCGAAGTTCGAGGTCTGCTGCATGTCGAAGACGGAGATCAGCCGGGCGAACAGGTTCAGTGGCAGAAAGGTGATGAAGAGGATCACCGCCGGCACGGCGTACAACGCCAGGCGGGCCCGTCCGAGCATCATCACCAGAAAGGCCGCGGCCAGCCAGCCGATCCAGACGCTTCGCGTGTACGTGAGCAGCAGAGCCGTTGCGGTGACCACGGCCACCGCCAGTTGCCACCACTTTCTCTCACGCCACCAGAGCACGAGGAACATGAGCGAGAGCGGCAGAATGAGACCGGAGAAGGTCATCACGTGCGCCGTCGGCCCGTCGATTCGGTGCTCGAGATCGCGATGCCCAAGGAACACGAACTCGATCAGGCCCCAGATGGCCATTCCCCCACCGAAGATCGCATGGGCATAGACGATCAGCTCGCGCAGCCTGGGGATCTCCCGAAGCAGGATCACCGCGGCCGGGAAGATGAGCATCTTGAACCAGAGCACACCCTGGAAGCCGGCCTGAATGCGCGCGTCGGCGAAAGCGGTGGAGAGCGTGGAGGCAAAGCCGTAGACGAAGAGCGGAAAGTAGAGGATGTGAAACGAGAACCGCGCATCCCCGCGGGCGATGGCCCAGCCGATCAGGAAGATCGTGAAGAACGCTCCCAGCTCGGCCCCTGCAGGCTTGAACTGAAAGAGGATGTGCAGAAAGTAGAGGACCGCGGACGCGCTGACGAGCCGGGAGGGATGTGCGAGGAACGACGAGAGCTGGAAGCGCTTCAGAACCCCACTCATCACTCGACGTGAGGGGAGCATCGCATCAGTCTTCGAACGCTTCCTCGACCAGCATCACCGGGATGTCGCTGACGATGGGATAGACCCGTCCGCACTTGACGCACTGCAGGCCCTGTTCGACCACCGGCTCTTCACCGCGGAACTTCTCACGGAACTTGTCGCGCACCAACACGCGCCGCTCCTCGGACAGAGGCACGAGCTTCACCTCTTCCTTGCAAAGGGGACAGGCTAGAATCTGCAGGAGCTCCTGGTCGACGGCCATCGGGGCGCGACTATAACAAAAGTGAGCAGGTCGCAGTTGCGGTTGCGGTTGGCGGTTGGCGGTTGGCGGTTGGCGGTTGGCGGTTGGCGGTTGGCGGT
>JBDTOZ010000839.1:0-3272 GCA_039932995.1 Acidobacteriota bacterium | reverse complement strand
ATCGGGCAGTTTGTGCAATCAGCGGTGTGCGTGCTCCACAGACTCGAGTCCACCGCGGGCAGGATGCCCGCGGCTTTGGAGTTTGGCCATTGACGGGGGATACGACGGTCAAGATGCCGCCCCGCGGTGCATCCGCCAAGGCACTCCAGTGGGGCCGCGGGCATCCTGCCCGCGGTGGACCACAGTCCGCCGTTACGCACGCGAGGAGAGCGCTGACGCGCGAAGGCGCGTTCGCCAATGTAGCCCCGGGCTCGGCCCGGGGAACACGAGTGGCCGCGTGGTGCGGCCGCGAAGGCGGCCGCCACAACGTTTGGCGAAGCGTTCGCGACGTTGGCTCGACATTGTGGCGACCGCCTTCGCGGCCGCGCCTGAATCGAATCTCGTTTTCCCCGGGCCGAGCCCGGGGCTATGTTGTTCGACGCGCCTGCGCGCGTCATACGCAACGCCCGCGTAAGCGGGCGCATACCGCGGGCAGGATGCCCGCGGCCCCTTACCGGAGTGCGTTGGCGCGATGAGCCATGGGGGCGCGGGCATTCTGCCCGGCGCACTTCCCGCGTCCAATGGCCAAACTCCAACAACGAGCAACCAGCAACCAGCAACTCAAATAGGCAGCCAGTACGAGAACTTCACCAGAAACACATCCTGCGATGGAGCTTCCGGCAGGGCGCTGAAGTCGCGGCGGAAGCGGAAGTCGCCGACGGGGGCTACGTCTGCCCGGTTCTCGTTCCAGACCACGTACAGGGCGGAGCCGGGACGGAATTCCCAGCGCACCACGGCGCTGCCGCGCACGCTGCGGAAATTGAAATCGGGATTGCCGGTGTCGCTCGTGGAGGTGTACTGGTCATCGCGGGCGCGGGTCAGGTACTTGAACGAGTGATAGTCCCCGCTGGCCACGAACGGTTGCACGTAGAGCTGCATCGACAGGCGCGCGTTCATCGTCCAATCGGTGCGGATGCCCACGTCCAGCGTGCGCTGGTTGAGCGTGGCGAAGACGTAGCGGTTGCCGTAGGTGGGCGTGTAGGCCGGATCCGGGATCGTGGTCACGTACTGCGCAAACTCGTCGTTGCGTCGGAACGTCGGCGTGAGCGACACGCGGATCCCCGGCGTGGGCCGGTAGGTCAGCGATGCGTACAAGTAGTCCGAGCCACCGCCGAAGCCGTCCTTCACTTTCTCTCCCTCGGTCGAAAAAGAGATCTTCTTCCGAGGATCGCTGCCGAAGCCGCCGCCGAAGTAGTGGTAGCCGGGGCGGATCGTGGCCGGACCCCCACGCGTGGCCTGGTCGTTGATCCGATCCGCCGCGCCGCCCGTCCAGACGTAGGCTTCCCAGTAGTTCTTGAGCTGCACGTAGAAGTTGCTGGCCACGCCGTTCGCGGTCAGGTCCTTGTCGAAGTTCCAGTTCTGATATTTGCTCACCCAGCCGCTGATCTCGCGAGTCCAACGGGTCTGGTCGGTGTTGAGGTAATGCAGCACGGCGTGCGTGGCCACCGCATCGGTCCGTGTGAGGAAGCCTGCGTCGCTGAGCTCGAGACCCGGCGAGAGCATCTGAATCTGCAGATTCGGGCGCCAGCGTCCCTGCTGCTTGGAGAGCATGACCCGGTTCATCCAACCGGTCAGCGAAGTGCGGGTCGGGTCGTATGCGACGTGACCGGCGTCCGGGCGTTGGAAGTAGCGCGCGCCGCTCAACTGCGTTCGCGAGATGGCCGCCTCCGAGCCCTGCACCATCGAGCCGCCGGCCAGCCACTCCAGGATCCAGGCCTTGTCCTTGAAGAGCGAATAACCGTCCACGCCCGCAAAGTAAGAATTCTCGCGCAGCGTCGCGTCGAGATTTCCGGTCAGGGCGCGGTTCACCGAGGTGAAGAGGAAGCCGGCCCGTGAGTCCTTGCCGTACTCCTTGGTGGCCCGGGCCACGAGGTAGTTGGTGCGTGGCTCGACGGTCTGCTTGCCGACTTCGCTGCCCAGGCGGTACCAGCCTTCTTCCTTGTCCGTGAGCGCGTCCAGGACGCCGACGGTCCACCCGCGGCCGACCTTCCCGGTGACTTTGGCCGCGCCGAGGATGGTCGTCTCCACCGGCGAATCCACCCAGTCCGCATTGATCGAGCCTTGTGGCGCGCGGCCGACCCGACGCGAGTAGAAGAAGGTGGGGAAGGACATGTTGAAGCCCCAGCGGCTGTTGGAGGGCCCTTCGCCGAACGAGAAGATGCTCGCGCCTTCGGTGAAGAAGGGGCGCTTCTCGGAGAAGGACGACTCGAACTGCGAGAGATTGATGACCGCCGGATCGACTTCCACCTGACCGAAGTCGGGGTTGATCGTGCCGGTCAACGTGAGCGTCGAGGTCAGCCCGTACTTCACGTCCAGGCCCGCGTCCATGCGATGTTCCGTGGCCGAGACGAACGGATTGTCCGCGCGGCTGTTGAGATCCGCGCGGGCCACGCCGTAAGGCATCAGCTCGAAGGCCCGTTTCGGCTTCACTCCCTGGATTCCTTCCAGATCGGCGAAGCGGGAGACGAATCCGGACTCCGTCTTCGGCGTGTGCACCAGCCGCGAGCTCTCCCGGTTGCGCGCGTTCCAGCGGCTCACGTTGAGGCCCCAGGTGTGAACGTCCTTATCGGGAAAGCGAAGCTGGGAGAACGGCACGCGCATCTCGGCCACCCAGCCCTGCTCTCCGATCTTCGTGGCCGAGCTCCAGACGGCATCCCAACTGATGTCGTCGTAGATGTCGTTGTAGAGGATCATGTCCATCTGGACGTTCGAGGCGTTGACGACGAAGGCCGCGCCGTTCAGGCGGTCCTGCTGCGAGTCGATGCTGATGCGGATGTAGTCGCCGTTGTTGAGGTCACTGTCGCGCCGGGCCAGGAGAGGGGTAGCTTTCTGGTCGTCTTCCATGACCGCCGCGAAGTAGATGGCCTCGTCCGTGTACGCGACCCTGACCCGCGTCTGCTGCGTGGCCGGCTTCCCCTCATCGGGATCGCGCTGCGTGAACCCGGTGATCTCCGGCGCGGTCTGCCAGACCGCATCCGAGAGGTCTCCATCGACGATGGGGGCCTGTTCCGCGCGGATGGTCCTGTAGGTGGGTCGCGGTCTGGCTTCCTGGGAGAAAACGGCGAGCGCAGGGATGGTCAGGAGCAACGATGCGACGGTGCGGGTGAACTTCATGGGTTTCCCCTCCCCAAGAGATGCGATACGGTGGCGGTGCGTGACGAACGGGATTCAACCGCTATCGACGCCGGGAGTCCGCCAAAGTTTGTCTTGGTTCACAAAACTTCCTGTGAACG
>JBDTOZ010000838.1:0-2371 GCA_039932995.1 Acidobacteriota bacterium | reverse complement strand
CTGTGAGACTGCACCTCAATTCGTAGCTCTCTCCAGCGCCCGGTTCAGCACCGGAATCCAGACCGCGTATCCCTTTGCGTTCGGGTGAAAGCCGTCGGCGGCGAAGAGGGTGCGGTCGCGGCGGAAGAGGGGGCCGGTCTCGGCGGCGATGGGGGCCCAGGTGACGCCGGATCGCTTCACTTCGGCGTCGAAGAGGCGATTGACCTGGCGGGTGCGCCAGGAGGCGAGGCCGCGCAGGATGCGCGGAATGCGCGGCGGCGAGCCCATGTCGGGGGAGCCGGTGACGACGATGGCCACGTTGGGGTTGGCTCGCTTCAAACGGTCCACGATCTCGGCGATGCTGTTGCGAATGGTGCGCAGTGGGGTGAGATGCGTGACGTCGTTCGCGCTCACCGCGAGCAGAACGACATCCGGCTTCAGGGCCTCGGCCTCGGGAAGTTGATCCCGCAGCACGTCGCGGGCCCGCGCACCGGTGACGCCGAAGTTCGTCAGCACTACGCGATGCGTCTCGGCGAGAGCGCGCGCGGTTCCGACCGTGATCCCTTCCTCCTCGGTGGCCCCTTCCGCCACGGTGGTGCTGTCCCCGAGGACGACGTAATTCAGAGTCGGCCCCTCGGAGCCGAACGTGCGCGACGCATGCGCTGCCGCGGCCATGGTGGGCAGGGTCGTGAATACGGTCATGAGGAGAACTGCACGGACGAGCATGGCCCGCCTTCGTGCAGGATCAGAGCCACGGAGACTGTATCGTCCGTCAGAGGATTCCGAGGTCCGGGGACGCCGATGGTGTCGGATGGGTTGCCGACGGCCATTCCCAACGAACACTTCCACCTCGCAATCTCCTAGACTTCGCCTTCGACGCTTGCGAGACGACGAAAGGGCGAAGACCGAGATGCGTGAGTTGGAACATTTGTTCGCAAACAACCGAGCCTGGGCGGCGGAGATGACCCGGCAAGATCCTGATTTCTTCCAGCGGCTGTCGCGACAGCAGGCACCGCAATACCTTTGGATCGGCTGCTCCGACAGCCGCGTGCCCGCCAACCAGATCGTCGGTCTGCTGCCGGGGGAGATGTTCGTCCACCGCAACGTGGCCAACGTGGTGGTGCACACGGACCTGAATTGCCTGTCCACCATCCAGTTCGCGGTGGACGTGCTCAAGGTCCGGCACATCATCGTCTGCGGCCATTACGGATGCAGCGGCGTGCTGGCCGCGCTCCACGACAACAAGATCGGTTTGGCCGACAACTGGTTGCGCCACGTGCAGGACGTTCGTTCCCTGCACGCGTCGCAACTCGACGCCCTGGAGACGGACGGGCTTCGTTACACCCGGCTGGCGGAGCTGAACGTCATCGAGCAGGTGGGCAACGTGACCAAGACCACCGCCGTGCGCGACGCGTGGGCACGCGGGGAGTCGCTGACCATCCATGGCTGGGTCTACGACCTTCGGGACGGCCTGCTGCGCGACCTCGGCGCCTGCGCCCGGGCGGACGACACCATGTCCACACGCGGGTGAAGGGACGCCGCCGGCGGGAGACGAATCGCGTCGGCGACGGAACGTCCGGTGCCGGACGATCGTGACCCGGCAGCGGTTATCATGCGCGTCCGTGCGCGGATCAACCGTGCCGGTGACATGGTGTCATGACGCTACGCACGGGTGAGGTCAGAATGCGTTTGGTTGCCGCTGTCGTCTTGTTGTCCGCTCTCGCCGCACCGCTTCGTGCTCAGGAAGCGATCGCCGCCGACCGCCCCGGGTTCGCCGACGGATCGAGCATCGTCGGCAAGGGGATCTTTCAGGTCGAAGTGGGAGCCAACCTCGATCAGGGAGATGACACGGTGCTCAGTCTCCCGACTCTCTTCCGCTGGGGACTGAGCGACGCGCTCGAGCTCCGGATCGAGAGCGATGTGCTCTCGCTGACGGGCGGAGACGCGGAGATCGCTCCTCTGGCCGCGGGATTCAAATGGCGCTTCCGGGACGGTGAGGTCCCGCTCTCCCTCCTGGCCAGTGTGGGACTGCCTTCCGGAGAGGGCTCGTCCCGATCGGAAGGCTTCGAGACCGAGGTGCGCGTGGTCTCGGACATCGACCTCGGGAACGGATTCTCCTTCACGCCCAACGCCGGCGTGGCGGTAGCCGAGGGTGGGCCGTTCACGGCCGTCGTCGCGGCTACCGTGGGAAAGGAAGTCGGTGCCTTCGGACCGTTCCTCGACGTCGAGCTCCGCGCCGGTGACGGCGACCCGGCCATGATCGTCGACGGTGGAGTGGCCTGGATCGTCCGCAACGACACCCAACTCGACGTGGCCGGCGGCGCCTCCGTCCTCGGCGATGACTCCTCCGACTGGTTCCTGACCGCCGGCATCAGCCACCGCTTCTGACCCC
>JBDTOZ010000837.1:0-3611 GCA_039932995.1 Acidobacteriota bacterium | reverse complement strand
GGGCGGGTGCGGACGTCATGAAGCGGATCGCCGCGCCGATGATCGGCGGCCTCTTCACGTCGTTCCTCATGGAGCTGCTCGTCTATCCGGCCATCTATCTCTTATGGCGCGAACGCGATCTGCCCCATCCGGAGCACGTGGACGACGAGCATCCCAGGCATCATTGGTGGCAACCGCGGGCCGCGGCGGAGGTGTGAAGCGGGCGCGCCGCTCTTTCTTCGAGCGTCCGATGCGGAACGCAGCTCCGCTCCCGCCCATCCACTGGGCCGCCTGGGTCAATCCAGGCCGGCGTGGAGCAACTCATGACCACGATTTAGAGGTCTTTGGGTCAACAAAGCTGCCAACACACCCGTAAATGACCATTTTTAGGGGTGTTTCTTACGGCATCAATCTTGATGAAGGGCGGGGCTCCCCCGGGTCCATCAACGAAGCTTTTTTAGAAAAGGAACCTACGTGAAGAAGATCTTTGCCCTGCTTGCGTTTGTTTTTCTGCTCACGGCCACCGTCGCGAGCGCCCAGTCCCAGGGGAACGGCAAGTTCCCGAGCCTCGACGAACAACTGAAGAAGGCTCATGTCAAAGCGAATAGTGCTTTGGACAAGCTGATTCGGAAGAACCAGGACTTCAGTAAGTTGAAGGCCAAGGACGCGAATGACCAGATCGTTCCGCCGTGGCTGAAAGTCTACTGGCGCAAGGGACACCCCGAGGCCAACTACGACAACGACAACGACCCCACCGGCGGGTATCCGCTCGTGCTGAAAGAAGTGCTGGAGTGGATGATGACCCACCAGGACCTCACGCCGGGCAACGCCGACGCGAGCATGGGACCGGGTCTCGAGTTCGGCGACCGTGACGAAGACGCCTTCATGGAAACGCTCCGTCCGGGACTCCGCGTCGCCTCGGATGCCGCCACGGCCGGCACCAACGTCCGCACCTCGGGCTCGCAGACGGCGTCCCGCAGCGAGTCCGACATCCGCATCAACTACTGGAACCCCAGCAAGATCATCGCCGCCTCCAACAACATCGGCGGCTCCGGCACGCAGGGCATGTACTACTCGGCCGACGGCGGCGTGACCTGGGGGCAGACCAACCTCTCGCTCGCCAGCGGCGACTCGTTCCACTCCGATCCCACCGTGGACTGGAGCTCGGACGGCACGGCCTGGTCGACGACCATGGGCATCAACTCCGGGGCCACCGTCCTGAAAGTGCAGTCGTACAAGTCCACCAACGGCGGCGCGACCTGGACGTTCGACGGCACCATCTCCGGCAGCCAGACCAACACCGACAAGCAGATGCAGTGGATCGACCACAGCGCCTCTTCGGCGTATGCGAACAACAACTACGTCATCTGGCACAACGGCAACCCGGCCTACATGAACCGGCGCACCTCCTCCGGCTGGGGCACGCCCATTCAGGTGAGCAACTCCGCCGCGACCGGCACCTGCATCGGCGCCGACGTCAAGACCAACTCCGCCGGTGACGTCTTCGGCTTCTTCCCCGACACCGGCTCGCGCGGCATCTTCGTCGTGAAATCGACGAACGGCGGAACGAGCTACGGCACCCCGGTGAAACTCGTCACCACCTACGACTCGTACGACATCGGCGTGCCTTCCTTCGCGGGCCGGCGCATCCTGGTCTACGTCTCGGGCGGCGCCTACAAGAACGGCACGACCAACAACGTCTACGCGCTCTGGGCCGACCTCTCGGGCGACACCGGCTGCACGACGGCGTCGAACGAGCCGGGCTCGAACGTGAGCTCGACCTGCAAGACGCGGGTCTGGTTCTCACGCTCCACCGATGGCGGCACGACCTGGAGCGCACGCACGAAGATCAACAACCAGAGCGGTCTGAACGACCAGTTCAACCCGTTCCTGGCCGTCGACGAGACCAACGGCACCATCGGCGCCATCTACTACGACACCGTGGCCGACTCCGGCCGCAAGAAGGTGGACGTCTATTACCAGATGTCGGCCGACGGCGGCGCTACCTGGGATGCCGCGGTCAAGGTCACCACGGCCATGACCGACGAGACCATCTCCGGCGCCGACTCCGGCAACCAGTTCGGCGACTACAACAGCCTCTCCGGCTACGGCAACTCGTTCTTCCCCTCCTGGACCGACCGCCGCAACAACGCCAAGGAAGAGATCTGGACGGCGAAGATCACCACGTCGTCCACGCCGACGTACTCGATCTCCGGCAGCGCCGGCACGCCGGGCGCGACGATCACCGCCGGGTCGGGCTCCGCGACCAGTGACGGCTCGAACAACTACGCGATCTCCGGCCTCGCGGCCGGCAGCTACACCGTGACCCCGACCAAGAGCGGCTGCACGTTCTCGCCCGCCTCGAGCGCGGTCACCATCACCTCGGCCAACGTCACGGGCATCAACTTCACCGCCTCGTGCACCGCGCCGACGTTCACCATCAGCGGCAACGCCGGCACTTCGGGCGCGACCGTCACCGCCGGCACCGGCTCCACCACCAGCGACGGCTCGAGCAACTACTCGATGTCCGGCTTCGTGGCCGGTTCCTACACCGTCACGCCGACCAAGTCGGGCTGCACCTTCTCGCCCGTCTCCGCCTCCGTGACCATCACCTCGGCCAACGTCACCGCCAACTTCACCGCCACCTGCGGCAGCGGCGACACGCAGCTCACCAGCGGCGTGCCCCTCACCGGTCAGAGCGTGGCCTTGGGCGCCTGGAAGTACTACTACATCTCCGTTCCAGCCGGTGCCACGAACCTGACGTTCGCCACCACCGCCGCCACCGGTGACGTCGACATCTACACGCAGATCAACACCAAGCCCACCACCGGCTCCTACATCTGCCGCCCGTACACGTCTTCCGGCAACGAGACCTGCTCGGCCACGAACCCGGCCTCCGGTACCTGGTGGCTCGGCGTGAACGGTTATGCCGCCGGCAGCTACACCGTGACCGCCACGATCACCACCCCCGTGGCCACGTACTCGATCTCCGGCAGCGCCGGCACCTCCGGTGTCACGCTGACCGCCGGATCGCAGGGCGCCACGAGCGACGGCTCGAACAACTACACCATCAGCGGACTGGCCAACGGGACCTACACGGTCACCCCGACCAAGAGCGGCTGCACGTTCGCTCCGGCCAGCACGTCCGTGACCATCGCGGGCGCGAACGTGACCGGGACCAACTTCACAGCCACCTGCAGCGGCCCGACCACGCTCTTCTCGAACGGCTTCGAGACCAGCACCGGCTGGACCGTCGTGGATGTCTCCGGAACCGCCGGCAACTGGACCTTGGCCACCTCGGGTACGCTGCCTACGGCGGCCACCCATGGCGGCAGCTACCTGGCGCTGTTCAATTCGTACACCGCCGCATCCGGCTCACAGACGCGGATCTACCAGAGCACCGGCTTCGCGATTCCGGCGGGCGCCGCCGCCACCCTGAAGTTCTGGATGTACCACGACACCGGCTACACGACCTCCGCCGACCGTGTGCAGGTCCAGGTCTCGACCGGTACGTGGGCGAACGTGGGAACGGCAGTCAATCGCTACGACGGAACGACAGGCTGGAAGCAGCACACCATCGACCTGAGCGCCTATCAGGGAACGACCGTCCAGCTCGGATTCCTCGGCATCAG
>JBDTOZ010000836.1:0-2815 GCA_039932995.1 Acidobacteriota bacterium | reverse complement strand
AAGCCGCCCTCGAAGCCACGGGCTGACTCCGTGCATCCAGTGCACACCGATCCGTGTGCACCTGACGACGAACAAAGAAAGACATGTCTACGAAGAAGGCGACGAGGAAACCAGCAACCGACGAGATGCGCGAGGAGTACGTGGCGAAGGCCTCGACGAAGACCCCCAAACGCCGAGAGGGTTGACCACGTGCAGCCGACGCGCTCACGGTGGGCATCGACCGCCTTCTTTGCATTCGCCGCACCTCTCCCCTCCCCCACCCCACCTTCGATTAGCATCCTCCCTCGATGACCGATGAGGGCGCGGTTGCCGCGGGGGAGCCGCGTTGGGCGAAGGTCGTGATCCTTGCGATCGCCGTGGGGGGGCTGGTCTTGCGGCTGGTGTCGTTGCTGGCCGTGGGCGGGCCGCTGGCGTCGCCGAGCAGTTACGACGATGGGGTGTACTACTCGGCCTCCGCGCTCCTGTTTCGCGGCGTGCTCCCCTATCGCGACTTCGTCTTCGTGCATCCGCCGGGCCTCCTCTATTTCTATGGCCTGGTCGTTCGCGTCGGGTAGACCGCTAGCGCGGGTAGGGAACGTCCCGCCGCGGTCACTCCTCTTGGAGAGAGGCTTTTATGAACCGAGTGTCGGTGACGATCGTCGACTTCATGGCATTTCTCGTACCCGGCGTGGTGCTGCTCTTCGGTCTTACTCTTGCGCCAGTACCAGATGATTGGTTGGCGCCTCTAAGCCAGACCTTCTCCGCTCGAATCCCACTCCTCAATAACCCGTGGGCGGCGGGAGGGTGCTGGATACTGTCGGCATACGTTTTAGGTTTTCTTCTTCGGCTCGTTTCCCTTGAACTCATGAATGTGCTCACCTCGCATAAGTGGGTGGGGCGCGTCAGCCACCAAGCGTCCGAACTCTCAAAGATTTTGGAGTTGGCGATCAACGATGAGCATCTGGCCACGGCACTGAAGGCAGTTTCAAAACTCAGCGACGGCCGAGGTGTCAGTGAGTGCGCTCCCTACTTCCACTTCGCTAAGCGTGTCATTCGAACACGACCAGAGCTTTGGGTCGAGGCGGAACGACTCGAGGCCGAGGTACGTCTAGCGGCAGGGCTTTTCATTCCGTTCATCGTGCTCGTAATCGACGGTGTCGTGCGAATTTCGCACGGCGTCGCTTCGGCGCTTGTGCTCTTGCTCGTAGGCCTCGCGGGCGCGACAATCGTCTTCCACACGTTTCCAGAGCGGCGCATAAAAGAAGTTCTATATGACCAGCTTTTAGCAATAATCGCACTGCGACAGAGCGTAGCGGGCAAACAACAGGGGGAGGGGGCGGCTTGAGTGGCATTGTGCGCCGCCCAGCTCTTCGCAGCAGCCGACCGCGTGCCGTTCGGTGGCCCGGGGCTTCCGCCGCGTGCTTCGTGAGTTCAGGCGTGGTCCCAACGTGAAGGCACGCCGCGGCGGAGCGAAAGTACGTTAAGGCCGTCCGTCGAACTCTCAGCAGTTTTCATGCTCTACCAGCCACCTAAAGAAAGGCGCGGTCGATCGTCCTGCAAGGGATGAAGCACTTCGTCGTCGAAACGCCGGTTGGACGTGTGGTCGCGAGCGAGGGTAGGGATATTGGCCTGCCGGGGCTCTCCTATGCTAGATAGATTCTGATGGTTCGGAAATTGGAGGCGTTATGGATCCCCTGTTTTGCATACTGTTAGTCTTCTCCGCCGGCGCACTCGGCGGCATTGCAAACGCCCTTCTGAGCGGTAACGGCTTTCCACTTCCTCGCTTGCAGAATGGCGTCTGGTGCCCGGGAGCACTCTCTACTGTTGCAGTCGGCGCGATCTCGGCGCTGAGCTCATGGGCGCTCTACGGTTCTGGAGCAGGAATCGACTTAGCACGGCTGGGTGAACGTGGCACAATCAGTCTTCAGCTTTCAACGGTTGTCGGTGCGCTTCTTGTCGGTGCGAGCGGTGCGAGGTGGCTGACAAACGAAGTTGACAAGAAGCTGCTCAAAGAGGGTGTCAGACTTGCAGCACGAAAGAACCTGACACCCGAACAGTGCGAGGCGATTATGCAAGCGCCTCCGCGGGAGATCCTTGAAGCGATCGCGAAGGCATAGCCGATCGCCGAACTCGAGCAACCTTCGAGGCGTGCCAGCCTAATCTGCGTACGGGAGTCTAGGAATGTGGACCGGTCAGTATCGGTGCTCGTCAACCTGCCGGTTAACGCCCTATAGAGACCTCGTTGAATTGGTCGGCAATGGCTAGAAGATCCCGACACCGCGAGTCGGCAAGGCGGCGCGGCCAACGGATATTGAAAGCACGCTCCAACCTGCTACCGTGGAGGGGCGCCCCCAGAGCAAGAAAGGAGCGCCTGACATGAAAGAGCAGGCAATCCAATATCTCGCTTTCGACGTGCACCAGGCGCCCGTCGTCGCGCACCAGCGCGATGAGTCGGGGGAGGTCGCGTTGCAAGCCACGGTGCCCACCAAAGCACAGGCGATCCCGCGGCTCGTCAAGGGCGCAGGGCCTCGGGTGCGTAGCCTTCGAGGAAGGGACTCAGGCCCAGTGGCTTCACGATCTGGTGGCGCCCTGCTCTCGTGCAGAGCGACGGCATCGTCATAGGTCCGAAAGCCTTCACGAACGCGGAGCGCGCCGCGTAGCGGCTTCGTCCAACTCCACGCTCCAGCCGACCGGAACCGCTGCACCAACAGCGTGGATGCTACTGTAGCGAGTGCGGTTCCGGCGGCTGAGTGCTGGACCGTTGGACGTCGAAGGAGGCGCTATGAGTGAGCACGTCGGGCCCAGCGCGAGCGGCCATCGATGGTACTCGCGCCCC
>JBDTOZ010000835.1:0-7767 GCA_039932995.1 Acidobacteriota bacterium | reverse complement strand
CCATCACGCCAATCGACCAGCCATCAGTGACGATATGGTGCTGGGTCACCAGCAGCACATGTTCATCATCGCTCACCCGCAGCAAGCGGCCCCGGATCAACGGGCCGGAGCTCAAATCAAACAGCGCACGCGCTTCTTCCGCCGTCAACCGTGCCACCGCTCTGTCACTTTCCTCGGCGGGCAGAGATCTCAAGTCTTCGCGGCTGAGCGCGAAGCCGCAGTCTTCCGGCGCGATCTGCTGATAGGGCACACCGTCAATTGCAATAAACGACGTGCGCAGGCTTTCATGCCGCGCGATGAGCCGGTTGAGCGTGGCCTGCAGTGCCGCCACGTCGAGCTGGCCGAGCAGCCGCAGTGCGGCCGGCATGTGGTACGCCGCACTCGCTGCTGGATCGAGTTGATCGAGGAACCACAGCCGCTGCTGTGCCATGGAAAGCGGCAAGTGCTGGCTGCGGTCCGCGATCTCGATGCGCGCCATCGTGCTCGCGCTGGCGCGCCGTATGATTTCGGCCAAGGCCTGCAAACTCGGCTGCGCAAACAGCTCGCGCAATGGGACGTCGACAGCGAGCGTCGCGCGGATACGCGAGATCAGTTGTACCGCCAGCAGCGAGTGACCGCCGAGCTCAAAGAAACCGTCGTGACGGCCTACGCGCCCGACGCGCAGCAGCTCTCGCCAGATCGCCGCCAGCATTTCTTCAATCTCGTCTCGTGGTGCTTCGTACTCGCGCGCGGTCAACGCCGTCGTCTCCGGAGCCGGCAAGGCCTTGCGGTCGAGCTTGCCGTTGGGCGTCAGTGGCAATGCATCCACCTCTACAAACGCCGAGGGCACCATGTATTCGGGCAGTTGCGACAGCAGCGCCGCACGCAACTCAGAGGCTTGTAGCGTGACGCCATCATCAGCCACCAGATACGCAACCAGGCGCTTGTCCCCCGCCACGTCTTCCCGCGCAAGGACCACCGCTTCGCGAACACCCGCACATTGACTGAGCTTCGCTTCGACCTCGCCCAACTCGATCCGGAAGCCGCGGATCTTCACCTGAGCGTCGTTTCGGCCGAGGAACTCGATCGATCCGTCCGGGAGCCACCGTCCGAGGTCGCCGCTCCTGTACATCCGCGCTCCGTCACGCGCGGCAAATGGGTCGGCCAGGAATCGCTCCGCCGTGAGCTCCGGCCGATTGAGATAGCCGCGGGCCACGCCTGCACCGCCAATGTACAGCTCTCCCACTACGCCGATGGGCACAGGCTGGCGGTGAGCATCGAGAAGGTAGATGGCCAGGTCGGGGATGCGGCGTCCGATCGGACTACCGCCTCGCCGGGTGTCGGCACGATCGATTAGACGATAGGTCACATGAACCGTCGTCTCGGTAATCCCGTACATGTTGACGAGCCGCGGCCTCTGATCGTCGTGACGCTCAAACCACGGCTCGAGGGTGGCCACTTCCAGCGCTTCACCGCCAAAGATGACGTGGCGCAAGTGATGTTCCCCGTCGCTGGCACGTTGCGCAGCGATGAACTGACGGAATGCGCTTGGCGTCTGGTTGAGAATCGTCACTCCGCTGCGGCAGACCAGCCCGTAGAGCTCTTCCGGCGAACGCGAAGTCTCCTGTGGCACGATGACCAGCCGGCCGCCGTACAGCAATGCCCCCCAGATCTCCCATACCGAGAAGTCGAATGCGTACGAATGGAACATCGTCCAGACGTCGCGGTCATCGAAGTGGAACCACGGATCGGTTGCCGCAAACAGGCGCACGACGTTCCCATGCTCGACCATGACCCCCTTCGGGGTGCCGGTGGAGCCGGAGGTGTAGATCACGTAAGCCAGGTGCTGGGGAGTGAGAGAATGGTCAGCTACTGAGGAAGCGCGAACCGGTAACCGGCTCTGGCCGTTCGCCAACTGCGTGGCCGAGATGTCGATGACCGGAGCATGGCTGGTGAGATCGGTGACGAGATTCTGCAGCCGGCTCTGCGTGAGGAGGGCCACGGGCGCGCTGTCTTCGAGCATGTAGCGCAAGCGCTCGACGGGATACGCCGGATCCAGCGGCACGTAAGCACCGCCGGCTTTCAGGATTCCAAGCAGGCCGACCACCATCTCCAGACTGCGTTCGACGCAGATCGCCACGCGATCGTCCGGCTGCACGCCCAGCGCGATCAGCCCCTGTGCCAGCCGATTCGCGCGCGCATCGAGCTCGCTGTAGCTCAGGCTCTGATCCTCGAAGACCACCGCCACAGCATCGGGCCGCGCGGCGGCTTGTTGCTCGAACAGCTCGTGAATGAGTGTGTCCTGGCGATACGAAACGTCGGGAGCATTGAAATCGCGCAGCAGGTGCTTACGCTCCGCTGCTGACAGTAGCGGCAGCTTCTCAACACTGGACGTGGCATCCGCCACCATGGCTTCCAACAGCCGGACGTAATGACCAGCCCAGCGCTCGACGGACGAACGATCGAACAGATCGCTGGCATATACAATCGAGCCAGACAATCCTTCGCCGGCCTCGCTGAGATGCAAAGAGAGCTCGTATGGCGCCGTCGCCAGCGCTTGCTCCAACGGGATCAGGCTCAGATCCGGCAAGCTCAGTGCGTCGCCATAGTCCGCTGTATTGTCGAGTGCCAGCGCGGTCTGAACCAGCGGACTATGGCTCAGGCTGCGCTGCGGTTGCACGGCCTCGACCACTTGTTCGAACGGCAGTTCCTGATTCGCAAACGCCGCGAGTGTCGTTTCCTTCACTTGCTCAAGCAACGTTGCGACGGTGGGCTCGCCGTCAAACCGCAGTCGCATTGCCACCGTGTTGACGAAGAAGCCGATCAGCCCTTCCACTTCCCTTCGTTGACGGTTCGCGACCGGCGTGCCAATGACCACATCCTGCTGTCCGCTCAACCGTGACAGCAGCAGACCCCAGGCCGAGAGCAGGGTCATGAACAGTGTCACGCCATGACCTTGACTGAGCACGCGCAAACGGGCGGTCAGTTCCGGTGACAGAACCAGCGGCACGCTGCTACCGGCATGGCTTTGCATGAGTGGCCGTGCGTGGTCGAGCGGCAGTTCGAGCAGGGCCGGCGCGCCCGTCAGCTGCTCGCGCCAGAACTCGACCTGACGCGTCAACTCTTCGCCGCGCAGCCAGCTGCGCTGCCACTGCGCGTAGTCGGCGTACTGAATCGCCAGCGGCGGCAGCGGATCGTGCTCGCCACGACGGAAGGCCGCGTACAGCGCCGCCACTTCCCGCACCAGAATCCCCAGCGACCAGCCGTCCGAGACGATGTGGTGCTGCGTAATCAGCAGCACATGTTCGTCGTCAGCGAGCGTGAGCAGCCGGCCGCGGATCAGCGGGCCTGCACTCAAATCAAACGGCCCACGCGCTTCCTCGGCGGTAAGCCTGGTCACGGCGGCTTCGCGTTCGTCAGCGGGCAATGAGCTCAGGTCTTCGCGGCATAGCTCGAAGCTGCAGCCGTCTGATGCGATCCGCTGAAACGGCACACCGTCGATCGCGACAAAGTGCGTGCGTAGACTTTCGTGCCGCGCCACGACCCGATCCAGCGTCGCCCGCAGTGCCGCCACATCCAGATTCCCGAGCAGGCGCAAGGCGGCCGGCATGTGGTACGCCGCACTGGCGGCTTCGTCGAATTGTGCGAGGAACCACAACCGCTGCTGGGCCAGCGACAGCGGCAGCGGCCGATCGCGGTCGGCGCGCGGAATGCGCCCCATCGTGCTCGCCCCCGCCGCGCACACCTTCTCGGCCAGCGCCGCGAGGCTCGGGCTGGCGAAGAGATCGCGCAGTGGCACCTCGACGCCGAGCGCCGCGCGGATGTGCGAGATCAACTGCACCGCCAGCAGTGAGTGACCGCCGAGCTCGAAGAAGTTGTCGTGGCGGCCGACGCGCGGCACTTTCAACTGTTCCTGCCACAGGGCCGCAATCGCTTCTTCGATCTCGCCCTGCGGCGCCTCGTACTCGCGCACGCCCAGCGCCGTCGCTTCCGGTGCCGGCAGCGCCTTTCGATCGACTTTGCCATTCGCCGTCAGCGGCAGCGTGTCGAGCTGCACGAACGCCGTCGGCACCATGTACTCGGGCAGTTGCCGCGACAGTGCCTCACGCAGGTCGTACACCGACAACTCCGCGTATTCATCAGCCACGAGATACGCGACCAGCCGCTTGTCCCCCGGCTCGTCTTCACGAGCCACTACGATTGCTTCGCGAATGCCGGCGCAGGCGCTGAGCTTCGCTTCGATCTCTCCGAGCTCGACGCGGAAGCCGCGGATCTTCACCTGGAAATCGTTGCGGGCCAGGAATTCGACATTGCCGCCGGGCAGCCAGCGGCCGAGATCGCCGGTCTTGTACATCCGCGCATCCGCGCGCGTGCTGAACGGATCGCGGACGAAGCGCTCCGCCGTCAGCTCGGCGCGATTGAGATACCCGCGCGCCACACCGGCACCGCCGATGTAGATCTCGCCCGCGACCCCGATCGGCACCGGCTGCCGCTGAGTGTCCAGAAGATAGACCCTGGCTCCCGCCAGACCGCGGCCGATCGGAACTGTCGTGCCGTCGTCCAGCCCGACGTTGGGAACGTGATACCAGGTGCTGTACGTCGTGTTCTCAGTCGGACCATAGACGTGCAGCAGGCGTCCGCGGAATCCGCTGGCGAGGAGCTCGGCCACCGTATCGGGAGAGACTTTTTCGCCGCCGAACAACAACGTCTCGAGCGTGGCAAAGGCGGACGGAGCGCTCTTCGCAATGCGATTGAAGAGCGCCGTGGTGACGAACAACGTGTCGACGCGCTCCGCCACGAGCCGTTTCTGCAGCTGCCCCGGATCGATCAGCGTTTCTTTGCCGACGATGACCAGCTGGCCGCCATTGAGCAGTGCGCCCCAGATCTCGAAGGTCGCCGCGTCGAACGAGGCATTGGAGGCCTGGGCCACGACGGAGGCCCGTGTCAGTGCGACGTAATCCCGCGCCTTGACGAGCTGGATGACGTTCCGCTGCTCGACCATCACCCCTTTCGGCGTTCCCGTGGAGCCGGAGGTATAGATCACATAGACCAGGTTGGCGGAGCTCAGACCGCGAACATCCGGATTGTGCTCGGGCAGGCGCCGCGTCAGCACCGGCAGATCGACGTCGACGCGCAGCACCGGCAGTTCGGTCTCCGGCAACAGCGCTTCGAGATCGGAATGCGTCAGCAGGGCGACCGGGGCGCTGTCCTCCAGCATCCAGGCCAGACGCTCGCGCGGATGGCTCGGGTCGAGCGGAACGTACGCACCACCCGCTTTCAGGATGCCCAGCAGGCTGACGATCAGATCCGCATTGCGCTCGCAGCAGACGGCCACGCGGTCATCGGCCTTCACGCCCAGGCCGATCAGGTAATGCGCCAGCTTGTTGGCGCATACATTGAGCTCGGCGTAGGTCAGCGACTCGTTTTCATCCACGACCGCCACGGCATCGGGCTGCTGCGCCGCCTGCTGCTCGAACAGCTCGTGGATCAGCGCCTCTTGCGGATACTCGACGAAGTGGTCATTGAAGGTCTCGATCAGCTGCCGGCGTTCCACGGCGGACAGCAGCGGCAGCGTGTCGGCGACCACAGCGGCATCGGCCACCATCGCTTCCAGAAGCTGCGCGAAATGGCCGGTCCAGCGTTCGATGGTCTCCCCGTCGAACAGATCGCGGGCGTACACCAGCACGCCGTTGATGGCACCCCCCGCATCGTCCAGCAGCAGTTGCAAATCGACCTGGATGGTCTCGCTCGCGCGGCTCACCGGTGCCAGCGCCAGACCGGGCAGTTGCAGCGTGCTGCCATCCGTCTGGACGTGCTCGCGGTTGTTCCAGGTGAAGGTCACCTGCGCCAAGGGGCTGTGGCTCAGGCTGCGCTGCGGCTGCATCGCCTCGACCACCTGTTCGAACGGCAGATCCTGATTCGCAAACGCGGCCAGCGTCGTCTGTTTTACCTGCGCAAGCAGGGCGGCGACGCTGGGCTGCTCATCGAAACGCAGCCGTACCGCCAGCGTGTTGACGAAGAACCCGATGAGATTCTCGACCTCTCGCCGCTGACGGTTCGCGACCGGTGTTCCGATGACGATGTCCTGTTGTCCCGACAGCCGGGACAGCAGCAACCCCCAGGCCGTGAACAGTGTCATGAACGGCGTCACACCATTCCGCTGCGAGAAGGCCCGCACCCTGGCCGTCAGTTCCGGCGACAGGGTGACCGGCACTGAGCTGCCGGCGTAGCTCTGCACTGCCGGCCGCGGACGGTCGAGCGGCAGTTCGAGCAGGGCCGGTGCACCTGCGAGGTGCTGCTGCCAGAAGTCCACCTGCCGCGTCAGCTCTTCGCCCTGCAGCCAGTCGCGCTGCCACTGCGCGTAGTCGGCGTACTGGATCTCGAGCGGCGGCAGCGGATCGGCTTCTCCATTGTGAAAGGCCGTGTACAGCGCGGCCACCTCGCGCACCATCACGTCGACCGACCAGCCGTCCGTGACGATGTGGTGCTGGGTCACCAGCAGCACATGCTCGTCATCGCTCACGCACAGCAGGCAGCCGCGGATCAACGGGCCGGTGCTCAGGTCGAACGGAGCACGCGCTTCGTCGACCGTCAACCTTGCCACCAGTGCTTCGCGCTCCTCGGCGGACAGAGAGCTCAAGTCCTCATGGCTGAGCGCAAAGCCGCGGTCTTCCGGCGCGATTTGCTGATAGGGCACACCGCCCTTGGCCACGAACGACGTGCGCAGGCCTTCATGCCGCGCCACAAGCCGGTCCAGCGTGGCCTGCAGAGCGGCCACGTCGAGCTGGCCGAGCAGCCGCAGTGCGGCCGGCATGTGGTAAGCCGCACTCGCTGCCGGATCGAGTTGATCGAGGAACCACAGGCGCTGCTGGGCCAGCGACAGCGGCAGCGGCTGGTTGCGGTCGGCACGCTGGATCTGCCCCATCGTGCTCGCCCCGGCGGCGCGCACCGCCTCGGCCAGCACACTCAAGCTCGATCCGGCGAAAAGCTCGCGCAGCGGCAGCTCGACCCCCAGCGTCGCACGAATCTGCGAGACCAATTGCACCGCCAGCAGCGAATGGCCACCCAGCTCGAAGAACTGATCGTGACGGCCAACGCGCTCGACGCGCAGCAGCTCCTGCCAGAGCGCGGCCAGGGCCTGCTCGATCTCACCTTCCGGCGCTTCATACTCACGCACGCTCAGTGCAGTGGCTTCCGGCGCCGGTAGCGCTCGCCGGTCGAGCTTGCCGTTCGCGGTCAGCGGCAGGCAATCGAGTTGCACGAATGCCGATGGCAACATGTGCTCGGGCAGTTGCCGCGACAGTGCATCGCGCAGATCGGCCACGGATAAATCGAGGCCCTCGTCTCCCACCAGATACGCGACCAGGCGTTTGTCACCCGGTGCGTCTTCGCGGGCGAGCACCACCGCGTCGCGCACGCCTGTGCATTGACTGAGCGTGACTTCGATCTCGCCGAGCTCGATCCGGAAGCCGCGGATCTTCACCTGGTAATCGTTGCGACCCAGGTATTCGAGCGTGCCGTCCGCCAGCCAGCGTCCGCGATCGCCGGACTTGTACATCCGCGCATTGCTATCGGCACGGAACGGATCGGTCAGGAAGCGTTCCGCGGTCAACTCGGCGCGGTTCAGGTAACCGCGGGCAACACCGTCGCCGCCGATATGGATCTCGCCTTCAACGCCGACCGGCACGAGCTGGCCGTGTCCATCGAGCACGTAAATCCGCGTGTTGGCGATTGGCTTACCCAACGGAATGGAGCGCGCATCGGCGGCGACTTCGCCAATGTCGTGCG
>JBDTOZ010000834.1:0-2866 GCA_039932995.1 Acidobacteriota bacterium | reverse complement strand
GCCTTCGGCGCTTGCCCCCGGCTCATCTCCGCCACGCCTCCGGCGTGAAACCCGAGACTAATCTAATGCTCCTATCGCGCAGGCTCCTAGCCTTGGGCACGTGCGGTCTCAATCCTCAATCCTCAATTCTCAATCCTCAATCCTCAATCCTCAAGCGGCCCGATCGGTCGAAAACGCGTCAGGAGCGGCCCACGCGCGGGGCTTCGGCCGCGCGCATGGCCATCATGGCCGCCCCCTCTACCGGAGGATGGAGCGGCGCGATCAGCGAGGCCCCGGGCGCATCGCGCTGCAGGCGGAGACGCATCGGATCGAGCAGCAGATCGCCCGCGTGGAAGGCGCCCCCCACGTGAGCGACCGCGAAGGTCGTGTCGGTCATGTGCAGCTTGCGAGCGATGGCCAGCACGCACTCGGCCAGCTCCGAGCCCCCACGCGCAAGGATGTCCCGGGCCACGGTGTCGTTGGCCTGGGCGGCTTCGATGACCAGTTTGCCGTAGCGCGCGATGTCGTCCACGTGCGTCGTGGCCGCGTAGACGAAGGCCGGCAGATCGGCGGGCTGGCACATTTGGTACTCGTTGCAGAGGAGCTCGGTCATGACCGTGTTGAAGCCGCGGCCGTCGTGCGCACGGACGATGGCGGAGAGGCCCTCACGGGCGATCCAGAAGCCGCTTCCCTCGTCGCCCAGCGTCGGTCCCCACCCCCCGGCCCGGGCCTCGTCGCCGGTGGCGTTGCGTCCGAAGGCCACCGAGCCGGTGCCGGAGATGACCACGATGCCGGCGCCGAATCCCACCGCACCGGTGAGGGCGATCCGGGCATCGGTATCGACGATGAAGTTGCCGCGGGGAAAAAAGATCCGCAGTGCGTCGATCACCTTTTCGCGGTGGATGGGATGATCGGCGCCGGCGATCCCGCAGTAGGCGTACTCGACCTCACGGATGGCGATGCCGGCCTCGACCAGGGCCATGTTCACCGCCCGCTCGACGTTGCGCGTGGCCTCTTCGATCCCCACCCGCAGGTGATTCGAGCCGCCGGCCAGACCGGATCCGAGCGCCTTCCCGTGCTCATCCACGACGATGGCCGCCGTCTTCGAGGCGCCGCCGTCCACTCCGATGAAAAAACTCATGGCTGAGGAGTATTGCAAGAAACCTGTTAGGACGGCACGGCCTCGTCGGGTGCGGAAGAGGACGGTTCACCACAGAGGCACAGAGACGCAGAAAACTTCGCAAAAAAGATTTCTCTGTGCCTCTGCGTCTCTGTGGTGAAGGGTCCCCGGTCTCTGTGGTGAACGGTCCCCGGGAAGCGGCGAAAAGCGGGCGCCAGCCTTGCACTACGGCTGAGTATTGAAGGAGAGAATCATGAAAAGAACCCAACTATTTTCAGTTGCATTGGTGACCGTGCTGGCGCTCGGACTCCTCTCGGCGACTGCCTGTAAGAGCAGCGGTATGGCCGTGACCAGTCGCGGTCAGTTGTTGAAGTTGAACATCGTCGGACCGACGGACCTGCCCGATTCGGGCGTCGAGAACCTCGACGTCAACATCAGCAACCGTGGCGTCAACAACATCCAGGACATCCTCCTGGAAGTGGAGGTGCCGCCGCAACTGGTGGTGCTCGATCAGACCAATGAGCGGGGCGTGGAGGCGATGCACAACCCCGGCTCGAACATGTATCGCTTCACCTTCGGCAACATCCAGCCGGGTGAAACGTCCACGGTTCGCTTCCGCGTCCGCACCTCGTTCGGCACGCTCAGCGAAACCGGCAGCGTCAAGGCCACGGCCTGGCAGAGCGGCCTTCCGGGCGACAAGCTCGTCGAGACGTCCGTCATCAAGCTCCGCCAGTAGTTCTCGTTCCGCAGCTCACAGTCAAAGCCCGCGAACACGTTCGCGGGCTTTTTGCTTTTTGCACCATTTCAGTTGGCGCTCCTGTGGCCGGCGATTTCCGTCGCCAGGGATCGCGGAACCGTACAATGCGCCGCCATGGCGCCCCCCAAACCTGCCCAGCACGTCGCCGCGACTGAACGCGAGGATCTCGAAGATCGCAAGCTGCTCGACCGGCCCGGGCGGGCGGAGACGCTGCAGAGTGATTCCTGGCGCGTGCTGCGAATCACCAGCGAATTCGTGACCGGCTTCGATCATCTGGCCGACGTCTATCCGGCCGTGTCCATCTTCGGCTCCGCGCGCACCGCCCTCTCCGATCGCTACTACGACGAAGCCGTTCGCACGGCCGAGCTCTTGGGCCGGGCCGGTTTCGCCATCATCACCGGCGGCGGTCCGGGCATCATGGCCGCGGCCAACAAAGGCGCGCGGGAGGCGGGCGCGCTCTCGATCGGGTGCAACATCCAGCTTCCGTTCGAACAGGAGGTCAACCCGTATGTCGACAAGGCCATGACCTTCCGCTACTTCTTCGTCCGCAAGACGATGTTCATCAAGTACTCGGAAGCCTTCATCACCTTCCCCGGAGGCTTCGGCACACTCGACGAACTGTTCGGCGCCCTGGTCCTGATCCAGACCAAAAAGATCTCGGACTTTCCGGTCATTCTCTACGGCAAGGACTATTGGTCGGGGCTCATCGACTGGCTGCGTGCCCAGGTCCTCATCGCCAACAATGTCTCTCCCGAAGATGTCGACAGCATCCACGTGGTCGACTCCCCCGAAGCCGTGCGCGACATCGTCGTCGCGTATCACGCCAAGGCCGAGCAGAAGGGGGAGTAGGTTTCGGTTCGGTTGACGGTTGGCGGTGGCATGCCGGCGTCTCCGCATGAATGCGGATTACCAACGTCAGAGCTTTTGGCCGGACTTCATGGAGACGAGCGCGGATTCTCCCGCCAACCGCCAACCGCCAACCGCCAACCGCCAACCGCCAACCGCCAACC
>JBDTOZ010000833.1:0-4883 GCA_039932995.1 Acidobacteriota bacterium | reverse complement strand
CGAAGACTCGACGACTCGAAGACGCGACGACGCGAAGACAGACCGGCAAAGCGAAGCGGGGTATCCTCCGCGCGATGGAATCCAAGAAAAGCGTCGACGGCGTTTTGCTCGTCGACAAGAAGAGTGGCCTCACTTCGCACGACGTGGTGGAGAAGTTCCGCCGGCGCGCGAAGGTGAAGAAGGCCGGACACACCGGCACCCTCGATCCCCTGGCCACGGGTCTGCTCGTCCTCTGCGTCGGCAAAGCCACGCGCCTGCAGGCTTACCTGATGGGGATGGAGAAGACCTACGAAGGGACCATCCAGTTCGGCTGGGCCACCGATTCGTACGACGCCGCCGGTGAGCCGGTGGGGGAGCCCGTGGAGCGCGATGTGACCTCCATCGACTTCGAGCCGCACCTCGGGCAGTTCCGCGGTGAGATCGACCAGATGCCTCCTGCGTTTTCCGCGAAAAAGATCGATGGCGTTCGGGCCTACGCGTTGGCCCGGCGGGGCGAAGAGGTGAAGCTGAAGACCAAGAGGGTGACGGTCTACGAGCTCACTGTCCTGGGAGTGGAAGGCTCACGCCTGCGCTTTCGCGTTCGCTCCTCGGCCGGCACGTACATGCGCTCGCTCGCGCACGACCTCGGCCAGTCCGTGGGCATCCCCGCGCACCTCAAAGAGCTTCGCCGCAGCGCCATCGGAACGTTCCACGTCGACCAGGCCATCACCTTCGACAACATGTTCGAGGCCACCCCGGAAGTGATCCTCGCTCCACCGCACTTTCAGTCGCTCTCGGAGATCGACCTGCCGCTGCCGAGGATCCGCATCGACTGGGCCCAACAGGGAAAGATGATGCAGGGCCAGTCCGTGATCCTCGTTCCGGGCGTGGCCGTCAGTCAGGGGGACCTGCTCGCGCTCGGCAATCCCCACGACCAGCTCATGGCCATCGGCGAGGTCGTGAACGTGCTCCGGGAGGGGGGGCCGGTGGAAGTGCGGCCCAAGGTCGTTCTGGCGGGGTAGGCTCCTTGCCGTTGCTGGTTATTGGTTGCTGGTTGTCTGGGGCTTGTCGTAGACGGCCACGTTTCGCAACCAACGGCGCTGATGAGCTTTAGCTCGCGGATGGTGCTCATCAATCCGCCAGCCCGGACTCCCCGAGCAACCAGCAACGAGCAACCCGCAACGCGCAGCACCAGTGCCGGATCGGGAAACCCGAAAAGGGCGGGATTGAAAACCCGCACGCCCGCTGTTATGGTGGCGCGTCTCGATCAGAGACCGGTGTATCGTTTTCCAGGTTAACCATTGACAGGAGACAGGATTTTGTCGACCACCAAGGAGCAGAAGTCCAACCTCATCCACTCGTATCGGGTCCATGACGCCGATACCGGGTCGCCAGAAGTGCAGATTGCACTCCTCTCGAACCGCATTACTTATCTCACCGAGCACTTCAAGACCCACGCGAAGGACCATCACTCGCGCCGCGGTCTCCTGAAGCTCGTCGGCCGCCGCCGCCGTCTGCTGGACTACCTCAAGCAGATCGACGTGACGCGCTACCGCACGATCATCGACAAGCTCGGCATTCGTAAGTAGGCGACCCAATCCGGGGCGGGCCTCATGGCCCGCCCCACGTGTTTTCAGGCGCGAAGCCTGCACGAAATCCTTCCAGGCCGGATCCCATCGTTCGGCCGCCGCGGAAAAATCCAAATGCCCGAGGTGATGAGTGGCCTCGCGGTTCATCGAAGGGAACCCATGAGTTTCAAAAGAGAGTTGCAGATCGGCGGGAAATCCCTGTCTCTGGAGACAGGTGCGATCGCCAAACAGGCGCACGGTGCGTGCGTCGTGCGTTACGGAGATACGGTGGTCCTGGCCACCGCCTGCTACAAGGAAGGCAACGTGCTCGGCGATTTCATGCCGCTCACGGTGGACTACAAAGAGAACACCTATGCCGGCGGGCGGATCCCGGGGGGCTTCTTCAAGCGTGAAGGACGTCCGACCGAGAAAGAGGTCCTGACCTCGCGTCTGATCGACCGTCCGCTGCGTCCTTCGTTCGAGAAGGGCTACCGCCAGGAGACGCAGGTCATCGCCCTGGTCCTCTCCGCCGACGGTGAGAACGACCCTGACGTGATGGCCATCAACGGCGCCTCCACGGCCCTGTCCATCTCCGAGATCCCGTTCCACAATCCGATCGGTGCCGTGCGTGTCGGCTACATCGACGGGCAGATCGTCATCAACCCCACCAATTCGCAGCGCGATCTCTCCGACCTCGACCTGATCGTGGCCGGCACCGACTCGGCCATCGTCATGGTCGAAGCGGGCGCGCGTGAGGTGAGCGAGAGCGTCGTCCTCGACGCCTTCGACGCCGCCCACGCCGAGATCAAGCGCATTGTCGAATTGCAGAAAGAGCTCCGCGCCGACGTCGGCAAAGAGAAGATCAAGGTCGAGTTCAAGGCCAAGTTCACCCCCGAGCTGCTGCATGAGCTCATGGGCCGGTTCGGCGAGTCGCTGAAGACCGCCATGCAGACCACCGGCAAGGAATCGCGCCGCAAGGCCATGAAGGCCGTGAAGGAGCAGGTGGTCGGCTCCGTGCCCGCCGAGGACACCGAGCGGCTGACGGCCGTCGGCGCCGCGTTCGGCGAGATGGAAGTGGAGATTTTCCGCAACCTCATGCTGAACGAGGGCAAGCGCGTGGACGGACGTGGCTTCGAGGAGATCCGTCCGATCTCCATCGACACCAACGTTCTGCCACGCACCCACGGCTCGGCGATCTTCACCCGCGGCGAGACGCAGGCCCTGGTCACGGTGACCCTGGGCACGCCGAACGAAGCGCAGAAGATCGAAGACTTCGAGGGCGAGACCTTCCAGCGCTTCATGCTGCACTACAACTTCCCGCCGTTCTCGGTCGGTGAAGTGAAGTTCCTGCGTGGTCCCGCGCGTCGCGAGATCGGCCACGGCAACCTGGCCCGCCGCGCGCTCGCGCCGCTCCTGCCCACCGATGACGAGTTCGCGTACACGATCCGCATCGTGTCGGACATCCTCGAGTCCAACGGCTCTTCGTCGATGGCCTCGGTTTGCGGCGGCTCACTGGCCATGATGCAGGCCGGTGTGCCCCTCCGCGCGGCCGTCGGCGGCGTGGCCATGGGTCTGGTCTCGAGCGAAGACAACTCCAAGTACGCCATCCTCTCGGACATCGCCGGCATGGAAGACCATGAAGGCGACATGGACTTCAAGGTGGCCGGCTCACGCAACGGCATCACCGCGCTGCAGATGGACATCAAGGTGTCGGGTCTGTCGCGTGAAGTGATGGCCAAGGCGCTGGAGCAGGCCAAGGCCGGCCGGATGCACATCCTCGACAAGATGGATGCGGCGCTGGCCACTCCCGCGACCGAGCTCTCCGAGTTCGCGCCGCGGCTCTACACGGTCATGGTGCCGAAGGATCGCATCCGCGACGTCATCGGCTCGGGTGGCAAGACCATCCGCTGGATCGTGGAGGAGACGGGCACGAAGATCGACGTTGCCGACGACGGCAAGGTCACGATCGCCTCGACGGATGCGAAGGCCGCCGAGCGCGCCATCGAGATCATCAAGGGCCTCACGGCCTCGCCCGAGGTGAACACGAACTACAAAGGTACGATCAAGCGCATCGAGCCGTACGGAGCCTTCGTGGAGATCCTGCCCGGTCAGGACGGACTGCTGCACATCTCCGAGATGGCGCATCACCGTGTCGGTCAGGTGACGGACCTCTTCCAGATGGGCGACGAGATCGAGGTGCAGGTGGTCGGAATCGATCCCGACACCGGCAAGATCCGCCTGTCGCGCAAGCCTCTGCTGGCCCCTCCCACCGAGGAGGAAGCGGCGGCAGCGCGCGCCCGCGACGATCGCGGTCCGCGTGGCCCGCGTGAAGGTGGCAGCGGCGATCGCGGGGGCTTCGGCGGTGGAGACCGCGGCGGCTTCCGTGGCGGCGACCGCGACCGTGGTCCGCGCCGTGATGGTGGCGGTGGCGGTGGTGGCTTCCGCGGCGGCGACCGCGATCGTGGTCCGCGCCGTGATGGTGGCGGCGACCGCGGCCCGCGCGGTCCGCGTGAAGGTGGCGGCGGCGATCGTGGCCCGCGTCCTCCGCGCCGCGAAGGCGGCGAAGGCGGCGGCAATCCCGGGGGAAATCCGGGTGGCGGCAATCCTGGTGGCGGCAATCCCGGCGGCGGTCACGAGGGCGGCAGCGGCGACAACCAGTAAGCGTGCATCGTGCGGCGTCGAGCCGCGGGATGGGAAAGGCCGGCGAGACCATCGCCGGCCTTTCTGTTTGTGGCGGGCCGTTCTCCCGGCACGCGAAGGGTCAGTCTCCTCTTCCGTGCATCCGCCGGTATTGATCGGGCGAGAGTCCGATGCCGCGGCGGAAGGCGCGATAGAACGTGCGCCGCGTGCCGAAACCGCTGGCGTAACCGATGCGCGTGGTGGAGAGCCGGGAGGCCGTGAGCAGTTCTTGCGCGTGCCGGATCTGCCGGCGCTTGAGGTACGCGGACAACGACACCCCACACTGTGCGGCGAACTCGCGGCTGAGCCGCTCGCGCGTCGCCCCCAGGCGTGCGGCCAGCTCCGATACGCGCGGACTCTCCTCGGTGGCGAAACAATGACGGAGGTACTGCTCGATGTCGCGGCGGAGCGGGGACATTGTTCCGTCACAGTCGCGCAGGGGAGGGGGGGATGGTGTGTGACCGCGGTCACGTCGGTTCGCGGCTTTGGATGGGCCGGATGCTGAGATCCGGAGGGGTCGCAGGACGCGCGTTCATGGCGACCGCCGCGCGGCGCAGGCGGGGACGCCTGCGGGCCAGCCGGCGGGACGCCAGCGCTCCTCTGGCGATGGCCGGGCTCGGACAACAGTGAGAGACGGCGAGCGTTCCGTTGACAACC
>JBDTOZ010000832.1:0-24966 GCA_039932995.1 Acidobacteriota bacterium | reverse complement strand
GCTGTGCGGCGTCCTCGCCGCGGGCGGGGGAACGCGTGCGAGGGGCAGCAATCACATCTCTCGCAAAAAAGGCTCGCGGGCGAGACGCCCACGGGCCAGCCGGCGAGGACGCCGGCGCTCCAATGCTCCGCCTGCAAATCTTCGTGTCGCGCGAAGAAACACGAGGTTAGTAGTACAGGAAACCGCCCAGTCGCACCTATGAGACTGTGAGCCTATGAACCTATGAGACTCAATCCAACTCGTCGAGTCGTCGAGTCTTCACGTCTTCGAGTTGTCACGTCGTGGTCTCACAGTCTCACAGGAAACCTCACAGTCGCACCTATGAGACTGTGAGCCTATGAACCTATGAGACTCAGTCCAACTCGACGACCCGGCGACGTGGCGACTTGACGACTCGACGACTTGACGCCTCGACGCCTCGACGCCCCGACCCGGCGACGAGAAGACGAGAAGACGAGACGACGAGCAACTACTGGTTCTTCCTCAACGTCTCCAGCCTCGACCTCAGCTCGGACTGGCGTGCACGTGCTCCGGCTACGATCTGGGGTGGGGCGTTGCCTGTGAACTGTTCGTTGGCGAGTTTGGCGTCGAGGCTGGCCAGCTCCTTTTCGCTCTTCTCGATCTCGCGACGCACGCGGTCGAGCTGTTCCTGCGAGACCTCTTTCTCCGGGAACTCGATGGCCAGACGGAAGCCTTCCACCACGTCGTGGTGCGCATGGTCGGGTGCCGTTCCGTCCGTCGAGACTTCGGTGAGACGGGCCAGCTCCATGAGCAGGTAGGCGTTCTCGCGAAAGAAATTCGTATCGCGATCGTCGTTCCCGCGGAGGGTCAGGCGGAAGCGGTCTTTGGGGGTGAACCCGCGCTCCGCGCGCACGTTTCGAATGGTGGTGATGATGGCCTTGACCGCGTCCGCCAGACGCTCCGCTTCCGGATCCTCGAGCACGTCCTCGGCGATCGGATAGGGAGCGATCATGATCGACGGCTCCACGCCACCCAGCTTCTGCCAGATCTCTTCCGTCACGAAGGGCATGAACGGGTGCAGCAGCCGCAGCGAGCGGTCGAGCACTTCCAGCAGCACGCGTTTGGCGAGCTTGCGGTCGTTGTCCGAGCCGTGACGGCCCAGCAGAACAGGCTTGGCCATCTCGATGTACCAGTCACAGAACTCGTGCCAGAAGAACTGATAACAGGCGCTGGCCGCTTCGTCGAAACGGAACACGGAGAGCTGCTCGTTGACCTCGGCGGTGACCGCATTCAGGCGCGAGAGGATCCAGCGCTCCACCGTTCGCAGCCGGTCACGGTCGATCGGGCCGGCATGCTTGAGGTCCGTATCGATGTGCATGAGCGCGAAACGCGATGCGTTCCAGATCTTGTTCACGAATGCCGAGTAGCCGGCGATGCGGGATTTGCCGAGCGGGATGTCGCGCCCGGAAGTGGCCACGGCCAGGGTGAAGCGGAGCGCGTCGGCGCCCACTTCGTTCACCACGTCCAGGGGATCGATCACGTTGCCGATCGTCTTGGACATCTTGCGTCCCTGCTCGTCGCGCACCAGCCCATTGAGAAAGACCCGCGTGAACGGCGGCTGGCCGGTGAAGCGGAGGCCCATCATGATCATGCGCGCCACCCAGAAGAAGAGGATGTCGAACCCTGTGATGAGCGTGTCGGTCGGATAGAACGTCTCGAAGTCGGGCGTCGGGTCGGGCCAGCCCAATGTCGAGAACGGCCACAGTCCGGAGGAGAACCAGGTGTCGAGAACGTCCGTCTCCTGCGTCACCGGCGCCTGGCACTCCGGACAGGTGACGAGGTCGTCCACCGAGACCGAGGTGTGGCCGTTCGTGCAATGGAAGGCGGGGATGCGATGCCCCCACCAGAGCTGGCGCGAGATCGTCCAGTCGTGGATGTTCTCCATCCAATTGAAGTACGTCGACTCCCAAGTCTCCGGCGTAATGGTGATCGCTCCGCTGCGCACGGCCTCGATGGCCGGCTTGGCCAGCGGCTCGATCTTCACGAACCACTGCAGGGAAACCATCGGCTCGATGTCGGTGTCGCACTTGCCGTGTACGCCGACGTTGTGCGGGTGGTCCTCCACCTTCACGAGGTAGCCCTGTTCGGTCAGCAGGTCCACCACGCGCTTCCGCGCGTCGGAGCGGTCCAGACCCTCGAAGTCCTTGCCGGCGGCCGCGGTCATCCGGCCGTCTTCCGCGATCACCTGGAGCTGCGGCAGGTTGTGACGCTTGCCGGTTTCGTAGTCATTCTTGTCGTGGGAAGGAGTGACTTTGACCACGCCGGTCCCGAACTCCGGATCGACGAGGATGGCGTCGGCCACGATGGGGATGGGCCGGTTGGCGATCGGGAGGATGGCGTTGCGGCCGATGAGGTCTTTGTAGCGTTCATCGTCCGGATGCACGGCCACGCCCGTATCGCCGAGCATCGTCTCCGGACGGGTGGTGGCGATGGTGACGCGGCGGTCCGTATCCGCGATGGGGTAATCGATGTGATAGAGCTTGCCGTTGCGCTCCCGGAACTCCACCTCCACGTCCGAGATCGCGGTGAGGCAGCGCGGGCACCAGTTCACCATGGCGATGCCGCGGTAGATCAGGCCGTCCTCGTAGAGCTTCACGAAAACGTAGCGCACGGCGCGCGACAATCCTTCGTCGAGAGTGAAGCGCTCGCGGGTCCAGTCGCAGGAAGCGCCGAGGCGTGTGAGCTGATCCTTGATCTCGCTGGAGTGCTGCTCCTTCCACTGCCAGATCCGTTCGACGAACTTCTCCCGGCCGAGGTCGAAGCGGGTCAGCCCTTCCTTGGCGATCTGCTTCTCCACCACCATCTGCGTGGCGATGCCCGCGTGGTCGGTACCCGGCAGCCAAAGCGTGTTGTAGCCGGACATCCGCTTCCAGCGGACGATGATGTCCTGCAGCGTGTTCACCAGCGCGTGCCCGATGTGCAGGCGGCCGGTCACGTTGGGCGGCGGGATGACGATCGTGAACTTCGGCCGCTCGCGGTCGACGACCGGCGTGAAGTAGCCGGCCGCCTCCCAGGAGGCGTAGAGGCGCTGCTCGAAGGTCGAAGGATCGTAACGGGTGGCGAGTTCTTCTTTCATGGCAAGGCGAAAAGGGAACGCATGATACCAGCGGGCCTACTCGCGACGAGCCGGGCCAGTGAGAAATGCTCCGCCCCCGCGGCCTGTTGCGCATCAGCCGAATGGTCTCGCGGCGCTTCCCTCCGATCTTTCTCTCCGTTCTGCTGCTGACTCTCGTGTCTGCATGCGGGAAGGAGCGTGCTCTCCCGAGTCCTTCGGAGGCCGGCCCGGTCATCATCATTTCCATCGATACCTTGCGTGCGGACCACCTCCCGATCTTCGGTGCGAAGGGTCTCGAGACTCCGCACATCGACGCGCTGGCCGGGGATGGGATCGCGTTCGAGAACGCCTACTCGCACGTTCCACTCACCCTTCCTTCGCACGTGACGATTCTCAGCGGGCTGCTGCCCGCGGATTCCGGCGTGCGCAACAACCTCGGCTATCGCTTCGACAGCGCAGCTCATCCCAGCCTGCCCACTCTGCTCAAGGCCAGGGGATACGCCACCGGCGCCGCGGTCTCCGCGTATGTCCTGCGCGGCGCGACCGGTCTTGGAGGAGCGTTCGATCAATACGACGATCAGATGGATCGCTCTTCCGAAGGCGGGACCATGGGCGAGGTGCAGCGGTCGGGGAAAGAGACCGTCGCCGCCGCCATTCGCTGGGTGGGCGGGCAGGGGAATCAGCCCTTCTTCTATCTACTGCACCTCTTCGAGCCGCACGCCCCCTACGCTCCGCCCGAGCCCTTCCGGTCGCGCTACGCCGCGGCTCCGTATGACGGGGAGATCGCCACGGCCGATGCCTATGTCGGTGAGTTCCTCGATGCACTGAAGCGGGACGGCGTCTATGACCGTGCCACGATCATCCTGCTCTCCGATCACGGCGAAGGCCTCGGCGATCATGGCGAGGCGCAGCACGGCATCTTTCTTTATCGCGAGGCCATTCACGTCCCGCTCATCGTCAAGTTGCCGAAGGCAGAGCTGCATGGCACACGCGTCCAAGCCCCGGTGCAGCTCATCGATGTGTTGCCCACGGTGGCGGGCATCACCGGATTCGCGGTGCCCTCCGGCGCCAAGGGGCGCTCGCTGGTGGAAATCGCGCGCGGCGACGCCGGACCGGAGCGCCGCATCTTCAGCGAGACCATGTATCCGCGCATTCACCTCGGCTGGAGCGACCTCGCTTCCCTGGTCGATGCCACGCACCACTACATCGACGGGCCTCGTCCGGAGTTGTTCGACAACGCGAAGGATCCGTCCGAGAAGCAGAACATCCTGACCGACAACCGCCGTGTGTATGCGTCGATGCGCGCCGAGGTGCAGACTCACGATCGGGCTCTCGTGGCCCCGAGCACGGTCGATCCCGAGGAGGCCGCGAAACTGACGGCCCTCGGCTATCTCGGCTCGACGAGCTCCACACCCGCCGGCGCGCGTTTGCCCGATCCGAAAGATGGCATCCACGATCTCGAGCGCACCGGTCACGCCAATGCGCTCGTGAGCGAGGGCAAGTACGCGGAGGCGGTGGTCATTCTGCGCGAAGTGCTGGCCCGCAACGGAGCCTATGCGGACGCGTGGACGCTGCTGGCCAAGGCCCTCGATCGCATGGGTCGTTCCGAGGAGGCCATCGCTGCGTATCGGAAAACGATGGACGTGGCTCCGATGCTCGCTCCCGGAACCGCGATGTCGCTGGCGGAGTTGTACATGCGTGAGGGCCGGTTCGACGACTCCATCCATCACGCGGAGCTCGCGCTCACGGCCCATCCGGCCGCTGCGCGCATGGTCATCGCCCAGGCCTACCTGGCCAAGAAGGATTTTGCGTCCGCCGAGCGCGAGAGCCGGATCCTGTTGAGCGACCCCGGCAAGGGGAAAGACGCGTCGGTCGTACTGGCCCAGATCCGCATCGCCGAGCGCCGGCTGCCGGAGGCGATGGCCACGCTCGACGACGTGCAACGCCGAGCCGAAGCTGCCGGCGAGACCGTGCCCCCGAACTTCTGGTTCGCGCGCGGCGACGCGCTGGCTCGTCTCAATCGCGTTCCGGAAGCGGAGCAGGCCTTCGCCACGGAGATCCGCCTCTATCCGCGCAACCGGGAAGCCTATGTGCGCACCGCCGTGCTGCAGACGCTCACGGGACGGGAGGCGGAAGCGCGCCGGACCTTCGAGGCCATGCTGCGCGCCAACCCCGAGGCTTCCAGTCGTGCGCTGGTCGACGAGACCTTTCGCACGCTGCAGCGCCAGCGATCGCGCTGATCGCGGTGACGGCACTTTCTCTCACGGTCGTCCGAGAACACCGCGCTTCCGATCGGCATTGTGCCTGAGGAAGACGAGCGCGCCTTCGCGGCGTTAGGGCGTTTCGAATGGTGCGCTCCCGCCTCGCTCTTTCCCTCCTGCTGCCGGCCTTGCTGCTCTCCTGTGGGAAGGAGACGAAGGAGATCACCACTCCTTCCGCGGGGCCGGTCTTCATCATCTCGATCGACACGCTGAGGGCCGACCATCTCCCGGCCTACGGTTACGCGAAGGGGTCGACTCCGGCGCTGGACGCGTTCCGACGGGACGCCATCCTGTTCCAGGAGGCGTACGCGCAGGTACCGCTGACCCTTCCTTCTCACGCTTCGCTGTTCACCGGTCAGCCGCCTTACCTTCACGGAGTGCGGAACAACCTCGGCTACACGCTCCGCGCCGGCCAGCCCACGCTTGCCTCCCTTCTGAAAGCCGGCGGCTACGCGACCGGCGCGGCCGTGTCGTCCTTCGTGCTACGGAAGGAGACCGGCATCGCCGCCGGCTTCGACTTCTTCGACGACTACATGACCCATTCGCCGCTGGAGTCTGCGACCTCGTGGCAGCGTGACGGCGATCTCTCGCGACAGGCTCTCACCACGTGGCTCGGCACCGTCAATGGCGCAAAGGTATTCGGGTTCCTGCATCTCTATGAACCGCACAGCCCCTACACGCCTCCCGCGGCCTATGCGCATGGCAGCGCATACGACGGCGAGATCTCGTACGCCGATGCCATCGTCGGGCGATTTCTCGACGAGTTGAAACGCAGGGGCCAGTACGACCCCGCGCTCATCATCGTCCTCTCCGACCATGGCGAGGGACTGGGGGAGCATGGAGAGCAGGAGCACGGCATCTTTCTCTATCGCGAATCGATCCACGTGCCGTTGCTCGTGAAGTTGCCTGGACAACAGCGAAGAGGCGAGACGGTCGATCGCACGGTGGCCCTCATCGACGTGCTGCCGACGGTGGTGGAAGTGACCGGCGCGCCCGGTCATGGCGGCGACAGTCTCCTGTCCGGTGCTCCGCCCCGCGAGCGCCATGTCTACAGCGAGAGTTTCTACGCGCGGCTGCAATACGGCTGGAGCGAGCTGCGGTCGATGGTCGGGCCGGCGTTTCATTACATCGACGCGCCGCGGGTGGAGCTCTATCGCCATCGCGATGATCGCGAAGAGCGGCAGAACGTGGCCGATGCGAATCGCCGCGACGTGGCCGCGTTCCGCCAGGAGCTGCGGGCCATCGAAGAGTCGCATCCGTTCACCGAGCCACAGCTCGCGGATCCGGAGGACGCGAAGAAGCTGGCCGCTCTGGGCTACGTCGGTTCGAGCGCGTCTGCATCCGGAGCCTGGCCCGATCCGAAAGACAAGCTGGACGTCCTGCGGACGTTCGGCGCGGCCAATGACCACTTCCGGATGGGCCGTTATGCGCAGGCCGCGGCGGAGATGGAAGCGGTGATGCGCGACAACCCCGACTTCATCAGCGGCTGGGGCGTGCTGGCGGAGTCGTATCGGAAACTCGGACGGAAGGAACTGGCTCTGCAGACCTTGCGCACACAGATGAATCATGCGCCCGGCAATGCGCAGGTTGCCCTGGCCATCGCCGACCTGCTGATGGAGATGAAGCGCTACAAGGAGGCGCGCGAGCACGCACTGCTGGCCGAGAAGAGCGGAGGCGCGTTCGTGCACGAGACTCTGGCGATGATCGCCATCGCTCAGAACGATCTGGCCGGTGCCGAAAAGGAAGCCTCCGCCAGCCTTGCTCAGGAACCGGACCGGATCCATGCGCTCATGCTCGCCTCGCAGATCAAGCGTGCCCAGGGTCAGCCCCGAGAAGAGTTGTCGCTGCTCGAGCGCGCCAGTGACGTCGTGCAGCGCCGGCACCTGCCGCCCATCCGAGATCTCGAACTGCGGAGGGGCGAGGCTCTTCTACAGGCTCAGCGAGTGCCCGAAGCCGAGCAGGCCTTTCGCCGGGAGACCGAGGCCTTCCCGAAGAATCTGCATGCGTGGGCGAACCTGGCATTGGTGGTGGGAGCTCAGGGAAGAGGCCAGGAGGCGCGCACGGTCATGGACGAGGCCATGAAGAGCAATCCGGGTCCTGATTCGAGGCGTCTAGCCGTCCAGGTGCTGCAAACGATGGGTGACGAACAGGGCGCTCGTGAGGTAGGATCGCGCCGCTCGTACTAAGGGACTACGCCGGAAACAAACGTGTGACGTTCATTCTGTGCGAGCTGGAAGAGGAGCTCTGAGCGGGCGGTGGAGCCGAAACTTGGCGTCCATCGAGTCGTCTCAGGCCCTTTTCAAAACTCCGGGATGGGGTCCGTAACGCAAAATCATCCTGGACGCGCGGTCGCGGTGGTGGTGGAACGTGTTCACACGGCGTTCTTCCGGAAAACCGGACGCGTTGTTCAATTAGTTGAAGTAATCTTCTGCGGCAATTTAGCAAAGTCATGTCGAATCAATCACTTAGCGCGGTCATGATTCGGCCTGTCGCGTGCTCCATTGCCGAGAATGCAGTTCGTTAAGCTTCACTCGTTCGTTTCACGGTTCACAGTCACCAAGAGGAGGATGAATGCAGTTCGTTAAAAGATGTTTCGTAACAATGGCGGCATTGCTGCTCGTCGCCGTCCCAATGTTTGCCCAGACCCTGGGTAACATGACGGGAACGGTCATGTTCGACGGGGCTCCGCTCCCGGGCGCTACGGTGACGATCTCGTCTCCGGCGTTGCAGGGAACGCGCACTTCGACCACGGACGTCAACGGCAACTACAACTTTTCCGCTCTTCCCCCTGGCGAATACCAGGTTGCCTTCTCGATGGAGAGCATGCAGGGATCGACGGTTCCTGCCCGCGTCACCCTCGGCGGCACGGCGCGTGCGGACGCGACGATGCGGCTGAGCGCGGTCGCTGAGTCCATCACCGTCACCGCGGCGGCTCCGGCCGTCCTCGAGACGACGGAAGTCCAGACCAACCTGCAGGCCGACCTCATCGAGGACCTGCCGATCGGTCGCACGATCCAGGCGACGATCACCCTGGCCCCGGGCGTCACGACGAACGGGCCGGGCGGCGCTCTGGTCGTTGGCGGTGGCTATGCCTATGACACGCTGTATGTGATCAACGGCGCGGTCACCAACGAGAACATTCGCGGCCAGACGGACGACCTGTTCATTGAGGACGCCATTCAGGAAACGACGGTCATGACCGGTGGCATTTCGGCCGAGTACGGCCGCTTCACCGGTGGTGTCGTCTCCGCGATCACCAAGTCCGGCGGCAACGAATTCTCCGGCAGCCTCCGCGACTCCCTGACCGACCCTTCCTGGGACGAGACCACGGACGCCGGCGAAACGCAGCAGGCCAGCACCCTCAATGAAGTGTATGAAGCCACTCTCGGCGGACGCATCATCCGCGATCGTCTGTGGTTCTTCGGCGCAGGCCGTAAGGCCGAGACCACCCCGGCTGCCGGTGCGTTCTTCATCGACGGCGGCGCCAACCCGATCGGACCGGTTGCCCGGCCCGCGACGGTGACCAAGGACGACCGCTTCGAAGGCAAGCTGACCGGCCAGATCACGCCGGAGCACACCCTGGTCGGTTCTTACCTCAGCTACAAGGTCAACCAGACCCCGCATTGCGCGTTCGGTTGCTGGGACGCGAACACGGTTGACGTCAACGGCCGCGATCTCCCCCGCGAGATGTGGACCGCTCACTACAACGGCATCATCACCAACCAGTTCCTCGTGGAAGTCGGTTACTCCAAGCGCGACCTCAAGTTCGAGGGCAGCGGCGGCGACTTCCAGACCACCAACTTCAACGACCCGCGCAACATCGCCCTCGGTACCTGGGCGTATGACTTGAACTTCGGCGGCGCCTGGGGCGCTCCGATCTTCTGCGGCGTCTGCGACGTCGAGTCCCGCTCCAACGAGTCCTGGAACCTCAAGGGCACCTACTACCTGGCCACCAAGAGCCTCGGAACCCACAACATCGTTGGCGGGTACGAGGACTTCTCCGAGTCCCGTCTGGCCAACAACTATCAGTCCGGCAGCAACTTCGACGTTTACACCTACACCCCGCCGGAGTACGAGGCCAACGGCACCTTCCGTCCGATCATCGGTTTCGGCGACCTTCTGAACTGGGTTCCGATCCAGCAGCTCTCCAAGGGCTCGGACTTCGCCACCAAGTCGGTGTACGTCAACGACAAGTGGGACTTCAACAACCGTTGGAGCTTCAACCTCGGTCTCCGCTATGACATGAACGACGGCAAGGACAGCGCCGGTCACGCCATTTCGGACGACACGAACCTGAGCCCGCGTCTCGGAATGACCTACGACATCTTCGGCAACGGCCGCTTCCGCGCCAATGCCACCTACTCCAAGTACGTGTCGCGCATTCAGGAAGGCATCGGCGGCGCCGGCGGCGCCGGTAACCCGAGCTACTTCACCTACTACTACGACGGTCCCACGATCGGCGGCGTTGGTTCCGGCCTCGGTTCCTTCGACGTCCTCACGGAGCTGTTCAAGTGGTTCCTCAACCCGGCCATCGGCGGCACCAACAACACCAGCAACCTGGTCGGCGTCACCATCCCGGGCCTCAACACCCGGCTCGACGGTTCGCTGCAGTCCCCGAACGTCGATGAGTTCACCGTCGGCCTCGGCTCGCAGATCGGCACCAACGGCTTCCTGCGCGTCGATTACGTCGATCGGACATGGAACGACTTCTACACGATCACGACGGCACCTGGCGACCGGGTCGAGAACCCGATCATCCCCGGCCAGTTCCTCGACTTCAAGACCACCGAGAACACCAACGACATCGAGCGTACCTACCAGGCTCTCCAGCTGCAGGGCGGCTACCGCCTCCTGCGCCGCGTGAACCTCGGACTCTCCTACACGTACTCCGAAGCGAAGGGCAACGAGATCGGTGAGAACACCGGTAGCGGTCCGGTCGCCTCGGCCCCGACGTCGTATCGCGAGTACAAGGCCTTCGCTCAGAACAACCCGGTTGGCTTCCTGCCGAACGACCAGACCCACCGCGCCCGCGCCTGGGCCTCGTACGATCAGCCGCTCGGATTCCTCGGCAACCTGAACGTCAGCGTTCTCGAGCGTTTCGATTCCGGCACCCCGTACTCGGCAGTGACCAGCATCGCCATCTCCCCGTATGTGACCAACCCCGGCTACTCCGTGCCCCCCACGTCGTCGAACTACTACTTCAGCGACCGTGGTGCGTACCGTACCGAGAACGTCACCGCCACCGACCTTGCTCTGAACTGGACTGTGCCGATCTCCAAGGTCAGCCTGTTCGCCCAGGGCGAGATCATCAACCTGTTCAACGAGCAAGCCGTCGTTGCGCCGGCCACCGGCATCCGGGTCATCCCGGGCGCGGCCCAGCGCTTCAACCCCTTCACCACCGCTCCGAAGGAATGCCCGCAGGGTCAGACCACGGCGCAGTGCCAGGCCGGTGGTTTCAACTGGCAGAAGCTCGCCACGTTCGGTCACCCGACGGCGGCGGGCTCCTATCAGCTGCCCTTCACCTATCGCGTTTCGCTGGGCCTCCGCTTCTAAGTCCCAGATGCATCAGCTGTAAGGAGGGCCCCGGCGCAAGCCGGGGCCTTTTGCTTTTCAGGCGTTTGAGAATTCGGGCGCGGATGGTTCGTGTTGACCGACCTCGATGGTTGTTCTCCCACTGATGCGCCGATTCCGTGTGGCCTTGCTCCTCGTGGTCGCGGTCGTGGGGCTCGCGGCCTGCAACCGCGAGCAGGCCACCTCGCGCGGTCAGTTCCGCGGCGCCCCGGTCATCGTCATCTCCATCGACACCCTCCGCTCGGACCACCTTCCCGTTTATGGGTATTCAGGCGTCCGCACTCCGGCCATCGACGCGCTGGCCGCCGACGGTGTTCTCTTCGAGCGCGCGTACTCCAACGTGCCCCTGACGCTGCCGTCGCACGTCTCCATTCTCACGGGCCTCCTGCCTCCGGAGCATGGTGTCCGCAACAACATCGGCTATCGCTACGACGCCAAGAAGCACCCGTCCATCACGGCCTCTCTGCGGACCGCGGGCTACCAGTCGGCCGGTGTCATCTCCTCTTACGTGTTGCGTGGGAACTCCGGCCTCAGCGATGCCTTCGACTTCTACGACGACGCCATCGCGTCCGAGGCCAACGTCGCCATCGGCAGACTGCAACGGCCCGGGACGGCTTCGCTGGAAGTGGCGAAGACCTGGCTGGACGGGAAGCACGACGGCCCGTTCTTTCTCCTCTTTCACATCTACGAGCCCCACGGCCCGTACGAAGCACCGGAGCCCTTTCGCAGCCAGATTTCCGTGCCGTACGACGCGGAGATCGCAGCTTCCGACGACATTGTCGGGAAGCTCATCGGGCATTTGAAATCGAAGGGGCTTTACGACGAGTCGCTGATCGTGCTCCTCTCGGATCATGGCGAGGGGTTGGGAGATCACGGTGAGGCCGAGCATGGCGTCTTCCTTTACCGCGAGGCGCTGCAGGTTCCGTTGATCATCAAGCTCCCCGGCGCGAAGCGAAAAGGGGAGCGCGTGACCACGCCGATGGAATTGACCGATGTCGCTCCCACGATCGCCTTCGCCACCGGAGTGGAAGCTCCTCCCGGAAGCAAGGGCGTGAACGTCCTCGATCCCAAAGTGCTGGCCAGGCCACGGGAGCTCTACGCCGAGACTCTCTATCCCCGAATTCATCTCGGATGGAGTGAGCTTCGATCCATGATCAGCGGCCAGCACCACTACATCGAGGCGCCGCGACCGGAGCTCTACGACCTCAGCGCAGACCCGGCGGAGCGCGCCAACGTGATCGCGGATCAACGACGGGTCTATGCGTCGTTGCGCGCGCGCCTGGAGACGTTCGGCAAGACGGTGGAGGCGCCGTCTGCGGTCGATGCCGAGGAGGCGGCCAAGCTGGAAGCGCTCGGCTATCTCGGTTCCGTGAAGAGTACGGAGGGGCCGCTCCCCGATCCGAAGGATCACATTGCAGACTTCGGCGTGCTGCAGCAGGCCAATCGGCTGTCTTCCGAGGGGCATTACAAGGAGGCCGTCACCACGCTCCGGGCCATGCTCTCCAAGAATCCGCGATTCTCGGACGCCTGGGCCAAGCTCGGGAGCATCTATGAATCGATGGGCCAGTACGATCAGGCCATTCACGCGTACGGAGAGGGCATCAAGGCTTCACCTGCCTCGTCGGCCGAGTTCGCACTGTCGCTGACCGGCCTGTTTCTGAAGCTGAACCGGCTCGATGAAGCGCGCAAACACGCGGAACTGGCACTGGAGCGCAACCCCGCCGGCGCACATCAGTTTCTGGCGCGCATTGCGCTGCAGTCCGGTGATCTGGCTGCCGCGGAGCGCGAGGTGCGTGCGGCCATGGTGGATGAATCGGCCAAGCCCCGGTCCATGGTGACCCTCGCGCAGATCCGCGCCGCACAGGGCCGGATGAATGAGGCGGTGCAGATCCTGGAGAGCGCCCGCGCGGACGCCCGCGCTCGGGAAATGCGCGTGGAGCACCTGGAGCTGGCGCTGGGAGATCTTTACGCGAAGACCAATCGACTCCCCGAGGCGGAGCAGGCCTTCCGCGAAGAGATCGCCATGTTCCCCGGGAACCTGAGCGCGTACTCCAGTCTGGGTGTCGTCCTGGTCGTTCAGAAAAAGTACGATCAGATCGACCCCGTCTTCGCGGCCATGGCCGAGCGCAATCCTTCTCCTCAGGCGTTTCTGGTGGCCGCCGAAACCTACGCTGTTCTCGGTGACGCGCGCACGGCGGCCCAGTGGCGGGCCCGGGCGGCTCGCCTTCAATGACACTTCCGTCGGGCAAGGTGTTCTTCGCTTGTAGGATGACGCAATGATTCTCGGCATCGAAACCTCCTGCGACGAGACCTCGGTCGCTCTGCTCGAGCGCGACGGCACGGTACGCGTGAATCTCATCGCTTCACAGATCGCGCGGCATCAGCCGTTTGGCGGCGTCGTGCCGGAGATCGCTTCGCGCGAGCATCTGCAACATCTCTTTCCGCTCGTGGCACAGGCGCTCCGAGAAGCAGGTGCCGATTGGCCCGAGGTCGACTCGATCGCCGTCACCGCCGGTCCGGGCCTGATCGGAGCACTGCTGGTCGGAGTGGCCGGCGCGCAGGGGCTCGCGTATGGTTTGGGGATTCCGCTCGCGCCCGTGAACCATCTCGAGGGGCACATCTACTCTCCCTATATTCGCAAGGAGGGTCCCTCGACGTCCCTCCCGGCTCGTTTCCTGTCGCTGGTCATCTCGGGCGGTCACTCCGCCTTGTATGACGTGCGCGGTCAGAACATCGTGCAGATCAACCGAACCAGAGACGATGCCATCGGAGAGACCTTCGACAAGGTGGCCAAGTTCATCGGTCTGCCTTATCCCGGTGGGCCGGAGATCGAGCGCTACGCCCGAAAAGGCAAGGCTGACCCGGGCCGCTTCCCCTTCCCGGTGCCGCAGTTCAGGGACGCGTCCCACGATTTCTCGTACAGCGGAATCAAGGCCGGTGCGATCCGCATGGCCCGCGAGCATCACGTTCGCGTGGATGGGGATCCCGAAACCCTGGCGGATTTCTGCGCGACGTTCCAGGACGCCCTCTTTGCCCAGTTGTTCGACCGCATCGAAAGAGTCTGGGACGCGCTGGAAGAGCCCAAGCCCACCGAGCTGGCCATGGCCGGAGGGGTCGCCGCCAACGGCGTTCTGCGGGAGCGCATTCTGGACTGGGGCGAGCGGCGCAGCTTGGTGGTTCGAGTTCCGGAGAAGGTCTTTTGCACCGACAACGGCGCCATGATCGCGTTTGCAGGACTGCAGAAGGGAAGCGCGTCGGATCCGCGGCGCGTCGTCACGCGATCGCGGGTCTCCTGAACCGTGCCTTCGGATGACGGACCCGGCACCTGGGGTATTTTGAGGGAGCTGTCGCGCTGCTCAGCTCTTCGTCGCGCGGAATGGCAGAGTTCGGCGCAAGAGACTCGGCGAACCGTGCTGGGCAGCTACGGGCCGAAACCTTTTTTTGGGGCAGCCGTCTGAATCTATGACGAACGAGACGCAGTAACGGACGACGAACGAACGAACCAAATTCTCCTACACCTCCTGTACTGAACACCGCCGCCGGCCCCGCAAGGGCCGGCGGTAGTGTTTTAATCGTCGAATGCGCATCGTGATTGCCGGTGGTTCCGGATTCCTCGGAGAGCCCCTCGTTCGAAGACTTCTCGCGCGCGGTGACAAAGTCGCCGTGCTCAGCCGCAATCCCGGCAGCGTGCCCGCGGGTCGAGGCGTGCAGTGGGATGGCCGGACCCAGGGATCGTGGACCCAGGAGATCTCCGCTGCCGACGCCATCGTCAATCTAGCCGGTGAAAATGTCGGCGAAGGTCGATGGACCGACGCGCGCAAGCAACGCCTCGTCGCGAGCAGGCTCGATGCGACCAACGCACTCGTCGAAGCGTTGCGTAAGGCTCCGCCCAGAGGGCGTTGTCTGGTGAACGCTTCCGCCGTCGGCTATTACGGCGCGCGCGGCGACGAGGTGTTGGACGAAAACGGATCTCGCGGCGGCGGGTTTCTGGCGGAGCTCGTGGAGCTGTGGGAGGGTGCTGCACAGGAAGCTGACACTCTCGCGCGCCTGGTGATCCTCCGATTCGGCGTGGCCCTGGCTGGGGACGGAGGCGCCTTGAAAAAGATGATGATGCCGTTCAAGCTGGGCGTCGGCGGTCCCATCGGCAACGGACGTCAGTGGATGTCGTGGATCGACCGCGATGACGCGGTGCGGATGGTGGAGTGGGCCCTCGATCGTGCCGATGTGCGCGGGCTTTATAACGCCACCGCACCAGAACCGGTCCGGAACCGGGAATTCACGCATGCTCTCGGCCGCGCGCTGCATCGGCCCGCCGTCTTCCCCGCACCCGCATTCGCCTTGCGCCTAGCCTTCGGTCAGATGGCCGACGAGATGCTGCTGGGCGGTCAACGCGTCATTCCACGCCGCGCCGACGGGGAAGGGTTCCTCTTCGAGAGCCGGACGATCGAACAGGCGCTGGCTCGTCACCTCTGAGAGCGAGTGGGCGCGGGCATTTGCCCATACCGCTAACCTTTAGAAGGCGGAGGGCGCAGGCGGGGAGCCTCTGTGGAGCGGTGGACTTTAGTCCACCGGGCACTCGCCACGCACGTGCCGAAGCCGGGTGCGGCTCTCGGGACGACCGTGACCAGAGCCGACTCCACTGACGTCACCCGTCGGCAGATGGGACGTCCTCGCCAGAGCCTCGGTGGACTAAAGTCCACCGCTCCACAGAACAAAGTCCACCGCGGGCAGGATGCCCGCGGCCCCTTACCGGAGTGCGTGGGCGGAGCCATGGGGCGCGGGCATCCTGCCCGCGGCGGGCTTGCGGACTCCGGGCACCCCTGCCGGGGTTGAAAGCTCGATCATCCGTTTCCGGGGGCTGCACCCCTTCGGCGCTTGCCCCCGGCTGATCTCCGAAACGCCTCCGGCGTGAAAACACACAGTCCGGGCCGTCCGCTCAGTTGCGCGAAGTGAGCATGTGCCACTCGGGGTTTTCCCGGACGTAGGCCGGACGTTTGTCACGGATGGTGTTGACCTCCGAGGCCGTCTCCATCATCAGTTGGAACTTCCCGAGCATCGCTTTTTGGACCTGTTTGGGGAGAGCGTGCAGTTCGTCGACCAGACGTTGTGCGGCGCTCTCTTCCTCATCGAGCTCCCACGGCGCGATCTGACGCTCCACCGAGCAGCCGAAGAATTCGGCTTCGGTCAAACCGTAGACACCGAGCAGTCGCTTGAGCTGGGCCAGCTTCAGAGAGCCGATCCGATTGCCCGTTTCGAATGAGCTGATCGTCTTTTCCCCGACTCCCGAGAGTTGAGCCACATCCTTCTGGCTCAGACCACGAAGACGGCGGATTTCGCGGAGTTTCAGTACGAGATCCATAGCTTCCTCACCTTGTCCTCAATCAGAACCTGCGCATCAAACCGACCACCACTCCCTGGACGGCCACGTCCCGGGCGGCGGCATAAATGGGACTCATCATCGAGTTCGCCGGCTGCAGCCGGACCCGCTCTCCCTCGCGGTAGAGACGCTTGAGCGTGACCTCGCCGTTGACGTTGGCCACGACCATCTCGCCGTTGTCGGCCACCTGCTGCCGGGCGATGATCACCAGATCTCCGTCCAGGATTCCGTCCTCGACCATCGAATCCCCACGCACCTTGAGCACGTAGTTCTCGCCGCGCGAGGTCAGGTGTTCCGGTACGGAGATCATCTCGTTCGACACGTCCACATCGAGTGGACGGCCGGCGGCGATGTATCCGAAGAGCGGCAGATCACGCGCCGACGAGCGCTCGTCGCGGCGGGCCTCAGCCCTTCTCTCCTCCACCTCTTCCTTCTCAAAATCGACGACTTCCACACCGCGCTTCTGGTTCCAGTCGCGGCGGATCAGTCCCTTTTTCTCGAGCAGGGAAAGATGCTTGTAGACCGTTCCATATGAAGAGAACCCGAAGTGATCACAGATTTCGCGGTGCGTTGGCGCCATGCCCCGCTCCTTCTGGAAGGCCCGGATGAAGTTCAGAATGTCCCGCTGTCGTTCCGTCAGGTATCGCATTACCGCCTCTAGGAACGCAATGTAGGCGGTAACAGGGCGAAAGTCAAGCGTAAGTAGCGGTAATCGGGCGTGAGTGGTAGGTGCTAGCGTTTTAGGCGGAAGTTGTAACAGCGGCTAGCGGTGCCTCTGCCGCGTCGCTCGCGAGCGAGGATCTTACTAACGGAGAGGCTGAAACGCCGATCGTCACACTTGACTTTTCGTTACCCATGGATAAACTTCACCGTTCTTTCGTCGACATATGGCATAATTTTGGCAATCACTTTAGTTATAGGTAACGTTCGTTGACTTTCCAATGTCTGCGGAAGGGTGCGAAATACGACATTTGGGTGACCGCGCATGCGACCGGTTGCCAAGTGACGGAGTTCGTGTCGAAGCTGAACAGTCGAACTCGCAACAGGCTCTTCGCAATCATCAAAAAGACAGCCGACGAAGGCAAATACGAAGAGGAGGAGATCTATCGTCAAATCGGCGAAGGGATCTGGGAGTTCAAAGCTCAAACCGCGCGCGTCTACTCATTCAATGAAGGCACCCGTCGTATCGTGTTGACGCACGCAGGCTACAAACCCCACAAGAACATGGTGAAAGTGGAACGCGACAAGGCGCTCGTGATCCAGCACCAGTACGACGAATGGAAAAGGACAGCATCATGAACCTCGAGGAAGTTTTCGGAGTTGACCCGCAGACCATCGAGCGGAACGACGAGTACCGCATGGAGGAGTTCTTCCTCGACATCACCGAGAACATTTCGGCGGCGATGAAGAACGCGGGCGTCGAGAGCAAAGCTCAACTCGCAAATCGACTCGGAGTCACGCCCGGCCGAGTATCCGCGTTCCTTGGTGGTTACAAAAAGAATATTCAGCTTCGCACGATCGTGCAGTACGCGATCGCGCTTGGTGTTCAGCCGCACGACCTCTGCTCGCGACGAACGACGCGCGAGATGCGCGAGCGACCACTTTTTGCAATCCCTGGTGGCTATGAGGAAGCGAGAATCACGACCCCGGACGTACCGAATGACGACAACACTAACAACACAGCCGGCAGCAACGTCTACGCCTACGCTTAACATCGACGGCTTCCGTTTCGAGGAGCTTCATGTTGCGCCGGTCGGGGACAACAGCACAGGTCCGCCTCCAGGTGGACCTGTGCTCGTTGACTACGATCATTACTTTCATCACGAAGATCGCCGTAGATTTGCGGTCGCAGTTAAAATCGTCGCAACGATTGAATCGCCGGAGAGTAGCGATGCCGCAGCCGGTCGCTTTCAAGCTCGCGTGAGCGCGGTTGGTTTCTTTACTTCCACCGTTGAACTTAAGTCCGACGCCCTTCCTTTTTCCGTAGCAGTCAATGGGCTAGCCATCCTATACGGGATTATTCGCGGAGTCGTCCGTACAACGGGATCGTGGTTTGAGTCGCCAGCGTTGCTGCCGACCGTTAACTTTTCGCGAATGCTACGAGACCGGATCCGCGAGGATGATGCTTTGACGCCGACACCACCAGAAACTCCTAAACGTGCGCGCAAGCCACGGGGGCAACCATCGGTGAAGTAGGCCCGTAACTCAGTGGGATAGAGCGGGGACTACTAATCCGCTGGTCGTAGGTCCCCGCCGATGAACGCGTCAGCTCGAACGTAAGCGCTCCCAAACGAAAAGGCCGGCCTCGCGGCCGGCCTTTCGTGTGCGAACGCGGAAGGGTCAGTCGAGTTTGATGGACTTCTTGGTCTTCTCGCGGCGGGACGATTCCTTGGCCTGGTACTCGGCCATGCAGTCTCCCTGGTCGACCATGGCGCAGGAGAGGTATTCGCTGATCTCCATGATGACGGCGCGGATGGCCTTTCCGGTCGGGGTCTTCTCGTACTTCGAGAGGTTGCCACCGAAGCCGCCGCGGTAGACGCCGACGGCGAGGCCGCCGCCGCTGGCGCGGGCTTCCACGGTGCGGGTGAACTCGATCTCGCCGGTGGTGGTGTCGATCACGCGGAGGTCGACGGCCAGGTACGCATCCTCTTTTTTGCCGCCGAGGCTGATGCCGCGGAAGCTGACGCCGCCGCCGGTGCCCTTGACGTCGGATTCGAACGCGGACAGCGAGCCGGTGACGATGTACTTCGCGCCGGTGAGCTTGCCGAGCTGGGCGCCGGTCTTCTTGCTGACGCGGCCGGAGTCGGCCAGGTCCTGTTCGTCGAGGATGGCCGCGAGCTTCTCGCGCTCGACCATCTTGAACTTGCCGGTGCCGGCCAGCTCGTTGGTGAGCATGTCCGCCAGATCTCTGCCCGCACCACCGTACCACCAGGCCGCCGACGTTTCATTCTTGAACTCGTTGACCGCCAGGACCGGCTTGGACCCCGCCATCGCGGTGCCGGCAATGAAAATCAAAAGAAATGCAAAGAGAGCCTTTGAACGCATTTTTCCCCCGTTTTGTGAACCGATTCGTACGGACCAATGTAGATCGGTGCCCGACAGTTTACCGTGATCCCGCTCACGAAGTCAGTGGCCGGCGGTTCCGCTGACGCCGAGCAGACCCGAATCCCAGGTTTCGATCCGGTTACGGCCGTTGTGCCTGGCAGAGCCTGGTCGGGGCGGAAACCCTTCAACTCTCGCAACTTCTGCTCGACGGAAACAACCGCAGACAACCAGCAACGAGCAACCAGCAACCTTCGCGCGAAGTCGTCCACGCCGCAGAGGCGTCCCCTACGCCCTCTCTTCGACCTTGAAGCGGTTGTTGCCGGCGGTGATCTCGTCTCCGGCCTGGACTTTGGTGTTGCGTGCGGGGAGGGTATTGAGGAAGGTGCCGTTGCGGCTGCCGAGGTCGCGGACGCGGAGCGAACCCTCTTCATCGCGAAGCACTTCGAAGTGCCGGCGGGAGAGGAACTCGTCGGGAACGCGGACGTGGCCCTCCCGGCCGACCACCAGGCCGCTGTCCGGGATCTCGAACTCCTGTCCGATGAGCGGCCCTTCCATGCAGACCAGGACCGTGCGCGCGGCGGCCTCCGCCTCGCGGATGGCGCACATCTTTTTCTCGAGCTCCGCTTCGTCGGCCACGAGAAGCGCTTCGAGAGAGACCGGCTCGACGGGCAGGCCGATCTGTTCGGTGGGCTCGATGCTCACGATGGCGGAACCGAGGCGCAAGAGGTGCACGCCTTGCTCGATGACCGCTTCCTCGACCGGCTGACCGTCCAGAAACGTTCCCATGTGCGAGTCCGCATCGTGCACGACGAGTTGGTCTCCGCGCACGAAAATCGAGCAGTGCCGGATGGAAAGCTCCGCGTCCTCGAGCTCGACGTGGCAGCCGCGCCTTCCGATCCAGAGCGGATGCTCGTCAATGGTGAACACCGTGTTGATGGACGCGTAGGTTCCCCGGGCCACGATCCGAACCGAGCGTGCCCGCGACGGCGCGACATCGGGAGGGGGCGCCTCGGTGAAGGGCTCCTCGACCGGTGTCTGCACGCGGTAGGGAGCCATGTCGATCTCCCGGATCTGATCGACGTCCATGATGCGCGCCAGCACCGCGGCTTTGCTGCCGGAGAGCCATTCGCCACAATGACAGGTGGCGATGGAGTTCGGCAGACGCACGGCCACCACCCCGGGTACGTCGTATGCCTGCCCGCACTTCGGGCAGCGAATCAACGGCATGTCGCGGATTCTAGTGTGGTGTCTCACAAATAGGTATGCGTTATTCGGCGCGATGAAGGCTCGATGGCGAGTCGACGCGACGAGGCGATGCGGTGACATCGGTGAGGAGCGGCGGCGAAGCAAGCGAGTCTTCAGCGTTGCCGAAGAACGCATGGCTATTTGCGAGACACCACACGAGCAGTCGTGATCCCGCCTCTTCGAGGTTTCGCACTCCGGCAACGGCAGGCGACGCCAAACCGCCAGACGCTGCTAAACTCCGCCCGGTCCTATGCTGGTCGGCAAACAGAAGGAAGGGGGCGTGCGCATCGGCCTCCGCTCCAAGTTCGTGGCCGCGTTCGCGCTGCAGGCGGTCATCGTGACCCTCATCCTCCTGTTCATCCAGCAATGGCGGGTGCGCACGGCGATCATTCAGCAGACGATCGATCAGGGCGGCGCCATCGCGGAGACGGTGAAGGCCACGGCGGGCTACTACGTCATCTTCGGTCTGACCGACGACCTCAAGAAGATCGTCGCCGACTTGAAGAAGAATCCCTCCGTCCAGTACGCGGAGTTTCTCGACGCCGGGCAGAAGCCTTTGGCGGCCACGCACGCGGAGCAACCGGAAGGCCTGGCCGGCCGCGTGCTCGAGACCGAACGCGGCACGCCGATGACGCGGCGCGGGCTGTACATCTATACCGAGCCGTTTTACGAGACTCCCGAGGATGTGCAGAAGGGGGTGAAGCCGAAAGGCTACTTCCGGATGCTCCTCAACGAGTCGCAGGCCGAGCGCGTGCTGGGAGAGCTGCGGGCCTGGAACATGGGCACGACGCTCTTGGTCCTCCTCGTCGCCAGCGGCCTGGCCTGGCTCGCTTCGGCGTACATCGTCAGGCCCATTCTTTCCCTGGTGGACACGGCCCGCCTCATCGCCAAAGGCGATCTGAGCCAGCGCGCGCTGTCGGAGACGAGCGACGAGATCGGGGTCCTGGCCGATGCGTTCAACGCCATGACCTCCAACCTGGAGCGCACGGTGAAGAGTCTCGTGCAGTCGCAGTCGAAGCTCAAGAACGTGGTCGAGACGGTGGAGACCCGTTCGCAACTGGTGATCAGCCGGGTCGACGAACAGCGAGCGGTGATCGACGATACGTACAACTCGATCGACCAGTTGAACGGTGGAGTCCGGAAGATCACCGACAACGTGGAAGCGCTCTCGGCGTCCTCCGAGGAGACCTCCTCTTCGATGCTGGAGATGGTGGCCTCGATGGAGGAGGTGAGCCGTCACACCGACACTCTCTTTAGTTCCGTCGAGGAGACCGCCTCGGCCACGCATCAGATGGTCTCCTCCATCAACGAGGTGGACCAGAACGTCGTCTACCTGACCAACTTCGTGACCGAGACCTCGTCTTCGATGGTGGAGATGTCGGCCTCCATCGCCGAGGTGGAGGGCAACGCCGCACGCTCTTATGATCTCGGATTGGCCGTCGCGGATGCAGCCGAGTCCGGGATGAAGGCGGTGCGCGAGACCATCGAAGGGATGGAGCAGATCCGCCGCTCGGTCCTGGAGGCCAATGGTGTGGTGGCCCGGCTGGGCGACCGTTCCGTGGCCATCGGCAAGATCCTCAATGTCATCGAGGACGTGGCCGAGCAGACCAACCTGCTCGCGCTCAACGCGGCCATTCTGGCCGCGCAGGCCGGCGAGTACGGGAAAGGATTTTCCGTCGTGGCGGCGGAAATCCGCGATCTCTCCGAGCGCACGGCCTCCTCCACACGCGACATCGCCAACCTCATTCGCTCGGTGCAGGAAGAGGTCGAGAACGCTCTGCGCGCGACCTCCTCGGGCTCCGCTCTGGTGGAGACCGGCGTCTCGCTCTCCCATGAGGCGGGAAAGGCCCTCAACAACATCCTCCTCTCGGCCGCCAAGGCTTCGAGCATGGGAAAAGAGATCGCCAACGCCACCCGCGAGCAGGCCAAGGGCAGCGAGACCGTCACGCGCGCCGTGGACCGTTTGCAGTCGATGGTCGGCCAGATCAATTCGGCCACGCGGCAGCAGGCCCAGGGCTCCGATCACATCCTTCGGGCCGTGGAGTCGATGCGGGAGGTCACCAAGTACGTCCGCCAGGCCATGGTGGAGCAGCGCTCCGGCTCGACCATGATCTCGGCCGCGGCGGAGCGGATGATCGAGATGATCCACGAGATTTTCCAGGTGGCCGCCAACCAGTCCTCCGAGAGCGAGAAGATCGTCGACACCATGCAGCAGGTGCGCGCCATCGCCGACAACAACCGCTCCGCCGCCGGCGACATGAGCACGTCCATCACGCTCCTCAACGACGCCATCCGGTCGCTGGACGAGGAAGTGAAAAAGTTCCGAGTGCGAAATTAGTTGCTGGTTGCTGGTTGTCTGGGGTTTCTCGCAGACGCTGACGTTTGGCGAGTTGCTCCGACCCCTGGTCGTGCATCTCGCGAGGAACCGCAGTCAACCAGCAACCAGTAACCAGCAACGCAATCAACGGGAACCGCGAAGCACCAGTACAATCACGGCGGATGTCCGAAGCGATTCGCCTGATCACCTTCCGTGTCGGTCCCGAGACGTTCGTTCTCGACATCATGGCTTTGCGCCAGATCGTGGCGTATTCGGGATCGACGTCCGTTCCCACCGCGCCCGCGTTCGTGGAAGGGATCATGGTCTTGCGGAACGAGGTGATTCCGATCATCGACCTGGGTGCGCGGCTCTATCCCGGGCTCGAGCGGGCGGAGCAGCCACTGGTGCTGATCACGCACACCAGCGCGGGGCCGATCGGATTCAAGGTCGATGAGGTGCGACGCATCGTCACCCTCTCGCCCGATGTCTTCCTGCCGCCCCCCGCACTGGTCCGGGGCATCCGCGGCGAGCTGCTCATCGCGGTCGTTCCTCACGGGGACGAGGTCTACCTCCTCATCGACGTCGAGAACGTCCTCAGCGATCCGGAGAAGGTGGAGCTGCGGGAAGCGGAGCTCGTCGTCACGCAGGTCTGACCCCGTCGGCTTTGTCACGTGGCTGGCGCGGGGCGTGGCGGTCAGGGTCTAGCGGTCACCATCGACGGAGTCTTCGGCCGGCCCATCCGCGCGTTGATCGCGTCGAAAGCCGAAGGGGCAGTGCCGGCAGCCGGACTCGCAGCAGTAGCCGCGCTCGCGCAGGTAGAGCTCCGTGAACACGACGTACGGGCCTTCCCGGTAGAAATGGACTCCTTCGAGGAGGCGACGATCATCCTTCATCCTGCCTCCTCGATCCTTTATGCTTCGCCCGTGTTCTCCCGCTCCCGCCTGCTCCAACTCACGGAAGCGATGAAGGGAAAGCTGGTCGTCGTCTATGGCGACATCGTAGCGGACCGCTTCATTTACGGCACCCCCAAGCGCATCTCCCGGGAAGCGCCGGTGCTGATTCTCCGTCAGTACCGTGACGACATCCTCCTGGGAGGTGCCGGCAATGCCATCAACAACATTCACGCGCTGGGCGGTCTGCCCATTCCCGTCTCGGTCCTTGGCGACGATCCCTCCGGTCGTGCGCTCCTGACCCGCCTCGGCGAGCAGAGCATCGACTGCAGCGGCATCCTCGTCGCTGACCGCTACGAGACCCCCACCAAGGTGCGCATCCTCGGCGGCATGCCGCACGCCAGTCGCCAGCAGATCGTCCGTTACGACATCGAGGACACCTTCGAGATGAGGGACGACGAACTGCAGCGCTTCGCGGGACTGCTGCGGGAGCAGATCTCGACCTGCCACGCCGCGCTGGTCAGTGACTACGGCTACGGGGTGGCTCGCCCTCAGCTCGTGTCGACGCTGACCCGGCACGCCCACGGAAAACCGGTCACCCTCGATTCGCGCTACAACCTGCTCGACTATCCCGGGGTCACCGCTGCCACGCCGAACGAAGAAGAGGCGGCCGCGGCTGCGGGCACCTCACTGTGGAACGGTGAGGAGGAAAAGATCGGGGAGGTGGCGCTGACGCTCCAGCAGAGCCTCGACGCCGACGCCATCCTGGTCACCCGCGGCAGCCGTGGGATGGCCCTGCTCGAGCGCGACGGCGAGACGATGCTCATCCCTGTTCATGGGACCGATCAGGTCGCGGACGTCACCGGGGCCGGTGACACGGTCATCGCCACCTTCACGCTCGCCCTGGCCGCCGGAGCGTCGTTTGCCGAGGCCGCGACCCTCGCCAACTACGCCGGAGGGATCGTGGTCATGAAGATGGGGACCGCGGTGGTGACGAACGAAGAGCTCCGGCACGGCATCGAAAGGGATGAGGAACTGAAGTAGTCGCAGTTCACAGCCGGCAGGAGATCCACCTCCCGAGGCGACGTGCAGGAAACATCTGTTTGTTGTTCCGAGAAGCGTTAGCTTTCCAGCAACCAGCAACCAGCAACCAGCAACCAGCAACCAGCAACCAGCAACCAGCA
>JBDTOZ010000831.1:0-3094 GCA_039932995.1 Acidobacteriota bacterium | reverse complement strand
GATTGCTGTGTTGCTCAGCTGCTCAACTGCTCAATCCTCAACTGCTCTCATCCATCTCTTCTCCATCGACGATGAGGCCGTCGACGATGCGGATGCGGCGCTGGGTGCGTGCGGCGATGGCCGGGTCGTGCGTGACGATGATGATGGTCTGGTTGTTGGCGGCCAGTTCTTCGAAGAGCCGGATGATGTCGCCGCCGGTCTTCTGGTCGAGGTTGCCGGTGGGCTCGTCGGCCAGGATGAGCGAGGGCGTATTGACCAGCGCCCGGGCCACGGCCACGCGCTGGCGTTGGCCGCCGGAGAGCTCGTTGGGCCGGTGTTTGGCGCGGTTCTTCAGCCCGACGCGGTCGAGCGCTTCCAGCGCGCGCACGCGGCGCTCGTCGCTGTCGATGCCGGCGTAGAGCAGCGGCAGTTCCACGTTCTTGCAGATCGTGGCCCGAGGGAGCAGGTTGAAGGTCTGGAAGACGAAGCCGAGCTTCTGGTTGCGGATGCGCGCCAGCGACTTGGCGGACATGGCCGCCACGTCTTCGCCATCGAGCCAGTAGCGCCCTTCGGTGGGCGAATCGAGGCAGCCCAGGATGTGCATGAGCGTCGACTTGCCGGAGCCGGAAGGACCGATGATGGCCGCGAACTCTCCGCGGTCGATCTTCAAATCGACCCCGCCCAGCGCCACGACCTGATTCTCACCGGTGTCGTATTTCTTGGTGATGCGCTCGAGCTGAATGAGCGCCTTCTGCGACTTCTCCGCCGAGGGCGGCTCCGGCTCGGTTTGACGCCAGTTCTCGAATTTGAATACGGCGCTCATATGTGCTCGCTTCGCTCGCTTGGGTTGCTGGTTGCTGGGTTGCTGGTTGTCTGTGATTTCCGGCCTGGACGAAGTGCCTGCGTGTCGAATTGCGGCCACCGGGCTGACTGTTGTTTACGAATCCTGTCGTCCGGGCGAATCACCTCAGACAACCAGCAACCAGCAACCGCCAACCGGCATCCGATCAATCGTCGTCGTCTTCGTTGTCCTTCTTGGTCAGCGTCGGATCTTCCAGGGCCACTTCGTCTCCGGCTTTGAGACCGCTGACGATCTGCACCTTGGCGTTGTCGGCCAGGCCCGTCGTGACCACACGCTTGTCGAAGAACTTCTTCCAGGCATCCTTCTCGGCCTGCTTGGCCGCGTCGCCTTCGAGCTTCTTCTTCGACTCTTCGGCGAACGCCTTCGGGTCGATGGCCTTCTTCACGTAAACCACTTCCTGCTCGTCGCGCTTGAAGACGGCTTCCACCGGCACCGTGAGCGTCTTCTCGATGCGCTCGCCGGAGACCTCGATGTTGGCGGTCATGCCCGAGCGGAGCTCGCGCCCCTGCGCGTCGAGACGGATCTCCACGTCGAACACGCGCACCTTGTCGTCGATGCGCACGGCCGGGGCGATGCGGTCGATCTTGCCGTTGAAGACCACCTTCGAATAGGCGTCGAGCGTGACCTTGACCGGCAGGCCCACGCGGATCTTGCCGATGTCCACTTCGTTCACGCCGGCCTTGACGATCATGCGCGAGACGTCGGCCACGGTGAAGAGCACCGTGCCGGCATTGAACGAAGAGACGCCGGAGGTGATGGACTCGCCGATCTCGATGTTCTTGGTCAGGACCACGCCGTCCATCGGCGCGACGATGCTCGAGCCCTGGAACTGCGACGGGGACTGGCCGATGGGGATGCCGCTCTTCTCCACCAGGTTGTACTTTTCGCGCGCCTTCTCGTACTCCTGGCGCGCTTCCAGGTACTCGGTCTCGGCGTCGCGATGCTGCGAGCCGGCCAGCAGGCCCTGCGTGAAGAGTTTGTTGTTCTCGTCGAAATTCTTCTTGGCGTCGCGGAAGCGGATGTCCGCCGAGACGACGGAGTTCTTGGTCTCGGCCAGCGACTGGGCCTGACTCAGGTCGGGCTCCACACGCGCCAGGACGGTGCCGCGGCGCACGACATCGCCGTCGCGATGAATGATCTCCACCACTTTGCCGGAGATGGCCGACTTGACCTCGACCTTCACTTCCGGCTCCACGGTGCCGACTTCCGTGACCTTGACCTGCACGTCCGCGATCTCGGCCTTGCCGGTCTTGACCGGGGACTCCGGCGCCTTCTTGTCTTTGCCGCTGGCCTTGATGGCCACGGTCGTCCCGATGGCCAGCACCAGGAAGAGGACCGAAAAGATGGTGATCTTGCGTTTCCGCTTCGCGCTCATAGCAACCCTCCAGAGCTGTCTGAGGCTGTATTCGGTCGAAGCGGCAAATAGTTGCAGGCCAGGTGTTACATCTGTCGGTTGGCGGTTGGCGGTTGGCGGGACGTCGAGTCGTCAGGTCTTCGAGTCTTCGAGTCGTCGGGGCGTCGAGTCGTCCTCGTCGAGCCTTGAAGGGAGTCTCATGGGTTCATAGGCGCACAGTCTCATAGAGGCTCGTCCGGCGGACCCTATGAGACTGTGAGACTGTGAGACTGTGAGACTCGAAGACTCGAGAACTCGCAGACCCGAAGACCCGAAGACCCGAAGACTCGACGACTCGAAGACTCGACGTCCCGCCAACCGCCAACCGCCAACCGATCAGAGGTTCCGCAACTGCCAGGCCGGGTACGTCGACGCATCCACCTTCGCGTGCGCCTGAGCGATGCGGCCTTCCTCGTCGATCACGTAGGCGATGCGGCGCGCCAGCATGTCCTGCGGAGAGTCGGCGGCGGCGTACGCCAACCCGATGGTGCGGTCGGTGTCGCAGAGGAGCGGGAAAGGGAAGTCGAACTTCTCGGCGAAGTGCCGGTTGGCTTTGACGTCATCGAAGCTCACTCCGATGACCTGCGCGTTCTTCGCGTGGAACTCCACGTCGAGGTCCCGGAACCCGGAACCCTCCCGCGTTCAACCGGGAGTATCCGCCTTCGGATAGAACCAGAGCACCACCTTCTTGCCGCGCAGATCCGACAGCTTCACGCGGTTGCCGAGATGGTCGACGGACTCGAAGTCGGGTGCGGGATCGCCGGGCTGCAGCATCTTCGGTTCCCCACGAAAGAAGGTCTTCACCAAGCCGGTCAGGGACACGTGGGTATTGTACGGTGCACGACGCCCGGGTCAACCCA
>JBDTOZ010000830.1:0-1688 GCA_039932995.1 Acidobacteriota bacterium | reverse complement strand
GACCACTCGACGACGCGACGACTCGAAGACTCGACGACTAGACGACTCGACGACTCGACGACTCGACGACTAGAACTCGACGACTCGACGACTCGACGACTAGAACACTGCGACTCGACGACGAGGACACGAGGACACGAGGACACGCGCTAGACTCCCCGCGTGTCCTACGACCACTTTTTCTCGCGCGATGCGCAGGCGTTCCGTCCGTCGGCCATTCGTGCGTTCGCGAAGCTGATCAACGATCCGAGCATCATTTCCTTCGCCGGCGGGGTACCGAATCCGGAGACCTTTCCGGCCGAGCGCATCGCGGAAGTGGCGGCGCAGGTGGTGCGGGAGCGGCGGACCGTGGCCTTGCAGTACGGGCCGACGCGCGGGCTGCCGCGGCTGTGCGAGGCCATCGCCAACATCTGCCGCGGGCGGGGGATGGAGTGCACGCCGGGGGACGTGATGGTCACGACCGGATCGCAGCAGGCGCTCGACCTCGTCGCGCACACGATCCTCGATCCGGGGGACGTGGTGGCGGTGGAGCTGCCCACGTACATCGGCGGCTCGGCCTCGTTCTTCGCGCGCAGCGCGGAGCTGGCCGGCGTGCGGCAGGACGATCAGGGCATCGTGCCGGAGTCGCTGCGCGAGCTGGCCTCGCGCCGCCGCATCAAGCTGCTCTACACCATCCCCAACTTCCAGAATCCCTCCGGCCGTCTCATGACGCAGGCGCGACGCGCGGCCGTGCTGGAGATCGCGGAGGAGCACGACTTCCTGATCATCGAAGACGATCCGTACGGCGAGCTGGTCTACACCCGGGACGCTGACACGATGGCCATGAAATCGCGCGACACGACCGGACGCGTGATCTACCTCGGCTCGTTCTCGAAAGTCCTGGCGCCGGGACTGCGCTGCGGCTGGATCGTCGCGCCGCAGCCGCTCCTGGAGCGCCTGGAGATCGCCAAGCAGGCCGCCGATCTCTGTTCAGGCATGCTGGACCAGTCCATCGTCGAGGAGCTCATCTCCGGCGGCGAGCTTGCACCGCAGATCGAAAAAGTGCGCGCGTTCTACAGGGGAAAGCGGGCGGTGATGCTCGAAGAGCTCGAGACCCGCTTCGCCGGCAAGGCCCACTGGACGCCCGCCGACGGAGGCCTCTTCACCTTCGTCACCTTCCACGACGACATCGACACCGCGGCCCGCGTCCCCGACGCCGTCGCCGCCGGCGTGGCCTACATCCCCGGAGGCCCCTTCTTCGTCGACGGAAGCGGCCAAAACACCATGCGTCTCACCTTCGCCAAGGAAAGCGACGAGCGCATCCGGGAGGGGATGGGGCGGTTGGCTCGGGTGTTCTTCGGGTAGCCTCTGTCTTCGGGTCTTCTCGTCTTTTCGTCTCGTCGGGTTCGCGTCGTTGCGTCGTCGCGTCGCCTGTCGTTTAGTGGCCGGTTCGCCAGTCGTCGAGTCGTCGAGTCTTCAAGTCGTCGAGTCGTCGATTTGAAGACGAATCTCACAGCCTCACAGTCTCATAGGAGTCCGGCCGGTCCGCTACGCCTATGAGACTCTGAGACTATGCACCTGTGAGCCCCGATGACTCGACAGCCTGACAACCGGCGACTCGGCGACTCGAAGACCCGACGACTCGAAGACTCGACGAAGACTGGTTTATCCTTAGACACCGGAGGCTCACCCTTGGATCATCATCGCGG
>JBDTOZ010000829.1:0-8588 GCA_039932995.1 Acidobacteriota bacterium | reverse complement strand
GCGAGGCTCACCTGATCGGAGAGCTCGCCGCGCCATGCTTCTGCTTTCTGATCCAGATCGACGACGCGCTCGAGGAGCGCCAACGCCTCGGCGAGACGGCCAGCGTATTCCAGAGACACCGCGACATTCGCGCCATGCACGCGGATGAGGTCTTCGTCGTTCACCCTCTCTGCGAGCGCGAGACCTTGCTCCTGTGCCGCCCACTCGGCCGCGCTATCGCCGCGCAGGTAGTGCGCGATGGCGAGCGAAACGAGGTGTCGCGACGCGTCCGTCCATCGACTCTGCGCGATCGCGATGTCATGCGCTCTCTGCGACCACGCGAGCAGCGTGTCCGCATCGCGCAGGTGGATGAGGAGCCAACGGAGGTTGAGCACGAGTTCCTCCAGCGCGACTGCGTCGCCCGTGCGTGCAGCATAGGCGACGGCCCACGCGAAGGCGGCATCGAAGTTCGGCCATTCCGCGTCCGTCGCCGAGAGTGCGATGGTTGCCGTCGGATCGCCCTCGCGCCACAAATCGGCGATGTGGGCAGCCATATTGATGAAGTAGGCGGCGTGCATCATGCGCGCGAACTCGAACGCCGAAGGCTCTTCCGCCTCGGCGCGCATACGGGCGTACAGCCGGTAGAGATCGTGCAGCAGGAGCCGACCGTCGCCGCGGCGTTGCACGAACCCACGATCGATCAGTTCATCCAGCGCGGCGTCGTTCACCTCCAACGCGCGCGCGGCGGCGCGGTCGAAATCCGCCGGGAACACTGCCGACGCGCGAATGTCGTGCGCGACACGCGCGGGAAGCCGGCTGTACGAAACGCCGAGAATCCCGGCGATCGGGGCACGGATGCCGACGCTGCCGACCCGGTCGAGACGGTGCTGTTCATCGAACAGGCGCTCGGCGAGTCCGGTTGGCGTGTAGTCGCCGAGGCGCAGGAGGTTGCTGGCAGCACGGAGCGCGATCGGTGCGAAGCCGCAGAGCTGCGCCAATACGTCGGCGATGGTGGCGGAGTCCCGTGCGACGCTCCGGCGATCGATCCCGTCGATGTGCTCATGGCGCCATGCGGACGGGATCGGCGCGGATGCAGCGGTCGATGCCGCGACGAGGAACGCGCGGGCGCTGTCGGGATCGAGCGCTCCGATCTCACGAACGCGAGCGCCGGGATACGCGATCGGTTCTCGCGCAGTGACGAGCAGAGCGCTGCCGGCGGGGAGTCGAAAGTCGACGATCTGGTTCGAGTCGCGCGCGTTGTCGATGACGACGAGCGCGCGACGTTCGCCGATTGTGCGTGCGAGGGCGGTGATGAGGTCGACGGTAGACGCGCCGGTAGCTTCAGGATCTCCGCCGGATCTCCGCAGGATCGTCCGCATGAGGGTTGCAGCCGTGGGTGGAACGGGATCGAGACCTCGACCATCGATCAGCAGTCGAATCGAGAACTGTTCCGAGAGCGCCTGCGCGACGCGAATTGCCAGTTCAGTCTTTCCGCTGCCCGGCGGCCCATGTAGCACGTAGGTCGGTGCAGACGACGCTCTCGCACCGAGCCACGAACGCATGTCCTCGAACTCGGCTTCACGTCCGGTGAAGTCGGGAAGGGGGGCAGGAATCTCATTGATCGCGGCCCACTGCGGCCGGTACGGCTCGGGCTCCGCGGGCGTGAACGTCGCCTGAACCGAGCGGCTGTCATGCAGCACGACGCCTGTTGCCGCGGCAGTGATGACGACGTGGAGGTACAGGTGCCGCCCGATACCTTCGTCCTCGCGCTGAGGAGCGGTCGGCCCGACGAACTGTACGTCCACGGTCTCACCGCCAACCGTGTCGCGGTGCCGGCGATCTTTCGCCCAGCGTCCGAGTTGATCGGGCGTTGCGTGAAACGACTTCTCCGAGGGCGTCATAGCTCCGACGGCGGGGAGCGCCAGACGCAGGCGATCTTTCGTGTAGAAGGTGCGCGTGGTCGGCCGATCCGCGGGTGCGACCCGGTAGTCCCGCGCCAAGGCTCGCCCGAGGAGGAGCAGGGTTGCCTGCGGCGCACTGCCGCGCTCCTTCTGCGCGGCGAGTGCCTCCGTCGCGCGTTCGACGAGTGCTGCGACATCGACGTTCGTGAGACCACTCATCTGCGGCGTATGATGGCTGGGCCACGTCGGAACACCAACCTCGTTCCTACTCTCTTCCTACTCGCAACCTCATTCTCCAAAACTCGCCTGACCGCGAAACTCCCCTCGACGCTGCAAGTTTGTCGTTTCGAGCGGTGAGACCGGGTCACTGACGAGACAACGACGATCCTGCCGCGTGACAACGCGACCGATGTGCCGTCGTCCGGCAGATCAAGACTCCGACGCGACAACGCCGGAGCCTTCGGGCGACAAATGCACACCCGGTCCATCGATTGGAGAAACAGGTGAGACAACCGACGGACGTTTGTACCGTAGCGGAGGTGGCGGGCGCTGTCCAGCAGCGCTCAACGATCGATCTGCGTGACGAATTGTTGCTGCGCACGTCGAACGGCATCATTGATGACGACGTTTTTCCCCGGCTTCGCGCCCTTGGCATTCCGGACTCGGAACTTCATGCCTCGGCGATGCGCGCCGCAAGGCTCGTCCAGTACGGCCGGGATCATGATGGCGCGCTCGCCGCGTTGCTTGGCGTAACTCGCGCGGGCGTCAATGGCACGCGCACGCGGCGGGAGGTGTCATGAAGCGCGCCGCGTCGATCGAAGAGTGGGAAGCGCGTGCGCGTGCCGTGGCCGTAGAAGAAGCGACACGTTTGCGCGATGACGTGGCGTTCCGGGCCGCAACTCGCGAGCTCGCATCGCGCGCGCCGGAGAAGGCGGGGCTTACCGGGAACGCGTACGAACAGCTCCTGCTCATCGATACGCTCAGTTCCCGCTTGCAGAGCCTCGCGCTGCCTGCGCTCGAAGCAGCCATGACGACGCGCGAGCGGATCATCTGCACCAACGTCACACGGTTCACGGTCGAAGCACTCCATAGCGTCGGGCTCGCGGATGATGCCGCGGTTGTCGCTGCCGCGAAAGACGCATCGGCGCGCCTTCGCCTCGCGACGATGGGGATGTCGCGCACACTCCCGAGCGGCCGGCTCGATCTTGCGGCGCGTCGCCGTTTCGACGTACCGCGCGACACGCTGCTACGTCCGCTCATTACTCCGGTGAGCCCGATTGCGACTGCGCCTGGCGAAACGCTCGAACTGAAGTTTCTGCTCGATGAGGCGGAGTACGACTGGATTCGAATGGTGCCGAGTGGTGACCGCCGCGTTCCGCGAATTCCTCGCTTCCCCGTTACTCACCGCGATGCGCGGTTGGTGATCGGATGGAGCGCCGCGGCGCTCGATACGCGGTTGGCGCGTGGGCCGCGTTGGGACGTCGTGCTCGACGCGGCGCGGATCGATCGAACCGGAGCGGAGCGCGCAGTGGTGGTCTTCGACCCATTCAAGTTCATGCTGTGGTGGTGGAGTCTTTCGAATTAGGGAGGCCCAGCCGCTGCCGGTTTGTGCAAGCGAATCGGTAGCGGCTGCGCAGCGCTGTCGCGCCCGCAGTGCGGACAGTCGCACCACCTTTCCGGCAGGAATAATCACGATCAGAAATAGCTGGATCCCAGACCCACTGCGGATCGGGTATGCGTGCGGACGGTGTGATGGGCGAACGCTGCTTTTCGGCCCGAACGCTCGATGACATGAAGCAGTACGTCATCGAGGCTATTCGCAAAGATGGTGATCCTGTCTCGAATGCGACGAAAGGCGCTGCCGCATATGATGCGCGGCTCCATGGCACGGCTCGATATCATTCTGAACCTCCTGGTCGACCTTACGAAACGCATCCAGCTTCGCGCCGGAGTAGCACCGGATTCGAGCGAGCTCACACAGTTCCTCGCGCCGCGCGATCCCGCTTCGCCGTGGGATTTCGCAGGCGGCGCGCGCCTCGACTGGTTCGCGGCGGACGACTACTACATGCGATTGGACGCCTTCGCCGATCTTCTCATCGAAGCCGAGCCGGGCCTCGCGGGCGGTGATACGAAGTCCTTTCGCGAGGTGTTCCTTCGCACGCTCGAAAATCACGCGCTCGACTCAACGCTGTTCGACCCGCGCATGGTGCGAACCGCATCCGTGGTGGGCCTGTTCGATGCGCGCGCTGACAAGAACGTTGATGCCTGGCGAAGGAGGCTTTGGGACACTATTCGGCCGGAACTCGTTGCCAGCATTCGCGAATGGCTCGTGCTGTATCCTCTCCACCCATTCACCGGCAAGGCGTTCCATCTCGGACACGACGGCATCTCGATTCTTGATCCGGACGACGCGACGGCTTGGCACGACCTCGCGTTGCGCTATCCGGGCCTGCAAGCATGGAGTCCGCGCACCGGCCTACGTAGCCATCCGGACGACATGCACTTCTACGGTGGAGCGCCATCTCGCTGGCTGGCCTGCGAAGTCGGCGGGACCGCGGCAGGTGCGACGAAAAACGCCGCGAATCGCATGTGGACGTTCATTGCACTCCTGCTCGCGCATTTTCACTCGATCTCTAAGACCGTGCTCCTTCGGCTACATGCACGGACACCGTACATGTGCGGTCAGTTCTCTACGGCCGCGACGGCCGATGCTGCGATCTACACGCAGCGGGAGATCGGCGCGCTCCTCCCGCATCAGCTAAACCAACTCAACGTCGATGACACCCTGATCGCCTCCCTCCGCGCGTGGTACGCAGCCCGCGACGCAGCGGACGAGGAGGGCCGCCGCCGCGCCACGATCGCCTCGCATTTCGTCCACTACGGCATCAACGCCGACCGCGACGTGGAACGCTATATTCACTTCTTCGTCGCGCTTGACGCGCTGTTCGGGCAGCGAGGCCGCGTCGAGGTCGGTATCAGAGATGGGTTCGCGAAACTCTATCCGAGTAACGCCGCGTGGAGTAGTCGTGGGGCCGAGCTATACCAGCTTCGCAACGAACTCGCGCACGGCGGCACGAGCACGATCGAAACGTGGGATCGCCTCGAGGCGTACGACCGCAAGTTTCGATCCGAGCCGCTGGGCGATCTAAGCACCGCCGCAACCGACGCATTGGTCCGTTACTTCGCGGTGCGCGATCTGCCGGCGCAACGAACCGTGCGGGTACGGGTTGCCGAGCTGTTGTATGACATCGCGAGGGCGTTCCGGCGGTTTGTGGCCTGAGACCGGTAACGGCTTGCGCGTCCCGAACGCCGAACGCGACGGAAACAATCGGCGGTTGTCGCGAACCGGAGAGTTCTGCACGTGCGCGCGCTACGCGTCGACAACGACGCCGACTACCTCCATCGCCTGTGACGTAAGCGTACGTTGCGTTGAAGCAGCACTCGGCGGACTTCCGCTTCGGCCCGGAGCGCTCTATCGTGCGGGGTATGCCGCGAAGTGCACAGCCCGGACTGCACGACCCGTACTGGTACGAAGCCACGGTTGGGTTGCGGTACGTCGTCGACCTCCTCGACCCGGAGACGCGGGTCGTCGGCGTCACGTTCCAGCAGCCGGCGGTTGAAGGCCTCGACGACGTCGTCGTGTCCTACGCGAACGGGGAGCGGGCCGGCGTGCAAGTCAAGCACACGCGCGTTGAGGCACTGCTTACCTTCAATGACCTAGTACGGTCGCCACAAGGTGGCGTGTCGCTGCTGCGCAAGCTCGCCCGCGGCTGGAAGACGCTATCAGAAGGTGGCGTACCGTGCACCACACGCCTGTTCTCGAACCGCCGGCTGTCCCAGGAAGCGCCGACCGGTGCGCAAACGGCCCTCTGGCCGTTCCTCAACGCGCTCACCACCGCGCTCGCCGACGCAGCCCGCGTGGACGACGTGCGTCTGCCGCCGGAGCATCACGCCGCGTGGGCTGCGTTGTTGGCGGAGCTGGACGACCTCGACGCGGACGAGCAGTTGCGCTTCCTCCGAACGCTGCGCATCGACGGCGGCCGGCCGGACCTCGCCGCGCTCGAGGCCGAGGTTATCGCGCGCCTCACCACCATCTTCGGTAACCCACCGCGCGCCGCGGTTGAGCAGAGCTACGATCGCCTCGTCCGCCATCTCGCCACGTGGACGACATCCCGTCGCGAGACAGCGACCGAGGTGCACGCGGAGGATGTCCTCGCGGCGATCGGGGTGCCGCACGAGGAGACGGTCGGCGAGCACGACTTCCCGCCGCCGGCGCCGTTCTTCCCGAGCCGCATCGCGTTCGCTGAGTCGCTCGGCGCCTCGCTGCGGGAGCGGCCGGAGCGCGTGATCTTCCTCACCGGCCCAGCAGGCTGCGGGAAGACCAGCATCGTGAGCACGCTCGCGAACCGGGTCGAGCCCGTCGTGGACCTCCGCTTCTACGCCTTCCGGCCGATCAGCCCGACAACTGCGATGCTCCCGCACGACTACTCGCAGACCGCGACGGCCGTGGCGCTGTGGGGCGACTTGCTGCTGCAGCTCCGGACGCGCCACTTCGTAGGTCGGCTCAGCGAGGCGCACGTGCCCGCGCGTAACGATCTGCTCGCGAACGATCCGGCACGCTTGCGTGAGCACGTGCTGCGGCTCGCCGCGTACCTCGCTGCTGAGCGCGGGCAGCCGACGGTGATCGCGATTGACGGCCTCGATCACGCGGCTCGCGCGCGCACGCTCGCCGCGGAGCAGCTCGCCGGGCAACCGTCGCTGCTTGATTGGCTCGTCCCTCCCGGCGACGTGCCAGAGGGCGTCCGCTTCCTCATTGCAGGGCAGCCCCAGTTCGACCGCTATCCCGCATGGCTGCGAGAGCGCGACGACGTGCGGGTGGTCGAGGTGCCGCCGATCGCGCCGGACGACATTGAGATGCTGCTACGGCGCGACCTCGGCGACTTCCCAGAGGACCAGGTGCCGCGCGCGGCAGCGATCATCAGCGAGCAGTCGGCTGGTAACACCCTCGCGGCCGTGTACGCGGTCGCCGAGGCGCGTGCGCTGCCGGACGCGCTCGCGCTCCAGACACGGCTTGAGACGCGGCTCCTGCACGATGGCGTGGAGGCGTACTACGACCGTATCTGGGACGCCGCGCTCGCACCGCTCCGAACCCACGCCTTGGCGACGCCGGCACGGCTCGCGGCGGCGCTCGCGCTGTCCTCCGCCCGGATCACGGGCACGCTCCTCCGCGGGTTCTACCCGGATGCCCCGCACGGTGCCGCGGATTGGGAGCAGGTGCTGCGGGGGCTCGCCCCGATCGTGGAGGAGCGGGACGGTAGCTTCGCCGTGCGGCACAATGACGTGCGCGTGTTCCTCACCGGCAAGCTCCGCGCGGCGCCCGGTGCGCACGCCGCAGCGGCTGCGAGCATCGCGGACTACTACCTGGCCGCACCCACATCTCCCGCGAAGTACGCCGACGTGGTCCGGGCGCTCACCGTTGCGAACCGGCAGGCGGAGCTACCGGCGGTCTTCACACCCGCATACGTGGTGGAAGCGTGGACGGTCGAGCGCCCGATAGCGGAGCTCGTGAGCGATGCGCGGCAGGCGGTGGCGGGCGTCCGGTGGGAGACCGGGTGGGAGACGCTGCACCGGCTCGCGCTGGGGCTCAGGACGCTGCGACAGCTGCGCGCGGCGCTCCAGTGGCTGGACGAAGCGGGTCCGGCACCGCCGATCCCCGCGTGCCTTCCGTCGGAAGCGCGGCCGACGCCGCGCGCAGCGTGGACGGTCGCGGCAGTGGCCGGCGTGATGAACGACGCGAGCTGGCTCGCAACCGCGGGCGAGATCGCGCGAGCGCGCGACTTGCTCCGCCGGTGGTTCGACAACCTGCCGCCGGTGGACGTCGTCGACGAGCTCCGCCGCCATCCCGGTGACCTCAACCCGGTCGAGCAGCGCGACCTCGACGAGACGCTGCACCAGCTCGTACGCGCGTGGGGCGAGCTCGCGCAACGCGTCGGCATTCCGCGGAGCGCCCTGCGCGCGCCACTCGACGGTGAGGCCGGCACGACGATGGCGCACTTCTACGGCGGCTGGCTCACGGCGGGCGTCACCGCGGCGCGGCCGTGGGAGGTGACGCTGCGCCTTCCGCGCATCTTCTTCTACCGCGACGAGGAGGCGGCCGCGCGCGAGCTCGCGCGCGTCGAGCGCTGGCGCGACGTTGCGGCGTCGCTTCGCCGCGCCACCGACCAGCGCGCGAAACGCTCGCCGCGCTTCCAGATCATCGCCGCGCCGTGGGCGCTGCGGACTGGCGACGCCGCCTTAGTCGAGGCGTGGGCGCAGCCCATCGCCGCGCAGGGGTTCGACGCTGCCGCGGCGATGGAGTACAGCTACCACGACAACGACCTCCAGCTCTACGAGGCCATCGCCTTCACGCTCGGGTGGCTGGAGCCGACGCGACCCGCGGGTGCGATCAGCGGCGACGGCGCGGACGCCTACTTCGCACGTCGCGCGTACGAGACAGGAGAGGCTGCGCTGCGGCGGCACCTGTACGCGACGGCGACGGTGGCGCGCCTCGAGCGCGCAGCGGCGGCGAACCCTCACGACCTCGGCGGCAGCGTCCGATCCACGGAGCTCGACGCGATCGTGCGCGGTTTCTTCACGGCGGATGGCGAGCGGGGCCACGAGATCACGCCGTTCGTGCAGACCGTCGTGCCGACGCCGCAGTTCGTCGAG
>JBDTOZ010000828.1:0-2454 GCA_039932995.1 Acidobacteriota bacterium | reverse complement strand
CCCGGGCAGAGCCCGGGGCTAGATTCTGTGAAGCGCCTTCGCGCTTCAGGAGCGCGCGGTCTAGCGCCCGCGTGAATCGTTCCCGTTTCAGTGACTGAAGAACGGCGAGCGGGTCAGCCAGTTCTGGTCGGGGTAGTAGGCGAAGATCGCGCTGCCGCCGCGGAGCGTGTCGATCATCTTGTGGGCCACTTCCTTGCGAACGGCAGGGCATCCCCAGCTTCGGCCGAGGCGCCCGAGGGCACGGACGGCGGCACTGCTGACGTAGGGCGCGCCGTGCATGACGATGGCGCGGTCCATGGCCATGTCGTTCACGCCTTCCTCGAGACCCCGCAGGCGCAATGAATATCCGTTGCTCCCGATGTAGGGGTCCGCGGTCACGAAGAGGCCGATGCTGGTGGCCAGACTGCCCGGGCTGTTGGAGAAGAAGTTGGCCAGATTGCCGCCGCTGTTCTTTCCATGCGCCACGAGCTCGCGGAAGATCAGTTTGCGGGCGGCCAGGTCGAAGGTGAAGAGACGCGGCTGGGTCGAGGGCAACGAGTAGTCGATCACGGTGAGCAGGTCCCGGCGTTTGACCAGTCCCTTCTGCGCGGCGCAGCCGGTGGCGCGCAAAGCCATCCGCAACACCTCGGCTTTGAGTCCGGGCGCTTGCCGAAGCAACTGCGCGGCGAGCGACTTCGACGGCTTGGCCGTGCACGGATCCGCACCCGCGCCCACCGCCGTCAGCGAGGAGAGCAACAATCCAACACCCAACACGAGAACCGTTCGCTTCATCAGATCCCTGGACTCGACCGAGATTCGGAGGAGTCGGGAGGACGAGCCCGGACCACCACCGTGCGCACATGATAACAGGGTGTAGGCGGAGGGGCAGCGCGGGGAGCGTTACCCCTGACCTCGCGCAGCTTCGCAAGAAGCGACGATTCTCGACTTTCGAGGGGCGAAACCCCTTCAGCACGGCCCTTGCAGCCATAGTCCGCATGCGGTTAGTCGTTGTGAGGATTATTTTCGACGCGACTCCCGTTTCATGAGCACAGAAGGAGAATCTCGATGACCACAGGAACAGAAACCCAGGCTCCCGCCACCACCTCCACCTGGACCATCGACCCGTCTCACAGCGGAGTCGAATTCAGCGTGAAGCACATGATGTTCACCACCGTCCGCGGCCGCTTCAAGGACGTGAAGGGGACGATCACGGTCGACGAGCTGAATCCCGACAACTCGAGCGTGGACGTGGAGATGGCTGCGGCCAGCATCGACACCGGCGCCTCCGACCGCGACGCTCACCTTCGCTCGGCCGACTTCCTGGACGTCGAGAAGCATCCCAACATCACGTTCCGCAGCAAGAGCGTGAAAGGGGCCGTGAAGAAGGAAGGCGACCGCTTCACGTTGATCGGGGACCTCACCATCCGCGACAAGAGCATCGAGGTCGTGCTGGACTGTGAGTTCGGCGGCACGGGAAAAGATCCCTGGGGCGGAACGCGCGCAGGCGCCACGGCCGCCGCCAAGATCGACCGTCGTCAGTGGGGACTGCAGTGGAACCAGGCCCTCGAGGCCGGTGGACTCCTCGTGGGAAACGATGTGAAGATCGAGCTGGACGTGCAGGCCGTACTTCAGAAGTAAGGTGCCTCGCCCGTTTGACATGCAGCGGCGCGCGGGGGAAACCCCCGCGCGCCGAGGAAAGGGTAGGAATGATCACGCTTCGCAAGTCAGAGGACCGCGGTCTGGGGCAGCACGGCTGGCTTCACTCGCGGCATAGTTTCTCGTTCGCCAACTACTACGATCCCAAACAGATGGGCTTTCGCAGCTTGAGGGTCATCAATGAAGACACCGTCGCGCCGGGCCGCGGCTTTGGGTCGCACCAGCACGACAACATGGAGATCATCTCCATCGTCATGGAAGGAGCCCTGGCGCACAAGGACAGCACCGGCGGCGATGGCGTGCTGCGGCGCGGTGAGGTGCAGCGGATGAGCGCCGGATCGGGCGTCGTGCACAGTGAGTTCAACGGCTCGGAACGCGAGCCGGTTCATTTCTTCCAGATCTGGCTGATGCCGGACAAGCGCGGCATCACGCCGGGCTACGAGCAGAAGCTCTTTCCGGACGAGGAGCGGCGCGGCACGCTGCGACTCATGGTCGCACCCGCCGGAGAGTCGGGCGCGGTGGCCATTCATCAGGATGCGCGTCTTTACTCCGCCATCCTCGACGACGGCCAGAAGGTACAGCACGCGCTGGGGGCGGGACGGGGAGCGTGGCTCCAGGCCGCGCGAGGAAAGGTCACGGTGAACGGAGTGACTCTGGACGAAGGAGACGGCGCCGCCATCGAGAACGAGTCGTCGCTCGAGATCGCCGGCAACGGACCCGCGGAAATCCTGCTGTTCGACCTCGCCTGAGTCGGCGACTTCCGGAGCGCCGCTGTCCCGGCGGCTGGCGGGGCGGCGTCCTCGCCGCCCCCGCGTCGTC
>JBDTOZ010000827.1:0-3641 GCA_039932995.1 Acidobacteriota bacterium | reverse complement strand
CCCGGTTGTTGCTCACTCCGCTTGCCATGGTCTCGTTCGAGCACGCTCCCCCCGAGGCGCGGCAGTTGTTGCCGGTACGCATCCGTGACCTGGGACTGACGCTGGAGAGCTCTCCGGTGGCGGAGCTGATCCGGCACCTGTACGCGGAGTTGGAGGCCAGGAAACTCCAGCACTTTCGTCCGCGGTGCTATCTGTCGGACGAGTGGGGCTCCCCGACGGGCGAGCCGGTGATCGGCATCCCGTTCTACCTCGGCGATCCGCGCGTGGCCACCCTCGAAGACGCCATTCATGACGTGGAGGGGGAGCGCGAGATCATGATGTACCTGCGTCACGAGGCCGGACACGCCTTCAATCACGCCTACGAGCTGGCCCGCACGCCCGAATGGCGCGAGATCTTCGGCTCCGTGCGCCGTCCCTACCGCGACGACTATCCGTTCGTCCCCTTCTCCCGCGACTACGTCCGCTACATCCCCGGCTGGTATGCGCAGAAGCACCCCGACGAAGACTTCGCCGAGACCTTCGCGGTCTGGCTCGACCCCGCCTCCCGCTGGCGCAAGCGCTACGCGGAGTGGGGCGCGCTGCGCAAGCTCGAATACATCGACCGCATCACCCGCGAGCTGGCCAACGTGGTCCCGCCCCGCGCCCACGGACGCACCGACATCACCACCGACGAGATGGAGCAGACCGTCGAGGAGATGCTGCGCGAGTTCCATGTCGATGAGACCGACGTGGTCCGCGATCTGGCCCTCGACGCGGATCTCCTGGACGTCTTCGGCGCGACCCCTCCCGCCGATCCTCTGGATGCCGCGGAGCTGCTGCGCGAACACCGCCGGGACCTCATCGACAAAGTCACCTTCTGGACCGGCGTGCGGCGCTCCCTGGTGCGGGCACTGGTCATGACCATCGAACAACGGCTCTCCGAAATGCAGCTGGCCGCGGAGAGAGAAAAGAGCCGCCAACAAATGATCGACCTCACGGTCTACATCACCGCCCTGGCCATGACCTTCCTGACCGGGAAGAAACGGTTACGCCATCCTTCCCGCACCGCCAGGAAGACGGAGTCCACTCGATGAAGGTGGTCATCCTCTACAACACCTTCGAAGGCTACGAAGAGTATCCGGGCGCGAACCTGGAGACGAAATCAAAGAGCCGCAAGAAAAAGAAGACGGACATCGAGGCCATCGGCGACGCCTTGCGCGAGCTGGGCCACGAGCCCTCCACCCTGGCCATCGACGGCCGGCCCGAGACGCTGACCAACGTGCGGCGCAGCGACGGGGACCTCTTTTTCAACCTGGTCGAATCCTACGCCGGCGATGACACGATGGAGATGCACTTCGCCGCCTACCTCGACCTCATCGGCAAGCGCTACACCGGCGCGGGGCCGCAAGGCTCGTTCCTGGCCATGGACAAATCCATCGCCAAGATGATCATGCGCTATCACGAGCTCTACACGCCCTACTCGGCGGTGGTGAACAAGGGCCGCGTGGAGCACGCGCAGGACATCCAGTTCCCGGTGATCGTGAAGCCCGCCGCCGAGGATGCCTCGAAGGGGATCGACGCCACCTCGGTGGTGACCTCGGTGAAGGAGTTGCTGGAAAAGATCGCCTGGGTCCACGAAGAATTCGACTCCGCGGTCCTCCTGGAGGAGTACATCGAAGGCCGCGAGATCTACGCCGCCGTCCTCGGCAACGACAAACCGGAGGCCTTGCCGCTGGTGGAACTGGACCTCTCCAAGCTCCCGAAAGGCATGCCCAAGATCGCCGGCTACGAAGTGAAGTTCGACGTGAACACCGAGGCCTACAAGGTCACGAAGTCCGCTCCGGCGCGAGACCTCGACGAGGAGACCATCGAGAAGATCCAGCAGACCGCCGTGACCGCGTACCGCGCGCTCAAGCTCCGAGACTACGGCCGCGTGGACATGCGCCTGGCCGCGAGCGGACGCATCTACGTCCTCGAAGCCAATCCCAATCCCTGGCTCGACCCCGCCGCGGAATTCGTCATGGCCGCGAAGGAAAGCGGAAGGAGCTACACGCGAGTGATCGAGGAAATCGTGGAAGCAGCCATGAAGCGGTGAACCACTCTCACGTCCGCCTCAACTGAGAGTCCGCCCCGGATAACGCTCCAGCGCCACGCGCAACACCTGCACCGCCCGGCGAAGATGATCTTCGTTGAGCACGTAAGCGATCCGCACCTGGTTCTTGCCGTGCGGCGACGAGTAGAAGCCGCTGGCCGGGGAAAGCATGACCGTATCGCCTTCGTACTCGAACTCGGTGAGCAGCCAGATGCAGAAGTCCTCGGCGTTCTCCACCGGGAGCGTGGGCATGCAGTAGAAGGCCCCCTCCGGATTCGGGAGATGCACGCCCGGAATGGACGAGAGTCCGTCGTAAAGCGTGTCGCGGCGACGGCTGTATTCCGCCACGATGTCGCGCGTGTAGTCGTCCCCGAGGGATTCGGCGCCCACGGCGATGAACTGGGCCAGTCCCGGAGGCGAAAGACGTCCCTGGGCCATGCGCAAGCAGGCGTCGTAGACCTCGGCGTTGCGCGTGACCAGCGCACCCAGGCGGATCCCGCACGCGCTGTAACGCTTCGAGAGACTGTCCACGACGATGGCCAGGTCGTCGATGTCCGGCAGCTCCAGCGCGCTGATTGCACGCCGTCCGTCGTAGACGAACTCGCGATAGACCTCATCGGAAATGAGGAACAACCCGTGATCGCGGCAGAAGGCGGAGACCATGTCCAGTTCTTCGCGCGTGTACACCGTGCCGGTGGGGTTGCTGGGATTGCAGAGGATGACCATGCGCGAGCGCGCGGTCAGGGCCCGCTCCCATGCGGGCCGCGGGGGAAGATGAAATCCATCACGGGCCAGGCTCGTCACCGGGACGAGGCTCAAGCCGGCCATGGTGGCAAAGGCCTTGTAGTTCGCGTAGTAGGGCTCGACGACGATGACATCGTCTCCTTCGTTGGCGCAGGCCAGAAACGCGAAGAGGATGGCCTCGCTGCCGCCCGTCGTGGCCAGGATTTGATGACTCCCCAGTTGCAGGCCGAGACGGCGCTCGTAATAGCGCTCCAGCGACCGGATGAACTCGGGAGTGCCGGTGGACGGGGAGTATTCGAGGACCTTCGCGTCGATTTGCTTGAGCCGATCCCGCATACAGGCCGGCGTCTCGATGTCCGGCTGCCCGATGTTCAGATGGAGCACGCGCGTCCCACGCGCCTTGGCGGCCTGAGCGAGCGGGGCCAGCTTCCGAATGGGAGAGGCCGGCATCTCGTGAGCGCGCCGGGAGAGTGCCGGCGCGCTCCGGATGGAAAGCTCTTCGAGCGAAGTCATCTACTTCTTTTTAGCACGCATGACGGCAGGATGTCTGGCGTTCTTGTCACGAGCCACGAACTCCTGCTTTTCCTGGGGATTCACGGAATCGGCGCGATCCGGCCCCTCAGATTGTCCCCGGCCCGCGGTCTTGTAGTACTGCTGATTCGGGTTCTGTTTGCTCATGGCCATCGAGAGTGCGAAGGGTCTGCCAGAAATGAGGACCCACGAGGGCGCGCGGTCGTGCGCCGGGTGACGCGCGCGGTGGGCTTTCGTCTGGTGGAGCGGTGGACTTGAGTCCACCGGGCACTCGCGAGGAGTGAGCCGTGAGCCG
>JBDTOZ010000826.1:0-58096 GCA_039932995.1 Acidobacteriota bacterium | reverse complement strand
CGCACTTTCTGGAAGCGCGGTTCGCTCTCCAGGTAGCGGAACAGCGGATTGGCCAGCACGTAGGCAGCCGTCGGCTCCTTGCGCTTCGCCGCATTTTCAAGGGAGGTCAACACACCCCCGGTGTCGTTGAGGATCGCGTAGACCTCGGCAGCCGACGTCGACGAGCCATCTCCCGGGGTGGCCGCCGTCAAGGCCCGGGTCAGCTCGCTTCTGGCCATTGCTGCATCCCGGTTCTCCGCCGCGATGTACGCCTTCAGCATCGGTTGACCATACAGCGGATCCGACTGGCTGAGCTTTTTCAGCTCTTCGTCCGCCAGGGAGAGCGTATGCCGCAGCACGTACAGCCGGCCCATTTTCAGGGAGAGATCGGCGTTCCCTCGGCCCGAGGCGGCCACGTCGTAGTACTTCTCCGCGGCCACGCCGAGGCGGCCGGTGGCCGCGAGCAGATCGGGCTCGTGTGCCCCCACCTGCATGGCCGGAACGGCCTTGAGCCTGACGAGCGTGGCGTTGAATTTCGCCGCGTCGTTGACCGAGAGCGCGTAGCGCGCCACGAGATTGAGCGCCTCCGCGTCGGCCGGCTCACGCTGCAGAACGATGTTGTAGAACGTGAAGGCCTGCAGCAGATCTCCGCTGGCCATGCCCGCGCGCGCCACCCGTCGGGCCGCATCGATGTTGGACGGATCGAGCGTGGCCACCTGGCGGGCCGCGGCCAGCGCGTCCTCGTTCTTCCCCGCATCGGTGAAGAACTGCATGGCCATGAGCTGCGCCGGGAGAAGGGTCGGATCGGAGACCAGCGCATGGCGCAGAGAGGCATCGGTCCGCGCGCCGTCGTTGAGAGACTGCGCGACCACCGCGTCGGCAAACGAGTTCAGCGCCTCGGCTACGGCGAAGCTTCGAGGCTTCGCTCCCGTGGTGCGGATCACCTGCTCCACGATCGCGCGGATGCCGCTGGCCGGATCCAGCAGGGCCACAGGCGCGGCCGCCTTGACTCCGTCACCGGTCACGAGCTCGGGTCCCGCCGCGCCGGTGCGCACGCGCGTCGACACGACGGCGGCGTCCGGGGAAGCCCCGTCCACGATGCGCAACTCGGGGAAGGAGCGCAGGATCTCGATCGCGCCAAGACGGATCGCATTCGCGCGCTCGGTCAGCGTGGGATCTGTCCCTTCCACGACGACGGGCGGTAAGTACACGCTCTTTGGATTTCGCGCCGTGGGGATCTGCGACGCCGCGGAGGCGGTGGTCGTCGGTGCAGCAACCTCGCCGCGACTCCGTCCCCGCATCCACATGACGCCGACCGCGAGACCCACGAGCAGGACCAGCCCGGCCACGGCGCCGATCAACAGCAACGGATTGCGCATCCCCGCCTTGGGGACGACCGGTACCTCTTCAGGCAGGGGTGCCTCGGACGATGCCGCTACCGGCACCGGAGTGAGCTCGGTCTCCGGCGTTGCCGCCGGCTCGGGAGGGACGATGGTGTAGAGCTTCAGTCCCGCCTTGGCCCCTGCATCGCGCAGGCGGAGGTTTCCTCGCCCTTCTTTGACGAGCTCCTCGGAGATGAAGAGGACGTTCGGCGGAAGGTGACGCAGCGTGTTCAGGGCTCGCTCCACCGCGGCGCCCGTGGCCACTCCGTCGCGGATCTCCAGCTCCCCCGCGTGCAGGAGCATGCGCACATCGAGCGGCTCTCCCTCCTGCTGTTCGGGCGTCAGGTCGAACTCCGCCTTGCGGCCGGCTTCGAACGCCGCCTCGACGCTGGGCAACTCCGCCACAAGCCTCGTCGCAAACGGGTCGATCACCTTGCCATCGAAGAGATACACCGATTCCCCGAGGATCTGCTGCATCTGCGCGGCGACCTTGGCGGCCTGTTCCGGATCTTCGGCAGCCAAGTCGTCGTAGTGCGGAACCTCGGCCACCAGAAGGATGGAGCGCCGCACTTCCGCGGCCGCGGTCGCCGGCGTGGCGACGCGTTTCTCCAGTTGATGGGCGAACTGCGCCGCCGCCGGATCGAGTCTGTCGATTGCCTCGACCAGTGCTCGCGCATCCTTGACCCGCTTGAACGGATCTTTGAAGAGACACGCACCCAGCACACTCATCACCCCACCGTCGATCTGAGGATTGGCCGCCTTCGGGGAGAGTGGCTGTCCCTCCACAATCGCGCGCGCAATGTCCACGGGGGTTGCGCCCTGGAACGGCAGCTTGCCGGTGGCCAGCTCATACAGCACCGTACCGACTGAAAAGAGATCGGTTCGCTCTTCGAGCGTGGACGTGGCGATCTGCTCGGGCGCGAAATACGCCACACAACGCGCGTCGCTACTCTTCTGCTGATAGGCGTTCGAGGAGTGATCGCGGCGCAGCAGATTCCCGGTGTTGAGTCCGCCCAATTTGATCTGCCCGTCGGGCGTCACCAGGACGGAATCGCCGTTGATGTTGCCGTGAAGGATGTTCTTGGTGTGGAGGTACTTCACCACCGAGGCGAGCTGGTAGGCGAGCTGGAAGAACTCCGTCCGTTCCGAGGGATGCGCTTGCACCTTCCGTGGAACGGGCACGGCCTCCAGTCGATCCATGACCATGAGCAAGTTGTCCTCGTGCTGAAGGATCTCCAGGATGGGCACGAGGAAGGTGTGGTACAGCGCGGCCGCGACCCGCACTTCACGGATGAGTGCCTCGCGCTTGGCACTCTCTTTCGGAAGCTGACGCGTGAGCAACTTGATCGCGATCGCCTTCCCATTGCGTGTGTCTTCGGCAAACCACACCGACGAACCGGCACGTTCACCGATGAGGAAGGGTCCCAGAGGGGCGGAGGACATGGTGGAAGGATTATAGGAGCGTGTTGCCGGTTACTGGCTACTGGTCCGAACCGGCCTGTTCTCACCGCATGTTCCGCGGCCCCGGCTCCGGCGACGACCGCTACTCGAGGAACATCAGTTCCACGCCGAGCTCCACGGTCTGGCCGGCGGTGACGAAGATCCGCTGAACCGTGCCGTCGGCCAGAGCCAGGATCTCGTTCTCCATCTTCATCGCCTCCAGGATGAGCAGACCGGTGCCCTTGCGCACGACCTCACCCTCGGCCACCAGGACACGGACGACGCGACCGGGCATGAGGGCTTTGATGGCGCCGGTGGCGCCGATCTCGTCGTCGCGACCACGCCGTTTCGCCGCCAGGGGATCGATCACTTCGAGGACCACCGTCGACTCGGGGAACGAAATCTCGTGACGGTTTCCCTCCTGATGATGGACGATCGAGAACTGGCTTCCGTCCTCGAGACGGAGAGAGCGGACGAAGCCGCCGGCATCGACCAGGTCGACGTCCAGCCAGCGCTCATCGATGCGCACCCGATAGCCGGCACCGTGACGGTGGACCTCCACGGAGAGGTCTGTATCGCCGTCGCGCACCACATACTTCATTGCCGGCCTCCGACCGCTTCCTCGCGCGCGGCATCCCGCCAGCGCGAAGGGACGTCATCCGGCAGCTTCACTTTCTGCGAGTCCTCGAAGGCCAGGATGGCCGCCGCGGCGATGGCCGCGTCGCGGTACCGCGGATCGGCCTTCTGCTGATCGAAGTCGATGTCAGGAAGGATGCGGTCGATGAATCCGGTGTCGAACCGGCCGGCCACGAAATCGGGGTGGTTCATGATGAAGCTGAAGAACGGGATCGTGGTCATGATCCCTTCGACGCGGTACTCGGAGAGGGCCCGGCGCATGCGCGCAATGGCCGCCTCGCGCGTCTGTCCGTGCACGATCAACTTCGAGAGCATCGGATCGTAGAACACCGGCACGGTGTAGCCCGCGTAGACGCCCTGATCGTTACGCACGCCCGGACCCTCGGGCAGGCTGATGTAACGAATCAGACCGGGCGAGGGCGCGAACTTCCGGGACGGGTCTTCCGCGTAGATGCGGCATTCGATGGCGTGTCCGGCCGGCTGCAGGTCGGCTTGGGTGAAGGTCAGCTTCTCCCCGCGCGCCACACGCAACTGTTCCTTGACCAGATCGAGGCCCCAGACCATTTCGGTGACCGGATGCTCGACCTGCAGACGTGTATTCATCTCCAGAAAATAGAACGCGCGGTCCGGACCCATCAGGCACTCGATCGTACCGGTGGAGTAGTAGTTCACCGCGGCCGCGGCCTTGACGGCCATCGCACCGAGCTTCTCGCGGAGCTCGGCATCGACGACGGGCGAGGGCGCTTCCTCGATCACTTTCTGATGACGGCGTTGCAGAGTGCACTCGCGCTCCCCCACGTGAACGATGTTGCCGTGCTGATCGCCGAGGATCTGCACTTCGATGTGCCGCGGCGACTCGATGAACTTCTCGGCGTAAACCGAGGCGTCGCCGAAGAAGGAGGCGGCCTCGCTGGTCACGCGCTCGAAGGCAGGAAAGAGCTCCTCCTCCCGATCGATGCGCCGCATGCCCTTCCCCCCTCCACCCGCGGCAGCCTTGATCATGATCGGGAAGCCGGCCTCCCGCGCGAAGGCGGCGATCTCGTCGAAGGATTTCACCGGGTCTATGAGTCCGGGGACCACCGGCACGCCGGCGGCCTGCATGCGCGCCCGCGCCTCGGTCTTCGACCCCATGGCGTCGATCGACTCGGGAGAGGGGCCGATGAAAAGCAGGCCCGCGTCCCGGCAGGCACGGGCAAACCCCGCGTTCTCGGCCAGGAAGCCATAGCCTGGATGGATGGCGTCCGCGCCACTCTTCTTCGCGGCTTCGAGGATGCGGTCGATGCGCAGGTAACTCTCGCGTGAGGGCGCCGCCCCGATGGGCATGGCCTGGTCGGCCGAGACGACGTGCAGGGCGGCCCGGTCAGGCTCGGAGTAAACCGCCACCGTCGGATAGCCGAGCTCCCGACAGGCGCGGATGATGCGAACCGCGATCTCGCCCCGATTGGCGATGAGGACTTTCATGCGGCGGGCATTGTACAGAGCCCAGAGGGCGGAGGGTGCACAGGGGGCGTCGATGCGTCCTCTGACTTACAATGCGCCACCATGGCCAATGATGCGGTCCACCAGCAGCGCATGCAGATCCTCTCCGGTGTCGTGGGCACACTTCTGGCCGACCTCAAGTCAGGGGTGGGAGACAAGGACCGCCGCCGTCAGGTGGAAGAGTGGATGCGCACCCTCGCGGAGAAGTATCCGGAGTTCAAGATCGAGGTGGGCCTGCGCGACTATTACCTGGCCGAATCCGAGCGGCTCCGCGCCGACTTCGACAACGCTGCCGAGCTCGCCGAGAAACTCGCCCTGGGCCGTTCGATCGAGTCTTTCCTGGATCGCGCCGCGGAATACGATCGGCGCATCACGGAAAAGTGATTCGGTTGCCAAAGTCTGTTGCTGGTTGCTGGTTGTCTGGGGTTTTTCGTAACTAGCGATGCGGATCGCAAGAACCGAACACCACAGACAACCAGCAACCAGTAACCGCGTGCAACGCAAAAAGGCTCGCCAGTGGCGAGCCTTTTTGCGTGGAATGCTGATTGGTGCCCAAGGCCGGACTCGAACCGGCACGGATTACTCCACACGCCCCTCAAACGTGCGCGTCTACCAATTCCGCCACTTGGGCAGGTCAAAGAGCGAAGCTGCGCTTACTTCTTGGTCGCAGGCGCCGTGGGCGCTGCGGCCGGGGTATCCCCGGACATGACCGAGCTGCGAGGCCGGGCCTGCAACACGGCCAGAGCCAGAGAGGTGATGACGAAGGCAACGAAGAAACCGGTCGTCAATTTGTGCAGAAGCGTGGTCGCGCCGCGCGCGCCGAACGCGGTCTGCGAGCCGCCTCCCCCGAATGCTCCCGCGAGATCCGCGCCTTTGCCCTGTTGGACCAGGACCACGAGGATCAGGAAGAGACTGATGAGGACGTGCAAGGTGACGAGGAAAACGATCATGAATTCTCCGGTGATGCCAGACCGCAAACCGGCCCGGGCTGCGCATTGTTCCCGCAAACGGCGGAGACGTCAAGCGTTGTGGCTTTCCCCATTTCCGACGGTTGGTTGCCGGCCGCCCCACCCTTCCCCAGGTCCGTGCCGTCAGCGCATTCCGGCGTGGATCGCCAGGAACTTCCGGGAATCGAGACTGGCTCCTCCCACCAGGAAGCCGTCGATCGTCCCATGCTCCATGAGCTCGATGACGTTCTCCGGGGTGACACTGCCTCCGTAGACGATCGGCGAGCTCGTCAGATGGGACGGCCAGAATCGTTGCAGAGCGGTACGGATGTCGGCCACGGTGTCCGCCACCATGGCCCCGGTGGCGCTGCGACCGGTCCCGATGGCCCACACCGGTTCGTAGGCCACGATCAGGCCGCTGGCGGACTCGAGCTCGGGAACGGCGGCGACTCTGAGCTGATCCGCGAGGTGGGTGGCGACTTTGCCCAGGTCGCGCACGCGGAGGTCTTCCCCGATGCAGAGGATCGGGCGCAGCCCCGTACGAATGGCCAACGATAGTTTGCGCGCGATGAGCGCATCGGTCTCGTGAAAGAGCGTGCGGCGCTCGGAGTGTCCGAGGATCACTCGTTCCACGCCGCACTCCCGCAGCATGACCGGCGAGACCTCTCCTGTCAGCGCGCCCGCCTCCTGCTCGCTGCAGTTCTGGGCGGCCACGCCCAGTCCCTGCCCGCAACTCACCACGTGCCGGAGGAACGGAAACGGCGGAGCGATGACCAGCTCCACATCGCGAGGATCCGTCCCGCCGATGGTGGCCAGATAGCGCTCGATCCCTTCCGGCGGAAGGTTCATTTTCCAATTGGCGATGAGGTGAAGGGACATGGTTGGTATCGGTTGGCGGTTGCGGTTGGGGTTGTCGTCGCGGTTGAACCGTCAACCGCCAACCAGCCCTATGCAGTGTATCGATTTTTGCCGTGCCGTTTCGAGAGATAGAGTCGTTCGTCCGCGCGGCGCACGAGATCCTCGCTGGAGCGGTCCTCGTCGCGGTGATATTCGGCAATGCCGATCGAGACGGAGCATTGAATGGCCCCTTCGTCGTCGGTGGGGATGGTCACCGCGCGGATGCGCGTGAGGATCCGCTCGGCCACCGCGGTGGCTCCGCCCAGATCCGTATGAGGAAGGATGACCGCGAACTCGTCGCCGCCGTAGCGCGCCAGCATGTCCGTGGGACGGAGGGTCTCCCTCACCGATCCGCACAACTCGGAAAGCACGACGTCGCCGATCAGGTGCCCGAAGTTGTCGTTGATCTCCTTGAAGGCGTCGATGTCGAAGATCAGCAGGGCCAGAGGCACGCCGAACGTGTGCGCCCGCTCGATCTCATGAGGCAGTTGACGGCGGAAGTAGCGGCGGTTCCAGACCCCGGTCAGGTCGTCCGTCTCGGAGAGGTTGACGATGCGCTCCCGCGCCCGGATGGTGTCCAGGAGCATCGACACCTGCGTGGCGAAGATGGCCAGGATCTGTTCCTCGCGATCGGAGAAAGGCTCCATGCGCGCCACTAGCAGCAACCCCGCGGTTCGTTGCTCGTGCGCGAGCAGAGCGGAGGACTGGAAGTCGATCCCCGCGACCCTGTCGTCCACCGGGAGGTCATGACTCTCGGCCATGACTACGATCTCCGTCGAGGCGAAGGAGACCGGAATCCGCTCCTCCAACGTGCGGCGGATGCTCGTCACCAAGCGGTCGTCGAGCAGTTCAGCGGCGTCGGCACGGGTGCTGACGAAAAGCTCCAGGTGCTGTTCGATCATCACCGCGGCACCGGCGTCGAACTTGACGCACCCGAACAGCGTCGCGAAGGCGCGCGCGAACAGGTCGCTGACGGACTCGCTCCGCACGACCGTGGACGTCAACTCCTGGATGAGCTTCAGGAGATCGCTCAGCTGACGATGCTCGGCGCGCAGTCGCACCAGCTCGTCGAGCGTACTGTCTTCCGTCATACGAACCCGGACGCATTATAGGGGCAGGGCTCGAGGCAGGAGGCAGGAGGGCATACGAGCTAACTTTGAGTTGTGGAGCGGTGGACTTTAGTTTTAGTCCACCGGGCACTCGCGACACACGTGCCGAAGCCGGGTGAGGCTCTCGGGACGGGCCGTGCCGGGAGCCTCGTCCCGTGACGCCGCCGCGACGGCAGAGGGGAAGTGTCTCGCAAGAGCCTGGCAGGCTAAAGCCTACCGCTCCACAGGCACGCCGCCCTCCGGACCCGCGCGTGATCCCGATCTCCAGCGGGCCCAACCAGCGCTGGCGGCCGTGCCGCCCCTGCGCCCTATAATGCGGCCGTGTTGATCGAGGCGGAGGCGATTCCGTACGAACCGGCGCTGCTCCGCGGCGAGCGGCTGCTCATCCTGGCTCCCCACCCGGACGATGAGGTGATCGGGTGCGGCGGCCTGGTCGCGCAGCATCTCCTCGACCGGCGCCCGGTGCGGGTGGTCGTGGCCACCGATGGTGCCCAGGCCGGCGCGGCCTCCACGCGCGAGCAGGAGTCCCGCCGGGCGCTGGACCGTCTCGGCGAAGGCGTGGAGCTCGAGTTCCTCCGCTTTCCCGACCGCGCCCTCGGCGACGAAGCAGGGGCGCGTCTGCGCGAGGAGCTTCTTGCCTTTCGTCCCGACCTGATCGCCGTTCCCAGCCCGATCGAGATCCACCCCGATCACCTCTCCTTGTCCCGGATCTTCTGCGAGCTCGTGCAGCGCGACGAGACGCTGTTCGCCGATCTGGCCGTGGCCCGCGTCGCCTTCTACGAAGTCGGTCAGCCCATCCGCCCCAACGCCATCGTGGACATTACCGCCGTCGCCGAAGCCAAGTACGCCGCCATCGGCGAGCACGCGACGCAGAATGCCCACCGCGACTACATTGGCTATGCACGCGGACTGAATGCCTACCGCGCCATGACCATGCCTCCGGAGACGAAGTATGCGGAGGCTTACTTTCTCGTCGATCTCCCCTCGCTGCGGACGACACCCTTCAGCGATCTGCGCCGGCGTGTCGGAACCCCGCCAGATCTCGTGAGCGTGCGCGAGGCGGCCCCGGTGAGCGTCGTCATTCGCACGAAGGATCGCCCCTCCCTGGTGCGCCAGGCCATCGACTCCGTTCGCTCGACAGGCTATCCGGCCGAGATCGTCGTCGTGAACGATGGTGGGATTCGCCCCGACGTCGAAGGCGTCCTGCTCGTCGAGCATGAAACTGCCCGCGGCCGGGCCGAAGCCGCGAATGCGGGCGTCCGCGCGGCATCCCACCCGTTGCTGGTTTTCCTCGACGACGACGATCTCTTCTATCCCGAACATCTGCAGACACTCGCCTCCGCGGCGGAAACCGAGCACGCGGCGTGGTACACGGACGCGGTTTCCGCGTTTCTGCGGCCCACGGCCGACGGCACCTACGAAGTGCACTCGCGCATGCGGCTCTTTGCGCAGGATTACGACCGCGACCTGCTGCTGGCAGACAACTACATCCCTCTCCCGACGCTCCTTCTGCGGCGGGAGACCTTCCTCGAGCTGGGCGGATTCGATCCCGCGTTCGACCTCTTCGAGGATTGGGACTACCTGATCCGGTTGTCCGCACGCGGCGACTTTCTGAGAGTGCCCCGCGTCACCTGCGAGATCCGCCATTTCGAAGGAGGCTCCTCCGTCGTATTAGCGGCGCCGGAAGGGTCGGAGCGCTACCGGGCGGCCAAGTTGAGCGTCTGGAAAAAACACGCCGGCCGCATCGGAAACACGGTTTTCGCGAATGTGCTCGAGCGTCAGAAGAAACGCGCCGGCGCATTGCAGTCGGAGTGGGTCGAGTCCCGAGGCGAGCTCGATCACGCGCACCGGGACATCCAGCGACTGACCCGCGAGAAGGACGCCCTCATCGCACAAGCTGCTGCTGGGCAGGACACTCTCAACGGGTACGCGTTGCGCCACCGCGAGCTCGAAGGAGCCGTGGCCGCAATGAGCGGCATCGTCGGCGATTACGAGCAGAAGACCCTCCAGGTCGAGCGCCTGACCCGTGAGCTGGAACGGGCCGGCGAACGGTTTGCGGAGCTGCAGCGTCTGCACGGCGAGGCCACCGGCGCGTTCCATCACGCCACGGGCGAGATCGATCTGCTTCGCGTGGAGATTGCCCGTCTGAATGGGCTGCTGAACATGATCTATGGCTCCAAGACGTGGAAGGTACACACCACTCTCGAAAAAATCCGGGGACGCGGATGAGCCGGGTCCTGCTCGTCTGTCCCGAGCCTCTCGGTCACGGTCAACCGGCCGGAGTGGGAATCCGTTTTCTCGAGATCGCGCGGGTGTTGCGGGAGGACGGACACACGCTGACGGTGCTCTCCGCGGACGGGGGTGAGGTGAATGGCTGCGCCTCCGGCCCCATCCAGCCTGAGACGCTTCTGGCCGCGAGTGAGCGCAGCGACGTCGCGGTGGTCCAGGGTCACGTGGCCAATGCGTTCTTCCTGCAAGCCCACTCGATCCCCACGGTGGTCGATCTCTACGATCCGTACATCATCGAGAACATGCATTACTACGCCGAGCGGGGCGGAGAAGTCTTTCGCCACGATCACTTCACGCTCACCAGCTCTCTGGTACGAGGAGACTTTTTTCTCTGCGCTTCCGAGGCGCAGCGGATGTTCTACCTCGGGGCTCTTCTCGCGGCGGGGCGGCTCAATCCAGTCCTTTTCGAGAGCGATCCCGAGTTGCGGAGTCTGATCGCGGTGGCCCCGTTCGGAGTCCCTCCCCCGCGATCCGCTCGACGCGGGCCTTCCGCCCCCGACATCCTCTTCGGCGGCATCTACGACTGGTACGACCCGATCGCGGCAATCGAGGCGGTGGCCATCGTCCGCAAGTCCGTGCCCGATGCCACGCTGACGTTCACTCATCACCCCAATCCGGACATCACGCCGCAGGGAAAGCTGGCGGAGGCGATGAGCTACGCGCGCACGAACGGCTACGACTTCATCCGCTTCGAGCCCTGGGTGGCCTACGAGCGCCGCGCGGAATTCTTCGAGCGCTTCGCGCTGGCGCTGATCACCTTCCCCCGCTCGCTCGAGACCGACCTCTCCATGCGCACACGCATCTACGACTACCTGTGGTGCGGTCTGCCGATCGTCTCCAGCTCCGCGCCCGGCACGGACGAGATCCTCGCGCGCTACGACAGCGGGATCGTGGTGCGCGACCACACTCCCAATGCGTACGCGGCGGCCATCGTGAGCATCGATCCCGAAGGGATGACGCGCGGGACGGAAGGGTTCGTGAACGATCATCAGTGGGACGACACGCTTGGACCATTGCGGACGTTCTGCCGCGCACCGAAGACCGACCGCACTAGGGACGGCTTCGCCGCCCGGCCCGGGATCCCTGAACGCCCCATCACCGTCCTCGACCGTCTGAAGCGGCGGCTCCGCTAACGCATGACCACCACTGAGATCATCATCGTCAACTGGAACAACCGCGCCGAGACGCTGGAGTGCGTGCGCGCGGTCGAGGCACAGCTCGCCGGCGTCCCCGGGGCCAGCATCACGGTGGTCGACAACGGATCGAGCGACGGGAGCCCCACGGCCATTGCAGCCGGACACCCGCAGGTGAAGCTCTTCGCACTCACGGAGAATCGCGGCTTCACCGGCGGCCTGGCCGCGGCCCTGGCCGGATCGACGGCCACACAGGTCATCTTCCTCAACAACGACGCCGTCCCGGAGCCGGGATGGCTGTCCGCGCTGACGGCCGCGATGGAGGGAGCGCCCGAGGACGTGATTTCCATCGGCGGGAGGATCGTCGACCCCACGGGCACCAGGATCGACTTCATCGGCGGCCTGCTCACGTTCGATGGCCACGCGTTCCAGAACGGGTTCCGCTATCCCGTCGGCTCACGCGAAGAACCGGCCCGCGGCGACGAGATTCTCTTCGCCTGCGGAGGGAACATGATCGCCCGCCGCGCGGCGCTGATGGAGCTCGGTGCTTTCGACGACGATTTCTTCGCCTATCTCGAGGACGTCGACTTCGGCTGGCGGAGCTGGATCTGCGGGTACCGTGTGCTCTTCGAGCCGGACGCGCTGGTCCGCCATGCTTCGAGCACGACCAGCAACCGGCTCGGCGACTTCGAGCGCGGCGTTCTCTTCGAGCGAAACGCGCTGCAGACGGCCATCAAAAACTACGAGAACCTGCCCGAGAGCGGGGCCGCGGTGCTATACGCGTACCTGCACCGCATCCACCATTACGCCACCACACGCAATCCGGGCGCGGACGAACTGACGCGGCCTTTCGGAGAGAAGCCGCGGCCACGCGGATGGCGGCGTAGACCCCTGGTGGCCATCGACGATCCCCTGACGGCCATGCAGTTCCGGGCGCTCGACTGGATTCTGCGGAACGATGGCCACCTGGCGCACAAACGGCGGGCCGTGCAGCAGCGGCGGAAACGGAGCGATGCCGAGATCTTCGAGCGTTTCCCGCTGCAGTTCGTGGCCACGTATCCGGGCGACGAGCGATTGATGGAGAGTGCGCTCTTCCGGATCCTTCGGCCTCCTCTTCCCGCACAGGATCGGAAGATCGCGGAGATCATGAGCCCGTGAAGTGGCTGGGCCGGTTCCGAGCGCGCGGCGTGTTCTGGCGGCAGTATCTCCGCTGGGCCGTCCTCAACGTCCCCTATTGGATCGAGCCGTACATCCTCGCGCTCTGGGCCTTTCTCTTTGCCCTGCTCTGGACGGAGGGCCGGCGCGGGGTGATGTACAACCTGCAGGCGATTTTCCCCGGGTCCTCCTGGCTGTCCATTTTTTTTCGCACTTGCCGCGTGTTCTGGAACTTCGCCTGGACGATCGACGACAAGGTCCGCTTCAAGGAGTTGCGGGTCTCTCCCGACTGGGAGTTCATCGGACGGGAGAATGTGGATCGCTTGAATGAGGAGAAGGGCGGAGCCATCTTCCTCACCGCCCACATGGGCAACTACGACCTCGGCGCGCATCTGTTCGCCGCTCTCTCCAAACGCAAGATGGTCATGGTGCGCGCTCCCGAGCTCGACCCGGACACGAGTCGGTTCGAGCAGGACCTGGACGCGCGCACTTCGGCCGAGGCGCTGCGGGTGGATTTCAGTACGCGCTCCAGCGACCTGGCCATCGACCTGCTGGACGCGCTCCAGCGGGGAGAGCTCATCGCCGTCCAGGGCGACCGCGTCACTCCCGGCATCGCCTCGCATCCGGCCACGCTGTTCGGCAGACGCACTGAGCTCCCCTCAGGTCCGTTCGCCCTGGCCATGGCCGCGCGGGTGCCTATCTATCCGGTCTTCATCTTCCGCCTCGGCAGGAGGCGATATCGCGTCCTGGCCGCTGAGCCCTTCCACGTCGTCCGGACCCGGGATCGGACGGAAGCGTTCGAAAAGGCGATGACTCATTGGACGAACCAATTGGAGGTCGTGCTGCGCGAGGCGTGGTTCCAGTGGTTCCACTTCGATCCGTTCTCCAAGGAGCCGCCGCGATGAACATCATCCGCGGACGCGTGGACGCCCAATGGCTTCCCTTGCGCCATAACTTCGCGCTCTTCCGTCTGTATGCGCTGGTCGGGATGGTCAACTCCCGGCCGGTCCCGGGTGATGTGGCCGTGGTGGTGGACCGCCATCAGAGCGCCGGGGAGAACTTCCTGGTGGGGGCCTGGACCACTCTCACACTGTCGTGTTACGCGGCGCATGTCCTTTCGGCCAGGAGTTGGACGCTGGCAGCCATCGCTGCGCTGCCGCTGGCCATCGTCTTGATGCACGTCCCCATCGTCACTTTCGGCGTGCTGTTCATGAAGCGCGGAAACAACCTCCGGCTGAACTCGATGATCCTGATGGCGTCCTTGACCGGCGCCGCGGCGTACTTTGCACGCGACCCGTCGTGGGTGAGGTTCGTGGCCTGGCAGTTTTTGGCGATCCTGGCTCTCAACGGTGTGGCGGCGGTCGCTCTGCTGCCCTTCCGCGGGGTCATCGCGCGGTGGGAGACCTCCCTGGGAGGCTACTCATCCGAGCTTTGATCCTCGGCTTCGCGGTGACGGCGCCGCTGGCGCTGATCCTCCTATGGCCTCGCGCACCGTTCGCGGGAGTGGCCCTGTTGGCGCTTTCGCATGCGCTCCTCCTCTATCCGATCCTGCGCCCAAACGTGCAGTGGCTCGGTCCGGTCATCACGCGCTTCGACACCTCGCGCCGGGAACTGTGGTTGACCATCGACGACGGACCCACCGACGACACCCCGGCCCTGCTGGACGCGTTCGACAAGCTGGGCGTCAAGGCGACGTTCTTCGTGAAGGGGGAGCTGGCCCGGCGTCACCCCGACTGGATCGCCGCGTTGTTGCAGCGAGGGCACACGGTCGGCAATCACAGTCAGACCCATCCCAGTGCCAGCTTCTGGTGCCTCCCTCCGGGGCGCGTGGCGATGGAGATCGACGACTGCAATCGGGAGCTGCGCGCGATCACCGGAGCCGTCCCGCGCTGGTTCCGCGCGCCCGTGGGAATGAAGAATCCGGCCGTCCATCCTGCGCTGTCGCGCCGCAAGATGCGTCTGATCGGGTGGAGTGCACGCGCTTTCGACGCCGTGCTCTCCGACCCGGACGAGGTCGTGCGGCGCATCCTTCCCGACGTGGCTCCCGGGGCAATCGTGCTCCTGCACCAGGGCCGTGCCCATTCGCTTGAAGTCATCGAGCGCGTCGTCACTGAGCTGCAGACGCGCGGCTATGCGTTCGTGGTCCCGGAGGACGCCCAGCTCCGGGCTGTTTGATGGTCGGGCTGACGGCGTCGCGCTACTTGCGCCGAAAGACGAAGAAGTGCGTGTTGTACGGCATGCGACCCCACAACGGACGGACCTCGCTGCGGAAGCCCTCGAAGGCGGAGACGATCTCCTCCCTCGTCGGATAGTGCAACGACTCCGCTTTCATCCAGCCAAAGATCCGCGCCAGCGAGTCGACGAGACGAGTCAGGCGATAACGGAGAGACGAATCGCGCACGGGTTGGCGGAGGATCACGCACGTGCCTGCACGGGCCGCGTTGCCGAGGATCTGACGCTGCGAGGCCGGGTCGAAGTAGTGCAGGAGATCCAGCATCACGATGGCGTGATTCTCGGGCAGAGGATTGCGCGCGTCGCCGGTGACGAAGTCGATCTTGCGATAGCGTGTGGCCGCTTTGCGAGCCAGATCGATCTTGCGTGGATCGAAGTCGATGCCGATGATGTGCGCCTCATATCCGTGCTCGCGGAGGTAGAAGGCCAGGAGGCCGATCCCGCACCCGACGTCCACCAGCGAGCGCTCCCGCGGGCCCAGGGCTTCCCGCACCGCTGCGTAGGCCGGATCGGTACGCACCTTCCAGTGCACGTAGCTCCGCAGCGCCCTGCCGGGAAAAAGAGTGGCCAGTCGTTCAGGTACATTCACGCGGCGAGGTGCTCGATCAGATCGATGAGGTCGGGCAGGTGGAACGGTTTGGGCAGAATGGCCGCCACCCCCATCTGCAACAACGCTTGAGGCTCTACACGCACGTGGGCGGAGACGACGATGATGGGGATGGTGCCCAGGTGGCCGGTCTCGCTGAGGCGCTGGAGAAAGTCCCAGCCGTTGACGTCCGGCATGGCCAGGTCCAGTAGCACGACATCCGGCTTGTGGATGGTCAGCGCGCGCTGGCCTTCCGCCCCATCTCCGGCCAGCAGCACCTGATACCCGCGCTGGCGCAAGGCCGCGGCCAGCATCCCTCGTATTGGCAGGTCGTCGTCGATCACGAGCACACGCTTCCTATCCACGTCGCTCAGCCGCCGCTCCCTCGACCCGGATTGCTGTTGCTCTGTGTTCATCGTTCGCACCGGCTCATCGGACGTTCTTTCGTCCGATGGATGAGAGCGCCATGCAGGATGCAGGCCCGTAGCCCGTTGGCGGGCCCGGGTGCTGGCTACATATCGCGGGCTCAGAACAGATCACTGTCCCCCCAGGCGTAATACAGATCTTCTCGCATCCGGTCGACGACCTCGGCCCAGGTGAAGGGCACACACATCACCGAAAGATTCTGAGGCTCGGGACGGGTCTCGAACCCGAGGTCCGTGAGGATCGCATGAAACCAGCGCGGGCGCGGCGGAAACCAGGCCTCGATAGAGTCGACCGGATACGAAGGAACGACGTGCCGCAAGGCAACTTCGACGGCATCGGGAAAGCGCGGGTCGAACAACGCGTCTCCCCAGGTGAAGCGATGCTCCCGGATGCGGAACACGATCCACCCGACCAGCCGCCGCCACTTCCGCACCGCCACGAGCGCGTACTCGCCGTCCGGCGCATCGAGATAGCGCCACTGCAGATACCGGGCGTCCCGGCGCACGAGAAAGCGGTAGGTCCCGGCTACCCGCTCGAAGAACCGGTCCCATTCGGGACCTGTTTCCCGCACGAGCTCCAGCTGAAATCCCCGGGCCCACCGTTCCAGCCGCGGGAGTGGGCGGGGGACCGGGGCCACGCGATAGGTCACGGGCTCGACGCGATCGCTACGCAGGAAGCGCAGGGAGAACTTCTGGATGTTGGCAACGTTGAACCCATAGTTGAAGGCGATCCGCTCCTCGCAGAAACGGGCGTAGAAATCGAGCGCGGTTCGACCCAGGATGCTCGTCGGCCCGCGGCCTATGTGGCGTACGGCCACGTCGGTCATGGTGTCGCCGATCTGGTGCGCGAGCACGTCCTTCCCGTAAGCGCGGAAGGGAACGGCATAACCGGAGTAGTGGCCGATCAGACGCGAGCCCTCGTCGAAGGTGAGGCTGATGCGCTCGTTGCCCGACGGATTGCGTCGATACTTCCATTCGAAGTGCTTCAGGCTTCTCGGAGCGTGAGGGAAGGAGCGCGAAAAGAGCTCGAGAATCGCCGCTTCATCGCCTTCGCGATAGCCGCGCGTGTCACCGGGCATGTGTCGGCTCCACCGAGCGGATGGCGCGGACGTTCCGCGGCGTCCCGGACCGGCGGCGGGCCACGATCCGGATCGAGCCCGTACTGACGATGGCCGGATCGGGCAGAACGGTCAGGAAGGCCCGCACCACGGGCGCCGCGACCGGATGATGCGAGGCCAGCCAGTGCCGCAGGAACTTGTGGTCGCGATGCTCGAAGTCCGGCCCAATCCCGATGATCTCGAAGCCCGAATGCTCGAGCAGTTCGATGAGCGCCGAACGCGAATAGAGGATCAGGTGCGTGCGGAAGTTCTGGGCCATGCGCTTCCGCTCGAAGGACAGGTAGATCAATCCTTCTGTATCGAAGGTGGAGAGGAACAGCACCCCTCCCGGCTTGAGCAGGTCTTTGATCCGCGCCAGGGCGTCATGCGGCTCGGCGATGTTCTCGAAGACGTGAAAGAGCGTGATGGCGTCGAAGGCCGGTCCGACATTGACGAACGACGCCAGAGACGCGCAGTAGACATCCAGCCCACGACCTCGGGCCGAGCGCGCCACGGCGGACGCTGGATCGATCCCCACGTACTCGTAGTCGCGCGAGGCCAGTGCGCCGAAGCTGCCATCCCGCACACCGACTTCCAGGATCCGCGCCCGCGAAGGAAGCTGCTGGCGCACCCACTTGAGCCGGCGCGCACTCGTGCTCTCACGCGCTGACGGAGAATGCGCTTCATACGCGGGCGACAAAGGGGCGGCATGCGCGCGCAGCACACGACGCACCGGGTGCGTCCCTTCCTCGTCCGCAAACTGGTTCAAGTACCGGCTCTTGCACCTCCGGCAGGCACGCACGACGTTTCCGGGAATCTGCGCGCAGCTCCAGACCTCGTTCGAGAAACAGACCGGGCAGCGCCGTGCCGCCCGATATTCGTGACGGCGGTTGGCCAGGCGGATCGTCACGGCCGCAATCAACGAACGCACCCTGCCAAGCGGCCGCGATTTCCGGTCGGTGCGCACGACCAGGTGCTCGACCCGAAAGCCGTATTTGTTCGCGAGGAAAGCCATCTCCAGCTCACAGGCACCATCGAGCAACCGGGATTCGCCGGCCACCGTTTTCGCGGCCACGTTCGAGAAGGCCGCCAGCCGGATCGTGAGATCGGGAAGCTCCGGAACCAGCAGCCAACGCAACAGAGCCGTTCCACGATCGTCCGGCGCGGCCGAGGCAAACACCACATCGGTGGCCGCAGAATCAATCATGGCTGCCGCATCACCGATCGCTTCAACCGGATAGGGAAGCTCCGGATCGACCACGACGATGACGCTTCCTTTCGCGTCGCTCACTCCCCGCCGGAGCGCGGCGCCGTGAGTCTCCCCGTCCGAGACGAGCACCTCGAAGGTGAGGCCGGTCGTCTGCAGATAGCCGGTCACGGCGCCCAACGGGTTGGACGAGCCCGGTCGTCGAGGGATCACCACCGACACGCTCGTCGAGCTCATGACGTAATTTTATACATGGCCAGCACCCGAGCCGTGTCCCGTTCGACCACCCGCGCGTACAACGGTGTCCCACCCGCGGAGGCCCGCACTTCCGCCGGCAGTTCCACCGCCGAGGACGCGCTCATCAGTCCGGCAGCCGTGGCGAAGGTCGCCAGTGGGGAGACCTCCACGACCACGGAGGACCCTCCCGGAGCAATGGCACCCTGAAGTGACGGCAGGTCCGCCCTGTGGGGCGGGCGCTCCATCCGCTCGAGGATCCCCGCCAACCAGGGTCCATTCCACTTGGCCAGATACTTCCGTTGTGATTCGGCATAGCGGACGGCCGCGGCGGCCCCCTCCTGGGCTGCACTCTGATTGTAGAGATGCCGGCAGTGTGCCGCAGGAACGTAGACGATTCCCTTTCGCCGCGCGGCCACGCGACGCAGGAAGTCGTTCTCTTCGAAGTAGAGTGCGAAGCGCTCGTCGAAGCCACCCATTTCGTCAAAATCCGCGCTGCGGATGGCCATGACCGCGCCGGAGAGCATCCGCACAGGCGTGGTCCGCGCCAGCGACCAGAAGGCCACCCGTTGCCGGAATCGTCGCCGGTCCCGTTGCGCGCGCCACGCTTCGGAACGAGCCGCCAAAATCGCATCGAGCTTCTCCGGTGCGGTCATCAGATCACCTGGAGGAAGACGCCATTGGTGGGCGTCATCCCAGAAGAGGGCCGGACCGGCGACGGCGACCGAAGGTCCGAGAGCTCCGGCCAGCAGGTCGAGCGCCTTCGCTGCGAAGGTCACATCCGGATTGGAGACGATGATCGTTTCGCCGCGGCAGGCCCGGCGCCCATCATTGATCCCCCCGGCATAGCCGCGGTTGCTTCCACTGACGATCAGCACCTCGCCCAGATCACGCAACGCGTTCGCTTCGCCGGGATCGCAACTGTTGTCCACGATGACGACCTGCAGCGGAGCGGAAGTGCCTTCGCGCGCCGTTCGCACGGCCTCCGCCGTCAGCGCGGCGGAGCGAAAGTTGATCAGGAGCAGAGAGATCATCGCCGCTCGAGCGTAGCCAGACTGGCCGGACGAGGCTGGAGCTCCCACCGATGGTCGACCGAGATCAGGCCGATCTCGAACCGATCTCCAGTCATCGAGAAGGCCGGACGCACGTCCCTTCGATCGAAGACGGTGATGGCGTTCTCATCGCCCACGAAAGCGATGATCGAGTAGTCGCCGCGCAACAGAGGCACATTCACCAGACGCACCGTAATGTCGTACTCCGTGCTGCCCGACAAGGGGGTCACCCCATCCGCGTGGGTTCCGACGGCGAAGCACTGCAGGTCGTCCGCGGAGCGGTGAACGCCCACCAGGACGTGTACCGGCTGGCGCGGGGTGTCCGCGTCGATGCGCAGCCGCACGTGAACGTCCTCCCCGCGGGCAAAGAGATCGCGGGTCACCCCGGACCGGTCCAACACTTCCACGCTGCGAAAGCGCACCGGGGAGTGCGACTCGGGCACGGTCTCGGTCGCTGGATGCCGCCGGTCGCGCTCCAGAAGAAACGTCTCGTATTCGTGGACCACATCGAGCGACGGCCCATACCGCATCAGTCGTCCCTGATCCAGCCAAAGCGTGCGGCGGCAGATCGAGGAGACGTAGTACAACGCGTGGGAGCAGAAGAGAATGGTCCGTCCCGCCTCCTGGAACTCGCGGATCTTGTCGACGCACTTTTTCTGAAAGTGCCCATCTCCCACGGCCAGGGCCTCATCGATGACCAGGATGTCCGGCACCACATTCACCGCCACGGAGAAGGCCAGCCGCATGTACATGCCTGAGGAGTAAGTCTTCACTGGCCGGTCGATGAACGAGCCGAGCTCGGAGAATTCGAGGATGGCCGGCAGCCGCTCGCGAACCTCGGCCGGGGTGAGACCGAGGATGGCGGCGTTCAGCGCGGCGTTGTCGCGGCCACTGAACTCGGGATGGAACCCCGTTCCCAGCTCCAGGATCGAGGCGATCGTGCCCTGCGTCCGGAGCGTCCCGGAGCTCGCGCGCGTCACTCCGCAAAGCAACTTGAGGAGCGTGCTCTTGCCCGCGCCGTTCTGGCCGATGATGCCGACCGTCTCCCCTTTCTCCACCTCGAAGGAAACTCCTTCCAGCGCCGGAAAGACCACGTGATGCGGGCGCCGCGTGAGGAGCTCGATGAGACGGTCCGCGGGCCGGCGGTACATGTCGTAGTGCTTCGACACATCGGCGGCTTGGACGGCAATCTCCATCGGCGACATTCTACGGAGTTGTGAAAGAGCCCGTCCAAAAACGAAGTGGCGGGCCCGAGGGCCCGCCACTTCGGAAAGGAAGCAACTGGAGGGACTACTGCGTCGCGGTGGCCGGCACGTACTCCGGATCGTTGGTCTTCTTGTCCTTGATCGAGACGAAGGCCCAGACGTCACCGTCGGCTTCAACCTTCAATGTACCGCTCTCGATGGCGCCCCAGCCATTGTAGGCCCCGACGATGGTCTGGTTCGGTGCCAACGTGTACTGCAGCGAGGAGGCCGCCGCGCCGGTGAACGGATCGAGCAGAGTGATCGTGGCGTGGACCGTGGCGGTCGACGACACGTTCACGAGACCGATGTTCGTTTGATAGGAGGCGTTCTGACGGACACCGGCGATGATGCCCGGCTTGTTCACCTTCACGTTTGGCTTCCCACCCGAGAAGCCGACGATGCCCTGGCCGAAGGTGCCATTGGCTCCGTCGTCGAAGTAGGTCCGCGCGAAGGTCATCGGATACCGCGAGTTCGGGACCGGAGTGGTGGCGCTGATCTTCAGCATTCCCAGACCTTCCGGCACATTGCTGCCGAGAACACCCTGCGCCAGGATGTCTGAGTACTGCAGGAACTTGCGGGAGTCGAGGACGATGCCCGTGGCTCCGGCCAGCTTGTTGCCGCCGTTGTCGAAGTACTCGAGGTCGAACTGCACCGGGTTCTCGATGTCGGGATTGAAGATGGTCACGTCGCTGCGCCACTGACCGACGTGGCCCACGCCCGGGATCACGCTCACGCGGTGATCGATGGAGGCCACTTCACTCTCACGAACGGCCTGCAGGAAGACCGGGTCATTGCTGATGCTATCGATGAACGATGCGTAGGCGATGACCCACTGGCCGGGCGGCACTTCGATCTGCAGGCTGAACGGCCTGGCGGTCGGGAGTGTCGGAACCAGGTTCTTGAGCGTGAACTGATCGAGCTGGAACGGCTGCAGCGTGCGTGTGAACTGGGCAATGGCCAGGAAGCGATCGTCGCGAACGGTCACGGTGGCGTTGATGGCCACGGCGTTCGGATTCACGAAGCCGACGTTGGTGCGAAAGCGGTCGTCATGACGGAGGCCGGAGAGGTAGTACTTGCCCTCACCGAACGCACTGCCGGAGCCGGCGCTGTCGAGACGGATGGCCGGGATGAACTGGCCGAAGGTGCCACCCTGCTCGGTCTGGTTGTAGGTGCGCGTCCAGATCTGCGGGGCGACCAGGGCGGTCTTGGTGGTGATGATCACCGGCCCCTGATCGTCGTGATCGAGGATCTTGCTGAGGAAGTCTTCGTAGATGTGCGTGGCCTTGGTCACCACCAGGTTGAAGGTCTGGCCCTTGAAGGCCGCCGTCATTTCCAGAGGTTTGTCGACCGAGACCGCGGGATCGGGGTTGTAGATCTGCACGTCCGTGCGCCACGAGCTGTTGCCTTGACCCGCGGCGTGCACCGCGACCGGCAACAGGTAGATGTACTCGGGGATGGCCGGGGCATTGGTGATCGTGATCTGCGACTGGGTACTGTTCGTCGGCGCGGAGGCTACGTCCTCGGAGTTGCGCGCCTTGGCAGTGACCGTGTACGTCCCGGCCGTGTTGAACGTGTGGGACATCGTGCTGGTTTGGGCCACGGTTCCGGCCTGCGAGGTGTCCGCCGGGGTCCCGTCGCCGAACGTCCAGGTCCAGCCCGTGGTCGTGCTCATGCTGGAGCTCGCGGTGAACGAGACCGGCTTGCCTTTCTGCGCAGTGGTCGGGAAGGAGCCGCTGATGGTCGGCACCGGCTTGGCGGGCGCGCCACCGGAGACCACCACCGACCGTGTGTAGGTGAAGCTCCCCCGATTGTTCGTCACCGTCAGTTGCACACTGTAGGTGCCGTTGTTCGTGTACGAGTGCAGCGGGTTGCGGACCGTCGACGTGTTGTTGTCTCCGAAGTTCCACGCGTACGAGTCACAGCTCGCCGGGACGTAGAAGTAGTTCAGCGCTTCGAAGGCGATGGCTTCGTTCACCGTGCAATTGGCACCGGCGTACACGCATCCGCTGGTGGGCCCGGAGAACGTGATGACGAAGTTGGCCGGACCGGGCGCGATGGCGCAGTTTCCGCCGCTGGACCCGGTACCGATGGTGATCTGTTTGGTGGCTGAGGCCGACAACCCCTGAGAATTCGACACCACGGCCGTCACGGTGAATGTTCCGGTCGCGTCGAACGTATGCGTGGGGCTGGAGTTGGTGCTGGTCTTGTTGTCTCCAAACGACCAGGCCACCGTGTCGCATGTCTGCAGGGATCCGCCCGCCTTGGTGACTGTGAACCGGATGCTGTCCGTGGTCCGGCAATCATTCGTCGCCGTGCAACCACTGAACGACATGGCGATCTGGGAGGGCGCGGTGCAGGTGTTGGTGTTGCCTCCGCCGGTGATGTTGACACTCCTCGATTTGGAGACGGCAGCTCCTCCGCCGGTATTCGAGATCGTGAAGGTGACGGTCTTGGTGCCGGCCGAGCTGTACGCGTGCGACACCTCTTCACCCGAGGCCTGAGTCCCGTCCCCGAAGTTCCAGGAGAACGTATCGCAGGCCTGCTTGGAATAGCCGGAGATGCTGGGAGTGAAGGAGACGGTGGTGCCCACCGGGCAGCCGGATCCGCAGCCGATTATGTTGAACGTGACGGCCGAGTCCGCGGGCAGCGGTCCGCAAAGACTCTGCTGGACCGTCAGCGCTTTTGTGACTTCCTTCTCGAAGACGGTCTTGGTGGCCTTCAGATAGACCGTGTAGCTTCCCTGCGCCAACGTCGGCGCATAGGGGTTGGCGGCGCTGGTCGCAACCGTAGTATTCCCCTGCTTGACGGTCCAGAGGAGCGCCCAATCGGAGATCGAGCCGCCTCCGACGGACTTCGCAGTGAACGAGCAGGGGCTGCCGGTGTTCGCACAACCAGCCTGCTCGATCAGCGGATCCGGTGTGGTCAACAGCGAGCTGGTGCTGGTCGATGCGTACGGCGCGGCGGCCGTGGAGAGGGAGCCTGGATCAACACTGACCTCGAGCATGATGGTGCTGCCCGAAGGGACATCGGTCTTGAGCACGTCGTATTGCGGAATGACACCGACCGCGTACGTCCCGCTCAATCCCGGGACGGACTGCGTGGAGACACCACCCGCGGCCACGCCGCCGGTCAGAGTCCAACTCACGTTCCACTGTGTGGCTTGCAGCGTGGACCTGTCGCTGGTCCACTCCGGAGTGGCCGAGAAGCGAATCGAGCTTCCCACGGTCGTCGGTACGTTGAGACGCACCCGGAAGGGACGCACGACATAAGGAATGGTGATCGCCGATGCGGCATAGGGAGAAGTTCCGACAAAGGAGGCGTCGTACTTGCCGTAGTAAGCCTGGAATTGAAGCGTGTGGGCGCCTACACCACCCACCGGGATGGTTTCATTGGGCTTCAACTTCGTCGGCGTCCCGTCGATCACCCAGACACCATAGTGACCTTCCACCGAACCGTCGGATGCGTCGTTGAAGGTTGCCCCTTCCACGATGTCGAGAGGAACGACGCTGGAGGCGGTGATTGGTGTGGTCGTACCGGAGATCCCCACGCGAGTGGTGGGAAGCTTCAACACGACATTGAACTGAGAGCTCATGGCCGAGTCCTGGACCGCGACCGCTCGCACCTGCTTCGGTGTCGTGACCTTCCCCGACGTGTCGAAACCGGTGTACTGGTGAGTGACGTCGATTCCGGTCGTCTGCGTCTTGAAGTTGTTCGTGCCGGACTCACTATTGCCGAAATCCCAGCTGACCGTATAGGAGGAGGCAGGGTTCGATGAAGTGGCCGCGAAGGTGACGATGTCACCAGGATACGGACCGGCCACGGTGGCCTTGGAGTTCGGGTTCACCGTGCCAAAGGACGCCGTCCTCATGGTCGCGGAAATGGCGTCGCCGCCCTGAATCTCGAAGACGTCGCCCAGACCCTCAGCGCTGTAGAAGAGATAAGTCTTGCCGTTCCACTTGGCCAACTGCACGTCAAATGGATTGGTGTACTGTCCTGGCTCGGCGTAGCCGGTCTTGCCACTGTGGTAGTAGTTCTTGAAGAAGTTGTCCGTATCGACCAGGCGGGGCCCGCTGGCTTCGACCTTGGCGAGACGGACGTCGTAATGGACGCCGTCATTGAAATCCGTGCCCATGGCGGCGATGTGTCCGCCACCGGCTGCGATCGCCTCGATCGTACGGAAGCCGGCGCCGAAGGGAGACGAGTCCGATTCCGTGTAGCCGTTGCCGGCCGGAGTGAGACGAAGGACGCGGGAGCTCTCCGCCGCCCAGATGTTGCCGCTCTCGTCGATCGCGACGTCGACGAAGCCGCCGTCCCGGCCCGAGTAAGAGCCAATTTCCGTCCCATTGACCATGCCGCCGTAGCTATAGACGTGCAGGACCTTCTTGCTGTCGACATAAGCGATCCGGCTGAACGCGTCAGAGCGGTCGTAACGCAGCATCGACTTATCGAAGCCGGTCCGCGTCGCCGAGAGCTGCGGGGATGAAGCATCGGTCACATCGAAGAGCGCCTGATCCTTGCTGCCCCCAGCCACCACCGCGTAGTACCGGCTTCCTTCGCGGAAGGCCAGGATGGACTGTCCGGAGACGTTCGAGCCGTCATGCTTGGTGAAGGGATAGGCCGCGGGAACGTCGCACGCGGTGCCTGTAGGTTTGGTGCCTGTGTAGCAACTGGTCAGTTGGACGACTTTAGGAAAGTGCGAGCCGTTGGTGCGCCCGTCGTCCTTCGCGATTCCCCAACCGAACATGTGAATGCTGTAGAGGTTTCCGCGGTCGTCGGCGTCGAACGCGCCGCCCTTCCCCATCGGATCCTGTTTGTCGATGAGTGGGGCATACCACTGGGAAGCCACCGCCTCGGGATACATGAATCCATCCCACATGGCGATGCGCTCGAGCGGAGTCCGCCCGAATCCGCCCACCTGGGAGCCGGTTTCCTTGCCGACGACGCCGATCGAGACCGTGCCGGCCGCGAGTCTGGAGGTGAAGAAGGTGTCGAGCGCATACGCGGCGACAGCGTTTCCGATCTGCATGTACACCCGGGGAGGTGCCGAGCCGGCCTGCTGCGGGAAAATGCGAACGCCGCGAGCCCGGGCGGTGCGGAAGCCGATGTGCTGGTAATTCGCCGTCATCTGCGAATCGACATAGCGACCGACGAAGTCGACGACCGGGGGCCCGTACGGATACGTCGGCAGAGCATCATTGTTCTGCCCAAACGAGTTCGCACCTGAGCAACCCTGACAGAGAACCGGCGCCTCACTTTTCGCACCAGGCAGGGGATACAACTGTGCATCTACGCGTACTGTTGACGCTCCGCACAAGAGCAGGCCGAGCACGAGATTCCGAGCGAACTTCACTTTGACACCCCCGATGAGTTTGTATCGAATCCGATGACGGACGAGAAGCACTGTTATTGTAAGCACTGTGCAGTTGATTGCAAGCACTATTTCTGTGGAATCGATTTTTAGACCGGTCCAACGGAGCGAAACGAGGGTGCGGCGCTCCGTTCGACAGGTAAAAAAAAAGAGGCGGGCTGGATTCCCAGCCCGCCTCTCGGCTACAGCAAACTGCTTGAGTTACTTACAGGTTCGACGGGTTCCAGTTCGGGTTGCCCGGACCTTCAACCGTCGGATCCGTGGCGACCGCCGGTCCGATGATCTCGACACCAGTGGTCACTTCGGAGATCGGCTCCTCCGGGGTGCAGCCGTTGGCCAGCCACGCCGCGTCGAAGTCGACCGAGTAACGACCCTGGGCGCGCATCGAGACGACAACCCAGTTCTGCGACGCGAGGTCGTCAAAACCGTCGTTGTCGAGGTTGAGGTACATCCAACCACCAACCGCACCATTGGTGAGCTGCGGATAGACGCTGTTGTCGGTCACGCTCGTGAGCGAGGTTTCCGGCAGCGTGTTCTCAACGGTCACCGGGGGCGAAACACGGGACACCGGGACGTCGCCGACAGCGTTCTCAGCTTCGTCGAAGCGAACCACTTCGGCGACGGTGGTGACGTTGTCCGGGAAGTCGGTGCAAGACTGGTCGACCGCGTCGGTCTGGCCTTCGCGCCAGATCTTGTACGAGGTCTGGAAGGACCCCGCTCCGCCCTGGATCCAGCGAGCGGCGAAGACGGAAGGCAACGGCTGACGACGGTCGGCCGTGTCGCCACCGAGCTGGTAGCGGCTGTAGAACGTGCGGTCGAAGTTGACGATGACGCCCGGGGTACCCGGCTCGCCACCCTCAGGGATCGCACGGATGTGCACCATCGGGTTGCCCTGCGCGAAGTTCTGCGCACTGTTGACCTGCTGGTAGTCGCCGATCAGGACGTTGTCAAAACGGATTTCCGTCGTGAAGTATCCATCGTCGGTCGGCAGCGAGGTCGAGCAGAGGTCCGCAACGTCGATCGTCGCGTAACCAACGGCGTTGTCATGAGCGCCGCCCACAAAGTTGCAACCCGGAGCCGCACCGAAAGCCGGAACGCGGCCCAGGGTGAACGCCGACTGCATGCGGGTGACGTAGATCGGATCGAGCGCGCCCGGGAGGCGGTCGCAAGCGCCAAGCGACAGGCTGCCTGCGTTCGAGTCCGAATACGGTCCACGCTTCGTCACCGCGGTGCCGGTGCCGGCATCCGGGGCGATGACACCACGCGCGATGATGTCATACAGGTTGATCGCCTGGACGTCGTAACCGGTCAGGTAGATGTTGAAATCGATGACCGGGAACGAGTAATCCGTCCAGAGAGTGACGTGCGCGATCTGGTCGAGGTGCGACGTGTTCGTGATGGTGAACAGCGTGGTCTCGCCAGCTGCGTTCTCGAGGTCGACCTCGAAATACGGCAGCAGCAGCGTGGCGGCTGGCGTCACACTGATGTCGCAGCTGTCGTCGTTGTTCGTCGTCGACGGACCACCCTCATCGAAGGTTGCGTTTGCCGCAATCTTGCCCGGGGCGGCCATCGCCGAGCCTGCCACGACGAGCAGGGCTAACATGGCCCAAACGGTAAGTTTCTTCATATCTATCTCCTACACTTCAGCGATTGAGTTGAAAACGAACGAAGGTTTGCTCACCCGATCCAAACGATACGATCACCTCCGGCGTTCAGTTTTTTTCAAAGTTTCTTCTCTGAGTTTGACGAACTAACCGACCTTCTGTCGGCTGAGCTGCCCTAAGTTAGGCCGAAATATTCTCAAAGTCAATAGGTAACGGGCGTTCTTATGCGGTGACGACATATCTGTGCTACCGATTTGGCGAACTATACTCGGGAAAAGCCCCAACTGCAACCACAGTTGAAGCTCCCCACTCACTGCGCCGACGCCCCCTGGTTGAGAAACACGTGCACGCTCCCGTTCTTCGCCGACAGGGACGTCGCCGACTCGGCCTCGTACATCACCACCACATCCGGACGGCCGTCCGCGTTCACGTCCGCCACCGTGACGTCGTAGTTCGCCTGCGGCCGCAGCGTGATCCCTTCCACGGTTGCGCGTCCAAATCCGCCCTTGCCGTCACCGAGGAGCAACACCGCCTCCCGCGGATCATGGCGCGTGAAGAGAATGTCCTGCTTTCCGTCGCGATCGAAATCCCCATGCGCCACTCCGGGCACGGCGCGACCCGGCTCCCAGCGCATGATCGGCGTCCGGGTAGCTTCCTTCCCTTTGTTGGTGAAGCTGATGCGATCGATTCCGACGACGGCGCGGAGCGGCGGCTCGCGGAGTTGATCGAGATCGACCTTGCCCGGCCAGATTCGATAGTGCGTGACGATGGCGTCATCGCGATCCTTGCTGCCGAAGCGCCCCGTCGTCACCGCGTAGTAATAGGAGCGGAAAGGGATGACCCGCCCCACTCCGTCCCAGAAGAAATCGTACTTTTTCGGTTCGCCCTTGCTGAGTTGGATGGTCGAGGTACCGTTGAAATAGATCGTCGAGGCCACGAAGTCCGGATAGCGGTCGTCGTTGAAGTTTCCGGCCGCGAGCCAGTCCCCGCTCATGTTGTCTTTGGGGTTGGCGATGTTGAACCCTTCCCACTGGCGACCCTTGTTCCGGTTCAGATATCCACGCAACGCCGTGTAGTCTTTCCCTTTCGGGTCGGCGGTGCGTCCGGTCGGACCTTCGGAGATCACCACCAGGTCCATGGCGCCATCGTTGTCGATGTCGCTGGTGATCAGGCGGCGGGAAGGAAACGCGCGGTCGTAGAAGACCTCCTCGAATCCACCTTTGCCGTTACCGAGAAAGACGGCCACTCCCGCGAGGTGGACGGCGAACGCCAGATCCATCTTCTTGTCTTTGTTGAAATCCGCCGCGACCACGCCGCCGTAATTCAGCCGCGAAGGCCACTCGATCGCCCACTGCTTCCATCCGCCCTTGCCGTCACCGAGGAAGATGGCCGGGATGCCGTTACCGGCACGCTGAGGAGGAAGGATCAGATCGGCGAATCCATCGCCATTCATGTCCGCGACCGCGAGGGCGTTGCGCCAGGAGCCGTTGTCCGGCAAGCCCTCGGACGACTCCTGGAAGCGCACGTGAACCGGCGAGGGCGGCGGCTCGAGCGGCGTGAACTCGTCGCGGATCAGGTTCAGATAGTCGACCGCCTCCTTGGTCATGGATTTGGTCTCTTCCTGTTTCTTCCGCTCGGCGCGCGTCGGGGTGTCGGCCGGATCCAGCTCATCGATCCAGACCCAGACGTACTTCTCGTTCTGCTGATAGATCTCGAACGTGAAGTTGACCATCCCCATGGGACGAACCGCGGTGGGCTGGTCCGGCAGATAGCGCGCGAACTCACGCTCGTACTTGCGGATCGTGTAGCGTTTGCCAAAACGGACGAAGATCCTGTCGGGAGAAGGATTGAGGCCTGGGTCCTCCTGGGTGCCGACGCGCTCGCGACGCTGCTCCGGCGTCTCCGGCTTGACGTAGGCCGGGATTCCACCCTCCAACGTGTCCGCCTCGTCCGGGGCCGGGGTCAGAGTCGGCGCAAGTGCCGGAGTGGTGGGCGCCGGTCTCTGCGCCAGAGCCCCGAAGGCGGGCACCGCGGCGACGATCAATGTCAAAAGGACCTTCCGAACAGACATTCTCTTTGCTCCTAGTTTTGATTAGATGAGATCCACCAGCGTGGAACGAGTCCGCCGGAAGAAGAGCAGCCCCGCGCCCAGCATCGAGCTGACGACGATCACTAAGAAGACGATCGAGGCAGCTTCAGGTAACGGTGACGCCAGCAGAGCGCTGCGCATCAAACCGAAGAGCGCGGTCAGCGGATTCCAGAAGAAGAGCGCCTCGAAACGCCCCCCCACCTGGTACAGGATGGGGCTGAGGTAGAAAACAATGGAGAGCAGGAAACCGAGGATCTGGGTCAGGTCGCGGAAGAAAACGTAGCTCGCCGCGAGAAAGAATCCGATCCCCACCTGCAGCGCCAGTTGGAGCAGCAGCACCAGCGGGAGGAGCCAGAGGAATCGGAGCGACATCCCCCGCGCGACGATCACCACCAGAAAGATCGCCAGACCGATACATTCGAAGATCATGGCCGAGACGTTGGGCACCACCACGAGAAGCTCGCTCCTGAGGGGCAACCGGCGTACCATGGTGCCGTTCTCGACAATGGCCGTCGTGGATCGAATCAGCCCCTCGTTGAAGCCGAGCCAGGGGAGCAGGCCGCAGATGAGAAAGTAGATGTAGTCAGGTCCGGAACCGCCGACCCGGCCTCCAGGGATCATGAACGTGAACACGAACCAGTAGAGGGCGACGAGGCTCAGGGGCTGGAGGACAGCCCAGACCACGCCGAGGACCGAGCCGGCAAAGCGGGCCTGGAAGTCACGCTTGACGAGCTCGCGGAGCAGGTGGAGGGCGGCGTACGTAGGAAGGAACCTTTCGGGCGGTCGATCTGGCACTTGACAGGGCCATGCTTTGCCCGCATATTGAACCTGCGCAACTTTATTGTTCAACAGCATAAAAAGTCAACGAACCCAAATGAGCAGGCCAGCCCAACTAGAACTCGTCGGTCGTAAGATCCGCCAACTGAGGCGGCAGCGGAAGCTGACCCAGGTGGAGCTCGCCGAGAAGATCGGCATCCATCAATCCGACCTCTCCCGGATGGAGCAGGGCGAATACAAGGTCGGTCTCGATACACTACTCAAGATCCTCCAGTGCTTCGATCTGAGCATCGGCGACTTCTTCGATGAGACCAGCCGCACGAACACCGTCCTCGATAAGTTCCGTCAGCTCAGCCCGAATGCCCAGAAGGAAGTGGAAAGTTTCATCGAATTCAAGCGGAATCAGGAAGACGAAGGATTCGACGGGGGGGAGGGTGGAGGTGCCGATGCATAACGAGCAACAGGACCGCCTGCAGATGCGGATCGAAGAACTTCGCCAGGAAGCGCGTGCACGGCTCCGCCGCGGCGACTACGAACAGGCCCTCGAGGTCTACGACGAAGCATTGACTCTGGCCGAGGACGAAGAGACGCGCGAGCTGATCTCCATCAACAAGGCCGATGCGATGATCGCTCTGGAACGGACCGGACCGGAAGTGCTCGAGCTGCCGCGCGTGATCATGCGCCGGCGCCAGCCACGTCACGTCTACCTCGCAGCGTATGCGCTTCAGTACAAACATCGTCTCGAGAACGATCTCAAGAGAGCACTCTTTTACGGTCAACTGGCCCTGCGTACCGCGGAGGAAGCGGGCGAGCCTTCGTGGCGCCGTATCGTCCTCCTGGAGCTCGGCAACATCTATGAGCTCGACTCCCAGATCGGCAAGGCCATCGACTGTTTCAACGAGTCTCTGGCCATCACCGAAGAGTCGCCACTGCAGGAAAAGGATCTCAGCCACAGCTACGCGCTCGAGAACCTCGGGTATTGCCTGTTGCTGCAGGGAGATCTCGACGGCGGCATGAAGCGCATCTACGAGGCGCTCGAGCTGCTGCATGATCCGATTGGCCGCGCCGAGGCTTACATCGACCTCTGTTACGGCTACCTCGAGAAGGGGCAGTTCGAAAAGGCGTTGTTCTACGGGCAGGCCGGATTGGACATTGCCAAGGATCCCCGTCAGACGCGCAACGCGCACTACCTGCTGGGCGAGGCCTCGTACAAATCGGGCGACACCGAAGGTGCGGACTTCCACTTCAGCGAGCTCTCCAAGTTCTATCCGCAGTTCCGCAACCTCAAACATCTCCTGTATGCGATCGATCTGCGGTCCATGGTGAACCTCAAGTTATGAAAAAACTGATTTTCATCGCCGTCCTGCTCTTCATCCCGCTGCTGGCCAGCGCGGAGCAGCAGGGCGACACTCTGCTCACCCCGGACGGAACGATCTACAGCATCCGGTTCGACCGCGCCGAGGAACATCCAGAAGTGCAGACGGCCTCCAGCGCGTATCTCACCCTCACCACGCGCCGCGTGGATGGCATCACGCGGGAGATCGTGCCGGCCACCCTGGAGAAAGGCTCGCACTTCAATCCGGTCATCGCCTTCGATGCCGATTCCGGCATGCTGTTCGTCTTCTGGATCCACAACTCCTCGACGTTCTCGCTGTCCAATCAGCTCATGTTCGCCTCTCGCGACGCGCAAGGCACGTGGGCCGAAGCAAAGTCCTTCGGCGCGCTCTACGACACGCGGAGAAACCTGCGGCTTGCCGTTTCGCGCAAGTACGAAGATGCCAACGGCCAGACGCAGTCCGGTCTCAGCGTTCACCTGGCCTGGTGGGAGTTCGACTACACCAACGCCAAGTCCGGAGCGCGTTACGCGTTGGCCACGATCGACGAAGGTCATGTCGCCAGCCTCGAGTCCCTGGACCTGAACCAGTTCGTTCCCTCGGACTTGGAGTCTGCCACCGAAGCGGTCGACGAGAACGTCATCAGCCAGCCGGTGTTCTTCCCCTCTCCCAAGCAGGACAACGTCCTCCTCGTCTTCGGCGACGTCGCCAGCGGCACGATGCAGACCGTACGAATCCGGCCGAAGATCGCAGTCAACGGCCGGCTCCGTGTCCCGGGCGGCAAGCGTGAGAACAGCGGCTTCAAGACCCCCACCCTCGACGCCGGCGCCAACCGCATCGAAGGTGTCTATGGCGACGACGACCGGATGGCCTTTTACGCCAACGACGATGAAGGCAAACTCCGTTACGTAGTGCTCAAGGACGGTCAGTGGTCGGTCAATCATGCGATCACTCTGGACGACCAGCTCACCAGCAGCGCCGCGGTCGATGCGCTTCGCCGGTTGATCAGCGAGCACTGATCTCTCCTCCTCAGCAGCCTCCCGAAAGCCGGCGCGGTGCGCCGGCTTTTTCTTGCCCGAAAGTTCCTGAAGACAACCCCGACCTGTCGTTTTCCTCGTCTACCCGCGGCCTGACGCGGCGATCCGGCAGTCTTCTTGCTGAGTCAGGCTGGCGGAGGTACTGCTGTGAACTGGTTCAATCTGTCTTTCATCGGGTGGCTGATCGTGATCGTCGCCCTGGCCCTGGTGGCCTACAAGTTCGACGTCCCGGCGTTCTGGATCGGGATTGGCGCTTTGCTCCTGCTGGGAATGGGGATCATCACCTCGGTCAAGTCGTCGAAGCCGAGGATCTGACGTCCACCGGAGCGTGGAAAACAGGCGAGCTGCCCCTGCCGCCTTCGACGACCTGCGCTCTCGCCCTAGTGTCGCTAGAGGGCCTGCCCGCCGGCGGATGGGCGGGAGCGCGCACGTCCCGAGCCACAAAAAAAGCCCCGCACCTTTCGGCGCGGGGCTTTTCGGGTGTTGCGTATCGATCGAATTACAGCGTGTGCATCAGATACGCCATGAGCAGCGCGTAGATGACGAGCGACTCGATGAGCGCGAGACCGATGATCATCGACAGACGAATCGGTCCGGCGGCGCCGGGATTGCGAGCGATGCCTTCGCAGGCTGCCACGATGGCGCGAGACTGGCCGATGGCACCCGCTGCTGCCGCGAGGCCGAGAACGAACGCGGCGGCGATGGCGCCCCACCGAACGACGCTCGTGGTCGCAGCCACAGCGGCTCCCTCCTGGCCGAACGCGGAGACCGCGGTCAGCACGACGAGCACGAATAACAGGATGTGCTTCTTGGTCACTTTTGAACTCCTCCTTGTTGAAATGCGAACTGGATGCGAACCCTAGGGTTTCGATTTAGTGTTCTTCAGCCGTGACGGCGCCACCGATGTACACCATCGTGAGCATGATGAAGACGAACGTTTGCAGAAAGGCGCCGAAGAGGCCCAGACCCATCATCGGCCAGGGCAGCACCAGCGGAAGCATGCCCATGAAGATGCCGGTGGCCGTGTGCTCCCCGAAGATGTTCCCGAAGAGACGCATGGCCAGCGAGAGAATGCGCGCCAGATGCCCGATGATCTCGATGACCAGGAAGAGCGGGGCAAGCAGGGGGATCGGCCCGAGAAAATGCTTCAGGTAATGGCCCAGGCCCTGCGTCCGCACTCCCTGCCAGTTGTAGTACAGGAAAGCGGTCAGACCGAGCGCGAACGTGGTGTTCGGGTTCCCCGTGGGCGGCTGCAGAAAGAAGATCAGGCCGAAGAGGTTGGAGACGAAAATGAAGCAGGCGAATCCGCCGATGATGTAAAGGTACTTGTTGCCCGCGCCGTGGCCGATGATGTCTTCCATCAGGCCCTTCAGGCCCGAGACGATCAATTCCAGGACGTGCTGGAATCCGCTGGGGTTGTCCCGGCTGATCCGGCGGCTCATCAGCGGAAAGACGATGCAGCTGACGACGAGCACCAGCGCGGCCATGATCACGTGATCCGGCACGGGAAAACCGAGGAGCGGCTGCAACAGGCCATTCACCGGTTCGTAAAGAAAGGAGTGATGTTCCATCGACCTTCGAGGATCCTTTTACTCAGCGATACTTCGATAGAGCGAATACAGAGCTTCGCCGCAAATCCCCACCACGATGATTGAGAATCCCAGCAACACACTGACCGCGTTGAAACGAGCAATGATGATCGTGACCGTGAGCGCCACACCAAGGAGAGCGAAGCGCGCCAGGGTACGCAACGTCAGCCTCCGAGCGTGCAGGTGTGCCGCCGGTTGCAGGAGAACATTCACGATCTCCTCCAACCAAAGGAAGCTGATCATAGTGACGGCAGCACTACAAGTCAACCCGAGAAAGCCGCGAAAACCCCCTGAAAACGCACAGAAAGCGGCAAACGCGACCGCCGCCACCAAGGCCGTCCGCTTGATGCGCCGGAGCACATCGGCCGGCTCTTCCCGCTCGTACCACGGGGGCTGGGAGGTCATTCTTTGAGGCCGATGCGGAAGAGATTGACGAACGCGGCAACGACGCCGCAGACCGTGAAGATCGCCGTCAACCAGGGAGAGGTCCCGAAGTATCGGTCCATCAGGTAGCCCCAGCCGAACCCCAGCCCGATGGCGATCGGGAACATCCAGGCGATGGACGAGGCCTCGAGCAGGTTCCGGGCCTCTTCCTTCTTCTTATCTTCCACTGCTCATCGTCCGAGCAGGGCGGCCGTCGGCCGGGTGGCCACTCTGCGCCCCGAATCCTTCGCCGACTGGATCAACGGCTGCGGAAGGATTCCGAAAATCAGGGTGACCGCCAGCGCGATCAAGGCCACCACTTTCAGCGAGCCGCCGCCGGTCAGTCTGGCCTCTCGCCCTTCCTTCAGGTACATGGCCATGACCAGGCGGAAGTAGAAGAACATCGAGACCGCCGACATCAGCACGGCGATCACGGCCAGCCAGCCGAACCCGGACTGCACCGCGGCGTAGAAGAGGAGGTACTTCCCGATGAAGCCGGCCGTAGGGGGAATGCCGCCCAGCGACAGCAGAAAGACGATCATGGCGAAGGCCCAGAACGGGGCCCGGGAATTCAGGCCATTGAAGTCGTCCACCTTCTCCCCGGCGTAGTCGCCGCGCTCCAGCATCAGCACGGTGGCCCAGATCCCCAGCGTGGCGAACACGTACACCACGGCGTAAACGAGCACGCCATACAGGCCCATCTCGTTGGCCGCGAGAACACCCAGCAACACGTAGCCCGCATGACCCACGGACGAGTAGGCGAGCATGCGCTTCACGTTGTCCTGGGTGATGGCGGCCAGGTTGCCCACCACCATCGAGAGAGCGGCGATTGCGGCCAGGACGTTCTGCCAGTCCAGGCGGAAGTGGTGCATGCCGGTGTAGAAGATGCGCGCGAAAATGGCGAAGGCCGCGGCCTTGGAAGCGGTGGAGAGGAACGCCGTGACCGGGGTGGGCGCCCCCTCGTACACGTCGGGGGTCCACATGTGAAACGGAGCCGCGGCGATCTTGAAACACAGCCCCGCGCCCAACATCATGATCCCGAACATCAAGGCGTCATTGCTGACCAGCGTGGAGAGGGAGCGCGACACACCTGCCAGGTTGAGCGTGCCGGTCACTCCGTAGATCAGCGAGATCCCATACAGCAGGATGGCCGAGCTCACCGCGCCGAGCACGAAATACTTCATGGCCGCCTCGGTGCTCTTCTGTTCGTTCTTGAAGTATCCGGCCAGGATGTAGCTCGACAGCGACATCAGCTCCAGGCCGATGTAGATGGCCGCCAGGTGGATGCCGCTGGCCATGAACATCATTCCGCACAACGCGAACGCGAGCAGCGAGTAATACTCCCATGGCGAGTACCGCGAATCGCGCAGGAACGTATCCGAAAGCAGCGTGATCATGGCCATGGTCACGATGAACAGGAGCTTGAAGAAGATCGAAAACGAGTCGAGAGCGAACATCGACGCGAAGCCGGGGGTCGGATCGGGGCCGGTGGTCACCAGATACGAGGCGGCGAAGAGCGCGCCGGCCGTGAGCGCGAGCAAAGCCAGCATCACCCATTTCGCCGCCCCACTCCCCATCCGGAGGCCGCTCACCGGCGCAAGCAACAGCAGGCATGCACCCAGGGAGATGACGATCTCCGGAAGAAGGTACAGCGTGTCGCCCCACGTCATTTGACCGCGACCTCATGGTGCTCTTCGACCGCGGCGGGAGTAGCCGGATACGAAAGGGGCTTCTTGTCGAAATAGGTGGGGTCGACCTTCCGTACGATGTAATCGACCGGCTGTTCGATAGCGTCGAAGAGTGGCTTCGGATAGATGCCGATCCAGATCATGAGCACCACCAGGGCCAGCATCATCCCCAACTCGCGCCGGTTGACGTCCTGCAGCGCGGCATTGGCGGGATTGTCGAGCGGTCCCCAGAACACACGCTGATAGAGCCAGAGCAGGTAGGCGGCGCCAAGCACGATTCCCACCGCGGCGATGACCGCATAGGCCATCGTCCCGTAGGCGGTGGAATTGGCTACACCGAGCAGGATGGTGAACTCGCCGATGAAGCCATTGAGCGCCGGCAAGCCCATCGAAGAGAGCGCCGCGATGAGGAACAGGGCCGCGTACAGGGGCATCTGTTTCGCGAGACCGCCGTAGTCCGCGATCATGCGGGTGTGGCGGCGCTCATAAACCATCCCCACGAGCAGGAAGAGCGCCCCCGTGGAAATGCCGTGGTTGATCATCTGCAGGATGGAGCCCCGCAGACCCATCGGGTTGAGAGCGAACATCCCCAGCATCACGAAGCCGAGGTGGGAGACCGAAGAGTAGGCCACCAGCTTCTTCATGTCCTTCTGCACCAGCGACACCAGCGCACCGTAGATGATCCCGATGAGAGCCAGCACCGCGATGGGCACCAGGAGCTGCCTCGTGGCATCGGGAAGAATCGGCAACGCAAACCGCACGAACCCGTACGTGCCCATCTTCAGCAGCACCGCCGCCAGGATGATGGAGCCGGCCGTGGGAGCTTCCACGTGCGCATCGGGCAGCCAGGTATGGAACGGAAACATCGGCACCTTGATGGCGAAGCCGAAGAAGAAGCCCAGGAAGATCCAGAACTGCAGTGAAGGCGGGATGAGATGCCCGATCTCATGGAACTTCAGCACGCTGAACGAGGCCCCGTTGCCCAGCCCCTGAATGTTGAGGAAGGAGATGCCGCCATCATTGAAGAAGAAGAGCGCCAGGATCGACAACAGCATCAATACGGAGCCGGCCAGGGTGTAGAGGAAGAATTTGATGGCCGCGTAGAGCTTTCGCTGTCCACCCCAGATGCCGATGATGAAGTACATCGGCACGAGCATGATTTCCCAGAACACATAGAAGAGGAAGAAGTCCAGCGCGCAGAACGTGCCGATCATGCCCGTCTGGAGCATCAGCAGCAGGGCGTAGTACTCCTTCTCGCGATGATGGACCGCCGTATAGGAAGAGACCACGGCGATGATGCCCATGAACGTGGTCATGAGGATGAGCAGCACGGAAATGCCGTCGACACCGAAGTGATATTTCACTCCGAGGGACGGAATCCAGTCCGCGATGTACTGGAACTGCCAAAGACCATCCCCGGTCCCCGCGGGATTGAAGTTGAACCAGATGTAGAGCGAGACGATGAAGTCCACGACCACGGTCGCGGTGGCCAGCCAGCGGATGGCCCGTGTGTTCGCCTTGTTCACGAAGAACAGGATCAACAGCGCTCCGATGAGCGGGATGTAAGTGATCAGGTTGAGAATCATCGCGACTGGCTCTCCCTTACGGCTTCATGAACAGGTACACGAGTGCAATCAGGACGATGCCACCGCCCATCACCAGAGCGTAGTTCTGCACCAGACCGCTCTGCATGCGTCGAAACATCATGGATCCGCCCTTGGCACCCGCGGCCACGCCGTTCACGGCGCCGTCGATGACATAGCGGTCGAACAGGTTGGAGCCGTATCCGAGTGCGATCACCGTCACGTGCCGAACGCCGTTGACGATGCCGTCCACGATGTTCGCATCGATCCACCAGAGGATCCTGCTGAAGGCCAGCGTTCCGGCGATGACGGTGGCGTCATAGAGCTCGTCCACCCAATACTTGTTGGCGAGCAGGTGGTACACGGGGCCGAGACGCGGCTCCAGGACGTCCGGAACGGGCGGCCTGCGGACATAGAGGCGATACGCGAGCAGCACGCCCAATGCCGCGATGCCCACGGAAATGGCCATCAGGATCCATTCCAGCGAGTGCGCGGCCTCGTGGAAATGAAATGCCTGCCCAGCGATGGGCAACAGCACCGGCTCCAGCCAGCGCTGGAAGGGCGTGGGATGCGAGCCGCCCAACGCCGCGGGCCAGCCGATGAAACCGCCCAGGACGGAAAGCGCGGCGAGAATCCAGAGCACGCCGGTCATCGATGCCGGGGACTCGTGCGGATCATGGGAGTGCGCGTGGTGACCGTGGGCCTTGCCGGCGTGCGCGTCCCCATCATCGAGGTGCGGACGGTCCGGGATCAGATCGTGGCCCGCGTGCTCGGGCTCGGACTGCTCGATTCCCACGGTCTGTGCGCCCCGATACGTGCCCCAGAACGTCATGAAATAGAGCCGGGCCATGTAGAAGGCGGTGAAGCCCGCGGCAATGGCCCCGACGGTCCAGATGGCCGGCGCATAGCCCCAGGCATTGGCGAGAATCTCGTCCTTGGAGATGAATCCCGCGGCGAAAGGCAGCCCGGCGATGGCGTAGGTGGCGATGGCCATGGTCCAGTGCGTGGACGGCATGTACTTTCGCAGACCGCCCATCTTGCGCATGTCCTGTTCCCCGCCGCAGCCGTGAATGACCGATCCGGCGCCGAGGAAGAGGCAGGCCTTGAAGAAGGCGTGCGTCATCACGTGGAAGATCGCGGCGGTATACGCGCCCACCCCTGCGGCCAGGAACATGAATCCCAGCTGCGATACCGTCGAGTACGCGAGGACCTTCTTGATGTCGTTCTGGGCGATCCCGATCGTGGCCGCGAAGATCGCCGTGACCGCGCCCACGATGGCCACGGTCATGGAGGCGGTCTCGCTCATGCGGAACAGCACATTGGAGCGAACGACCATGTAGACGCCGGCCGTGACCATCGTCGCGGCGTGGATGAGCGCGGAGACGGGAGTCGGTCCGGCCATCGCGTCGGGTAGCCACACGTACAACGGCACCTGGGCGGATTTGCCGGCCGCGCCGACGAACAGGAGCAGGCAGATGGCCGTGGCCATCCCGCCGTACTGCGCCATCCCGCCGCTGGCAGCGAGCGCGAACACTTTCTCGTAATCCGCGGTGCCGAAGGTGTTGAAGATCAGGAAGACGCCCAGGATGAAGCCGAAGTCGCCGATGCGGTTCGTGATGAACGCTTTCTTCCCGGCGTCGGCGGCGAAGTTCTTGTCGTAATAGAACCCGATGAGGAGATAGGAGCAGAGCCCGACCCCTTCCCACCCCACGAACATGACCATGTAGTTCGCCCCGAGGACGAGCAGCAGCATCATGAACATGAACAGATTGAGGTAGGTGAAGAAGCGCGTGTAGCCCTTTTCGTGGGCCATGTAGCCGGTGGCGTAGACGTGGATGAGGAAGCCCACCCACGTCACGATCATGAGCATGGTGCAGGACAGCGGATCGATCCGGAAGGCCAGCTCGACCGAGAAGTTCGCAATGGCGGAGCCGACCGAGCCCATGCCCGCGGGGATCCACTCGTAATACGAGAACTTCAAAGCCTGGTGCTGGCCCAGGTACGGGAGGACCACACCGGCTGTGGCCGTCAGGGCCGAGAGCAGTGTCGCTCCCAACGCCACCGCTTTGGTCACGGTCTTGTTCTTCGGCGCATGCGGATTCGCGGCGGCGCGCAGACCATTGATCAGCGCGCCGAGCGCGGGGAGCAGGACCACGAGGATCAGGGCTTCTTTAACCATGAAGGGTCTTCACCTCGTCCACATTCACGGTGCTGCGCAGCCGGTACAACTGGATGATGATGGCCAGGCCCACGGCTGCTTCGCCGGCGGCCACGGTGATCACGAAGACCGTGAAGACCTGACCCTCCAGGTCGGCCAGGCGGTGGGAGAAGGCCACCAGGTTGATGTTCACGGCGTTGAGCATCAGTTCGATGGACATGAGCACCGTGATCATGTTGCGTCGCACGATCACTCCGATCAGTCCAATGGCGAACAGAGTGCCCGACAGCATCAGATATTGAGCGGTGCTAGGCATGCCGCCCTCCCTGGGAGAAGGCCGGCGAAGAAGCCACGAGCATCCGGCGCACGTCACGCACTCATGGCCTCCTTCACTTCCTTCTCCACTTCCGCGCGCTCCAGGATGAATTGCGGCGTGGACTCCTCTTCCTCGGCGGAGAGCTCGCGTTTGCCAATCACGATCGCGCCGATCATGGCCACGAGCAGGAACAGCGAGGCCACTTCGAAGGGGACCAGGTACTTGTTGTAGAGCGCCATGGCCACCGCTTCGGAGTTGCGGTTCTCGCGTTCGCGTGTGCGTCGCACCATCTTGTTCGGATCGCTGGGGTGCTCGGTGACGTAGTGCTCGGTGACGGTGCCCAGCTTCTTCGAAGCGTCAGGCACCTGGTCCGCGTAGACCCCGTTGCGCACCATGGTGAAAAAGAGGATGAAGACCGCCAGGCCGACGCCCACTCCCCCCAGCCAGACCTTCGACAACACGGCCTCCTCCGGGAGGTGCCGGTAATTGATGAGCATGACCACGAAGAGGAACAGCACCATGATTCCGCCCGCGTACACGAGCACCTGCACGGCCGCCACGAACTCGGCGGACTGCATCACGAACAGCACGGCCACGCAGAGGAACGTCAGGAGCAGGAACAACGCGGAGTGCACGGGATTGCGCATGGCCACCACCAGAATGGCGGAAGCCACGGCGATCGTTCCGATCACCATGAAGACGAGGAGAGGGATCTGGCTCGTTACGGATTCCATGTGTGTTCGTGGAGAACGATGAACGACGAGTGATGGACGATGAGCCGGGCAGCGTGCCCACGTTCATCGTTCATCCTTCCGCGTGCATCGCTCACTTCGTGCCTCCTGCGATCAGCTTCCCGTCATCCGCACCGGTGTCATCGCCGGGCAATCCCGTGTACTTGGGCCGGTCGTCCCAGTATTCGAGCTGCTGCATGTTGAAGTACAGATCGTTGCGGTCGTAGCTGGCCAGCTCGTAAGTCTTGGTGGTCAGCCAGATCGACTTCGGCTTCGTGGGACAGGCTTCCTCGCAAAGCGAGCAGAACATGCAGCGCTTCACGTCGATGTCATACCGGTCCAGGACCTTGACCTTCTTCTTCTTGCCGCCCTCTTCGATGATGTCGTCGTGGACGTCGATGTAGATGATGTCGATGGGACAGGCCACCGCGCACAGTTTGCAGGCGATGCAGCGGTCGTAGGAGAACTTGAACATGCCCCGGAACCGATCCGCCGGCTCCATGCGCTCTTCCGGGTAACGGATCGTGACTTTGGGCTTGAAGAGCTCACGCAACGTGGTCTTCAACCCCTCCAGCATGTCCAGGAGCAGGAACTTGTCCGTCCACCTCGGCTTCGGATACTCAACTTGCATGAGCCACCTTCTGCGGGGCGCGCTTGCGTTTCGGTCGGAAGAGGAAGAATGCCGTGAGGGCGATGGTCCCGGCGCCGATCCAGTACATCAGCCGCTCCTGACCGGCCAGGATGAACCCCCCGGTCACGACGATGTTCGCCAGCGCCAGGGGAATCAGGAACTTCCAGCCGAGGTCCATGAGCTGATCGAAGCGATACCGCGGGAACGTGGCCCGGAACCAGACGTACACCAGCAGGAACAGCATCACCTTGACGAAGAAGATCACCGCGCCGATGACGCCGCCCATCACCCCCATCCCCACCAGGACGTCGGTGGTCAGACCGAGCTCGAACATCCCCAGCGTCCAGCCCCCGAAGAAGAGCGTCACGATGAGGCAGGAGTTGACGATCATCATCGAATACTCGGCCAGCATGAAGAACGCGAACTTCATCGCCGAGTACTCGGTGTGATAACCCGCCACCAGCTCGGACTCCGCTTCCGGGAGGTCGAAGGGCGTGCGGTTGTTCTCCGCCACCATCGAGACGAAGAAGATGAAACAGCCCACGATCTGCGGGAGGAAGTTCCAGGCGTTGGTCTCCTGGTACCGGACGATCGTCACCAGATCGAGCGTGCCGCAGATCATCAGCACGCCCACGATGGAGAGTCCGAAGGGAACTTCGTACGAGACCATCTGTGCGGCCGAGCGCAGGCCGCCCATCAGCGAGTACTTGTTGTTCGAGGCCCAGCCGCCGAGGATGATCCCGTAAACAGCGGTGGAGGTCATGGCCAGGATCAGCAGCAGGCCGACGTTGACGCGCGCCGCGATGAACATCGGCGGCGGACCGAACGGGATCAGGCAGAAGACCAGGAAGGCGGGGATGAGTGGCCAGATCGGTCCGAGAAAGTAGGCAATCCGCTCTGCGCTCGACGGAACGATGTCTTCCTTGAGCAGGAACTTGATCGGGTCGGCGATGATCTGCAGCAGCCCGCCCGGACCGACGCGATTGGGTCCAAGCCGGGCCTGGAACAAGCCCAGCAGCCGCCGTTCCACCCAGTTCATCGCCGCCACGATGATCTGAACGATCAGGAAGGCCACCAGGAACTTGACCAGCGGCCAGAGGAGATACTTCAGGATCACGGGACTCATCGCGTCTCTCCTGGGAGAACGGGATTGAGGATTGAGGATTGAGGATTGAGGATGGGCGTGGCCATCCGTCCTCTTCCCATCCTCAATCCACAATCCTCAATCCTCAATCCCATCCTCACCGGTCCACCTCGCCGAGCACGATGTCGATCGTTCCAATGAGGGCCACGAGGTCCGAGACCAGGTGTCCTTTGGTGAGCGCGGGCAGTGCCTGCAGATTCACGAAGGAGGGGGGCCGCACGTGGCAGCGATAGGCGTTCTGGGTCTTGCCGTCGCTGACGATGTAATAGCCCAGCTCCCCCTTCGGGGACTCGATGGAGTGATAGACCTCCCCTGCCGGCGGCCGGATCACTTTGGAGATCTTGGCTTTCAGATCCCCCACCGGCGTGGCTTTGATGAGGGGAATGCACTGCTTGAGAATGCGCCGCGACTGGCGCATCTCGGCCATGCGTACGAGGTAGCGATCGTAGGTGTCGCCGTTCTTCCCGATAGGGACCTCGAACTCGAGCTCGGGGTAGATCTCGTAGGGTTGGGCCCGGCGGAGATCCCACTCCACGCCGCTCCCGCGCAGCGGCGGTCCGGTGATGCCCCAGTCGATCGCGTCTTCGGGAGAGAGCACGCCGATGCCGATGGTGCGTTTCTTCCAGATGCGGTTGTTCGTCAGCAGCGACTCGTACTCGTCGATGGCGTCCTCGAACTTGTCGATGAAGGCTTCGATGTCCTCGAGCCAGCGCGGCGGAATGTCTTCGGGCATGCCCCCGATGCGCATGCAGTTCAGCGTCAGACGGGCACCACAGTAGGACTCGAAAAAGTCCAGGACCTGCTCGCGCTCGCGGAAGGTGTAGAAGAACGGCGTCATCGCACCGAGGTCGATGGCGTGCGTGGCCAGCCAGAGCAGGTGTGAGGAGATGCGCTGCAGCTCGGACAGGATCACGCGCAGGATCTGCGCGCGGCGGGGAATCAGGTGCGTGACGCCGAGCAGTTTCTCGACGGTCTCGACGAACCCCAGATTGTTGGTGGCCGAGGCCACGTAGTCCATGCGGTCCGTGTGCGGAATGCACTGCGGATAGGCCATGTGCTCGAAGAGCTTCTCGGTGCCGCGATGGAGATAGCCGATGATCGGTTTGGCGTCGATGATCCGCTCGCCGTCGATCCTGAGGATGACGCGCAGCACGCCATGGGTCGACGGGTGCTGCGGCCCGAAGTTGACCTCCATCTCATGGACGTCAAACATTCCCCACCTCCGCGCTCGGCAGGTCGCAGTTGGCAGCCGGCAGGAGAGATGCCTCGCCTGCTGGCGGTTGGTGGTTGGCGGTTGCCGGGAGCGTCGGCGGCAACATCACGCTTCCTCCTCGGGCGGAGCTTCGACAGGCGCCGCGGCGACGACCGGTTTGGCCACCGGTTTCGGTGCGGCCGGTTTCGCGGCCGGAGCTCCGCCGCCGATCTGCGCGACCGGCCATTGCCCGTAGCGCTTCCACTCGCCCTTGTAGACGTTCACGTCCTTCACGTCCTTGCCCGTCGATCCCGCCTTTGGGCCGCCACCCGGTGGGAAGACCTCGGGATAGATGCGCGCGCCGGTGTCGATGCCGCGCACCGGAAAGTCTTTGCGCAGTGGATGACCATTGAAGCCATCCCACATGAGGATGCGCTCGAGGTTCGGGTGACCGGTGAAGTCGATGCCCAGCATGTCGAAGGTCTCGCGCTCATGCCAGTTCGCGGTCTTCCAGACCGAGGTCACCGACGGGACGGTGCCGTCGGTCCAGACGCGGAGACGCACGCGCGCGTTCTTTTGAAAAGAGTAGAGCGTGTAGACCACGGTGAAGCGCGGACCGGTGTGATTCGGGAACTGCGAGTAGTCCACGCCGCAGAGGTCGACCAGATAGACGAATCCGGAGTCCTTGAAGACGCGACAGACCTCCGCGATCCGGTCACACTCGATGAAGAGCGTCAACTCCCCCACCATCTCGCGGGCATCGAGGACGGCCTCGCCGGCGCGCGAGACCGCCGCGGCCACGAGTGGGTCGCGCTTCATGTCGTCGACGGTCCGGCCCGCGGGCGCGGGCGGCGCGACGGGAGGAGGAGTCGGGCCTGGCGGTGGTTGCTCTGACATTCGGTTGCTGGTTCCTGGTTGCTGGTTGTCCGCGGCCGATCGCGCAAGCGATCCGCTCGGAGAAACCAACACCCAGCAAACAGGAACGGGGAACCTGCGACCTTCACTTGCAGGTTCCCGGTTGCCGGTTCTCCGAAAGACCATCGCTCAGCGACGGCCCGCGGACAACCAGCAACCAGCAACCAGCAACAGACTCTTACGCGCCCGTGAACGGCTTCCCGGCCTCCTCCATCAACAGTTTGAGCATGTCCAGCGTCTCCGTCTCGCCGGGGACGCACAATGAGATGTCGTCGGTCTCCCCGGTGGCGATGGCGTTTGCGTAGCCTTCGCAATCCCAGCCGCAGGCTCCGCAGTCGGTCTGCGCCATGGCCGCGAACAACTTCGTCTCCAACTTGCCGCCCATCTCGTTGGCGAGCTGCATGCGCTCGACGAGCATCAGATCTTCGCGGTGGAACGGCGCCGTGGGCGACGCACCATCCGAGCCGTCCCCCGGCACCAGCTCAGGCGCGGCCGCCTGCTCGATGTCCGCCTGCGTGACGTCCCCTTCCACCGGAGCCGCAGCCTCGGCCACCGGACGGACCGGTTTCGGTGGGGCCGGAACCGACGGAGCGCGCTTCACTCCCGAGATCGGAGCAGGCTTGAGCTGCGCCGCCTGCTCGGCGCGGAGCGCCGGCCCCTCATGGACCGGACGAAGCGAATCGCGCACCGCGGCGCGAGCGAAGTCGTACGCCTCTCCCCCCTTGCGGAGGATGTGCATCTTCTCGATCTTCTTCTGCAGCTCCATGAGGCCCCAGATCAACGCTTCGGGGCGGGGAGGACAACCAGGGATGTAGACATCCACCGGGATGAGACGATCGACTCCCTGCGTGACGGCGTACGTGTCATAGGGACCGCCGCAGGTCGCACAGGAGCCCATGGCGATCACCCACTTCGGATCGGGCATCTGATCCCACAGGCGGCGGACGATCGGGGCCATCTTCTCGGTGACCGTGCCGGAGACGATCATCAGGTCCGCTTGGCGTGGAGTGGCGCGAAAGACCTCGGCCCCGAACCGGGCCATGTCATGCCGGGGATCCAGAACCGCCATCATCTCGATGGCACAGCAGGCCAGACCGAACTGCATCGGCCACAACGACGATTTGCGGGCCCAATTGAAAAACTTGTCGACGGTCGTCGTGAGAACGTTCGGTTCGAAGCGGTTCTCGATCAGACCCATGTGAGAACCTTCCGCTTCCAGGCGTAGTAATAGCCGACCAGGAGAATCGCCAGGAACACTGCCATCTCGGCGGCTCCGAGCCAGCCGAGCTGTTTGAACCGGATTGCCCAGGGGAAGAGGAAGACTGTCTCGACATCGAAGACGATGAAGAGGACGGCAATGAGGAAGTACCGCACCGAAAAACGGTGGTCGAATGCAAGGGACGTGGGGGCCACACCGCACTCGTAGGGCTCGAGCTTGACCTTGTTTCGGACCGAAGCGCGGACCAGGGGCGCAAGGACGAACAGAGTCAACACCGGGACCGACAATACGATGAGCACGGCTACCAGCAGCACTGAGTAGTTTGCCATTCTTCGCTCGCCTGACTTGGAGACCGCGGCCATTCTAGCCCGCGTTCCGGGAGAGTCAAGAAAGGAAGATCAATGAGTGCGGAAAGGCCCGATCCTCATCCCGTGCGTGACGCGTGGCCACGCTCAGGGAACGGGTCATTCCGGCCACGAAGAGACCGAGCGCCAGGTAGTAGTTTCCGTATCCTTCCTCGAGCGGCTCGCCGGTGCGGAGGAAGCGGCGCTCGAGGAACGCCGCCTCTCTCCGCAACGTGGTCACGGCCCAGCGCCTGGCTCCGAACGACACGTCGCCCGTGCGCGCGCTACGCTCGATCGAGCGCAGCCGCATCGCCCGCGCCTGCCATTGGTTGCCCCACCGCTCGTCCGCGGCGGAGTGGTCGGGGGAAGGAAAGCTCATCGAAGCGGTACCCACGCTCTGTAGTGACGCGGATCACGTTTTCGTTTCAAAAGTTGCTGAAGGTTGCTGGTTGCTACGTTGCTACGTTGCTACGTTGCTGGTTGCTGGTTGCTGGTTGCTGGTTGCTGGTTGCTACGTTGTACTTCCGCGGCGTTGCCGGCTGGCGATACACCGCAGACAACCAGCAACCAGCAACCAGCAACAAAACGCAAAGCGTTAAAACAGCGCCCGCTGAAACGACCAGCCTTCCATCTCCGCCCCCTTGGATTGGACGAGCACGCGCATCTCCTCGCCGATGCCGTCAGGAAGCACCAGCCGGCGTGCGTCCTCGCGAGCCTGAAGCAGGTCCACCCCTTCCTGTGCGCTGGCGATCTCCACCTCGTGTACGGGACGGAACAGCTCGTGGCTGGTGATGTCGAGGGTCAGAAGAAACCGGGCCAGCCGGTCGAAGAAGAGGGTTCGCGCACCTTCGCGCGCTCCCGCCCGCTCCAAATCGGTGAAGTTGATGTGCGCCGTGAGGTCCTGCTGGCCGGGGCTCGCCAGCAGATCGCGGGAGACCCGCTGCCCCGCATACGCCGCCGCCGTTCCGAATCGACGCGCGCGCGGATGAAACAGCTTCTCCGCCGGGAATCCGTAATCGATGGTGACGATGAGGCCCCGCTTCACGAGGCGCAGGACCTCCTCATGAAAGGTTTCCCAGGCCAGCGAGACGTCCGCGAACTGTCCCTCGTCCAAGGCCACTCCCCGTTCCGCGAAGTAGTCTTCGTAAGCCTCAGGTGCCCTCTGTTCGCTCCAATCCAGCGCGCCTCCGCGTTCCGTCACGTAAAGCTCGTGAATCCGGTCGCCGCGCCGGACCAGCCGGGAGAACGGGAAAGCGTCGTAGAGCTCGTTGGACACGATCAAATGGCAACCCCCACGCGGGACCCCTTCGAGGGAGCTGACGAACTCGACGGGCCGGCCCTTCTCAGACGAACCCCTGTTCACTCTGGCCAGCGCGCGATCGACGCCAATGAATCGAGTGGTTTGCCCTTCACCTCGCGAGGCGAGATCGCAGATCAGGCTGCCATCTCCGCAACCGATGTCCACAATTGAGCACAGCTCGCCCTCATGTCGGCGCAGGAACTCCTGGATGAGGTTGCCCAAAGCGAACGAAAAGACCGGGCTGAGCAAGGGCGCGGTGACGTAATCGGCCTCCTTCCCCACCGGGTTCTGACCCCGGGCGTAGTAGCCCAATTGCGGGTGGTAGAGGACCAGCTCGACGAATTCGCCGAACGGCAAGTCTCCTGATTTGAGTCGGTTACGCAGCACGCCCGACACGGAGGATTCAAGGGACACGGCGGGATGGTACACCGGCGGGCGGCCCGTTTTCCTCCTTACTCAATCCCCGCTTGGCAGTGCCGTTGCGATGGAGGAGTGCGAACACAAGGAGAACAAGACCATGAAACAGTTCATCGCAGCAGTGCTCATCGCCCTCCTGGCAGCCCCCATGGCCTTCGCCGATGTTGCCAGCGAGCGCGACAAGACGAAGAAGGGTGCCATCATCGGCGGTGTCGCCGGAGTCATCGCCGGTACGATCATCGGAAACAACAAGCGCCTCGGCGGTAAGGGAAGCGCCAAGCGCGGCGCGGTCATCGGAGGCGTGGTCGGAACCGCAACCGGTGCCATCGTCGGAGCGATGATGGATAAACAGGAGCGCGCGCTCCGCCAGATCGACGGAATCGACGTGGCCCGCACGGGTGAAGACGAACTGAAGGTGACCGTCCGCAATGAGATCCTCTTCGACTTCGATTCAGCCGGCCTGCGCTCCAGCTCGCGTGACGAACTGCGGGAGATGGCTCGGGTCTTCAATCAGTACAACGACACCACCATCGTGGTCGCGGGACACACCGATTCGACCGGCTCTGCCTCCTATAACCAGCGCCTGTCGGACCGCCGCGCCACCGCAGTGGCCAACTATCTCGAGGATGTCGGCGTTCGCGGATCGCGCCTGGACGCGGTCGGCTACGGTGAGTCGCGGGCCAAATCCTCGAACAATAGCGCCAGCGGCCGTCAGGCCAATCGTAGAGTCGAGCTCTACGTGAGAGCCAACGCCTAGGCGGCAGTCGGCGGCAGTGAATCCCGCCCGCCCCGAGACTCAGGGCGGGCGGCTCTGTTTTGAGGTGACAAAGGGGGGATCGGAGGGAGGCGTGCCTGTGGAGCGGTAGGCTTTAGCCTGCCAGGCTCTTGCGAGACACTTCCCCTCTGCCGTCGTGGCGGCGTCACTGAACGAGGCTCCCGGCACGACCGTCCCGAGCGCCTCACCCGCCTTCGGCACGCGCGTCGCGAGTGCCCAGTGGACTAAAGTCCACCGCTCCACAGAGGCTCCCACCCACGCCCTCCCGTCCTTCTCAAAAAGCAGCGCGTATGGGCATCTTGCCCGTGCTGTTCCGCGCAACATCAAAGCGGTATCAATGTTGCGAAGGACCCCCAAGGAAACCGAGCGGACTTTCTCGCTCTGAGCAAACGGAGGTATTTCTGAATATGTTACGCAAGAGCCTCATCCTCGCATTCATCGCAGTCTTCGTCGTTGCCTGTGCATCGACGACCGACGATCCCAACCGCAAGACCAAGCGTGGTGCCGCCATTGGAGCCGTCATCGGTGGCGTTGCAGGCGCGGTCATCGGCAATCAGTCAGGCAACAACCGCACGGGAGCCGTGGCCGGCGCTGCAGCGGGCGCCGCGGTCGGAGGGGTCATCGGCCGCCGGATGGACAAGCAGGAGCAGGAGCTCCGGCAGATCGAAGGCGTCGAAGTCTCGCGTCCTTCCGAGGGCGAGATCAACGTCCGTCTGACCAACGACATCCTTTTCGACACGGACTCTTCCGCCCTGCGTGCGGCGTCCCGGACCACGCTTCAGGAACTGGGCACCAACTTTCGCCAGTATCCGGACAACCTGATCAGCGTCGAAGGGCACACCGATTCGACCGGCACCAACAGTCACAACAAGAGTCTCTCCGAGCAGCGCGCCTCAGCCGTCGCCGATTACCTGATCGACAGCGGTGTCCGCTCGTCCGCCATCACGGTGTATGGCTATGGCGAAGAGAACCCCAAATCCTCGAACGACACGGCCGAAGGGCGTCAGCTCAACCGCCGGGTCGAGATCCACATCCGCGCCCCGCAGCAGTAAGTCGCCCACCCACGCCAGCCTCCGGGCCCGTTTCGCCACGTGCGGAACGGGCCCTTTTCTTTGGAGTGCGGTCCAAATCTCAGTTGTCCGACTAGGAGTGCGCGGTTTCGCGAGGACGCCCCGACGGAGCGACCGCACGTGCCAAGGCCAGGCCAACCACTCGGGCCCGCCATACCTTCACCTACTACCGCAACGACGACACCATCTTCCTGGACGACCAGTACCTCATCCGCAACGTCCCGGGCCGGATCCTGTGGAATCCCTCGAGATCGCCGCGGACCTGGAGTTGGTGGAACGGACCTGATCCGGGACGACGGGGCAACGCCGACCGGCTCCGCTCGAAGCGACCGCGGTCGCCTGAGGTCCGCCGCGACCCGCCCTGCCGGCCTTTTCAATTCTCAATTTCCGCTTTTCAATCTACAATCCGCCCGTCCTGAACGACCCTCGTTCCCGGGAGAGGTGCCTCTGCGCCGGCTCCCGACCCGGGGTACCTTATCCAACACGGAGGCATCCAATGAAGTCCTGGACCATGCGCGTACTGCTCGTCGCGCTGATCAGTATCATCGCGCTCGGCGCCATCGCCGTCGCACAGGAAGCACAACCATCCGCCGATCCCGCGGTCATCGCCGATACCCCGGCGCCCGCCGCCGGGCACTCGGAGGCGGACCTCGTGCTGCCCGACCTCGGCAGCGTGCAGTTCCTGGGCATGAGTGGCGACCGCCTGCTCATGGGCGGCCTGCTCGTTTGCGTCCTCGGTCTGCTCTTCGGTCTGGTCATGTACGTCCAACTGAAGAACCTGCCCGTACACCGGGCCATGCTGGAGATCTCGGAGCTGATCTACGAGACCTGCAAGACCTACCTGGTCACGCAGGGCAAGTTCATCCTCCTGCTCGAGCTCTTCATCGGCGCGATCATGGTGGTCTACTTCGGCGTGCTGCGCGGGTTCGACGCGGGCCGGGTGGCGATCATCATCGTGGCCAGCCTGGTGGGCATCGCCGGCAGCTACTTCGTGGCCTGGTTCGGCATCCGGATCAACACCTTCGCCAACTCGCGCACCGCCTTCGCCTCGCTCCGGGGCAAGCCCTTCCCCACCTACTCGATCCCGCTCAAGGCGGGCATGTCCATCGGCATGCTCCTGATCTCGGTCGAGCTCTTCATCATGCTGTCCATCCTGCTCTTCGTGCCGGGTGAGTATGCCGGCGCGGTCTTCATCGGCTTCGCCATCGGCGAGTCCCTCGGGGCCGCGGCCCTGCGCATCGCGGGCGGCATCTTCACCAAGATCGCGGACATCGGCTCCGACCTCATGAAGATCGTCTTCAACATCAAGGAAGACGACGCGCGCAACCCGGGCGTCATCGCGGACTGCGTCGGCGACAACGCCGGCGACTCCGTCGGCCCCACCGCGGACGGCTTCGAGACCTACGGCGTGACCGGCGTCGCGCTGATCACCTTCATCCTCCTGGCCGTCAAAGATCCCACCGTGCAGGTCCAGCTCCTGGTCTGGATCTTCGTCATGCGCGTGCTGATGGTCATCACCTCGGCCGTTTCCTACTTCATCAACGAAGCCATCGCCCGGAGCCGCTTCGGCAATGCCGACAAGATGAACTTCGAGGCGCCGCTGACCTCGCTGGTGTGGCTCACCTCCATCCTCTCGGTCGGCGTGACCTATGCGGTCTCGCGCCTGCTCATCCCGGAGCTGGGTGGCGACACGACCATGTGGTGGAAACTCTCCACCATCATCACGTGCGGCACTCTGGCCGGCGCGATCATCCCCGAGCTGGTGAAAGTCTTCACCTCCACCGAGTCGCGGCACGTCCGTGAGGTCGTCACCGCCTCGCGCGAGGGCGGCGCCTCGCTGAACATCCTCTCCGGCCTCATCGCCGGCAACTTCTCGGCCTACTGGATGGGTCTGACCATCGCCGGCCTCATGGGCATCGCCGCCTGGATCGCAGGCACGTTCGTGACCGGCAGCGCAGCGCTCATGATCGCTCCGGCCATCTTCGCCTTCGGCCTCGTGGCCTTCGGCTTCCTGGGCATGGGTCCGGTCACCATCGCAGTGGACTCCTACGGTCCGGTGACCGACAACGCTCAGTCGGTGTTCGAGCTGTCGACGATCGAGACCATCCCCGGCGTGGCCGAGGAGATCAAGCGCGACTTCGGCTTCTCCCCGCAGTGGGAGAAGGGGAAGGAGTACCTCGAAGAGAACGACGGCGCGGGCAACACCTTCAAAGCCACGGCCAAGCCGGTGCTCATCGGCACCGCGGTGGTCGGCGCCACGACCATGATCTTCGCGATCATCGTCATGCTCACCAACAAGCTCACCACCGACATCGAGAAGCTCTCGCTCCTGCACCCGCAGTTCCTCCTGGGACTGGTCGTGGGCGGCGCGGTGATTTACTGGTTCACCGGCGCGGCCACGCAGGCCGTCTCGACCGGCGCCTACCGCGCGGTCGAGTTCATCAAGAAGAACATCAAGCTCGACTCGGGAGCGACCAAGGCCTCGGTCGAAGACTCGAAGGCAGTCGTGGCCATCTGCACCAAGTACGCGCAGAAGGGCATGCTCAACATCTTCATGGTGGTCTTCTTCTCGACGCTGGCCTTCGCCTGCTTCGAGCCGTTCTTCTTCATCGGCTACCTGATCTCCATCGCCCTGTTCGGTCTGTACCAGGCCATCTTCATGGCCAACGCCGGCGGCGCCTGGGACAACGCCAAGAAGATCGTCGAGACCGAGCTGAAGATGAAGGGCACGCCGCTGCACGCGGCCGTCGTCGTCGGCGACACAGTCGGCGATCCCTTCAAGGACACCTCCTCGGTGGCCATGAACCCGGTCATCAAGTTCACCACTCTCTTCGGCCTCCTGGCCGTCGAGCTGGCGGTGGAAATGAACAAGGCCGGCAAGGGCAACCTCACCCTGATCCTCTCCGGCGTGTTCCTGCTCATCTCGATGTTCTTCGTCTACCGCTCCTTCTACGGCATGCGCATCGGTGGCACCGACGAAGCGCACGGCCACTGACGCTGTTTCTACGGATTCACGAAAGGCCGGCGGAGACGCCGGCCTTTTGCTTTTGACGCGGCCCAAGGCGCCTCTTCAGCCAAGCACCGGCCGGCACGGGACAGAAACAGTTCGCCGACGCTTCCGCTTCGTAGGTCATTTCCGGAAGCGCGAATCAGGAATTCCTCATGCGCGACGCGCGATAATAGGTGACACCATGAAACAGCTCGCTCTCGCTCTCGTGTTCTTCGCCACCGCTGTCTCCGCCGGTGAGATCATCACGCGCGGCGCCGCAGTCTCCCGCGACGCCAAGGTGGTCCCGCTCACAAAGGTCCTGGAGAGCCCCGACGCCTACACCAAAGACGCCGTGGTCGTGGAGGGTCTGATCACGACGGCCTGCGAGCGCAAAGGCTGCTGGATGCAGCTCGCCGCCGGCGAGGGCCAGCCTTCCGTCCGCGTGACCTTCAAGGACTACGCGTTCTTCGTCCCGCTCGATTCGAAGGGGATGAAAGCTCGCGCCGAAGGCGTGACCACCGTGAAGAAGCTCTCCAAGGCCGACGCCGATCACATCGAGGGCGAGGGCGCAAAACTCAAGCGCAATGAAGACGGAACTGCGAATGAAGTGTCGTTCGTGGCCAGCGGCATCGAGCTGACGAAGTAGGGCTCCAGAACGTGAGCACCGGACCCCGCCAGGATTGAGTAGGGATTGCCTAGACGGCAATCCTGACGCTTGGCGCAGCAACCCCGGCCAGCATCCCCTGGACGCTCAAGTCCTCATCGATCTCGGGCCAATGAAGTCCGAATCCGGCCCCAGCAATGACGAAGTTTCTTCGTTGCTCACGCGTCGCATGAAGCAAACGGGGATACCAGGCCAGCGGTGTGCTCAACGTACGCCCATCGGCGAGGTCGACGGTCAGCATATCCTCGTCGAGCCGGACGGCTTTGATCCTCTCACCCGCCTTAGGTTCCGAAGTACGCATCCCAAGCCTCCGCGAATTCTCGGCGATGTTCAAGAACGATCAGCTCGATCACACGCAGTTCACGCGCCGAGAAGCCTAGATTGTAATGGAGTGTGACGGGCGTCAGCCAGAACTTCGCCGTCGCATCGCCCCCATCAACATGCACATGTCGAGGCTCGCCGAGGTCACCGCTGTAAAAGTAGAAGCGATACGGACCCTGACGAAGAAGCGTGGGCATGCTTGCGAAGTCTAGCTCACGCGATCGATCTCCTCCTGGCGAGTACGCCCTTCCCTCACACCGTCGGCGCGATCGTGTAGTCGACCTGCGCGTCGAACGCCTCGCGATTCGCTTCGTACACGGCGCGCATGATCAGGGCGTCGCGATCGATGGCGCGATCCACGGCCAGGATTCCGTCGAGGTGATCGATCTCGTGCTGCAACAGCTCGGCGGCGGCCTGGTCGAGGTCGCGCCATTCGTGCCGCTTCCCGTGCTCGTCGACGTATTCGAGGGAAATCGACCGGGCCCGCTGAACACGCACGAGCAGGTCGGGGAAGCTCATGCAGTCGTCCCACATCGTGAACGTTTCTTCGCTCCGTGAAGTGATGATCGGATTGAGGACGAAGAACGGCCGCCGGCCAAGGTGGACGGCGATAAAGCGTCGGGCGACCCCGATCTGTGGAGCGGAGATGGCACGACCGAAGCCGTGACGGCGACGGAACGCCTCCAGCGTGGCGGCCAGCTCACCGAAGACCGCCGGGTCGAAGGTCTCCACTTCCCGCGAGCGAACGCGCAACCGTGGATCACCCAGCAGGAGAACGTCAGCCATGCAGCCTCGCGAACAGTTCCTGCGTGAGGTTCGCTCCGTTGGCGATCCCCACTACGCGTTTGCCTTGCACCTCTTCACGCATGGCCTCGTCCATCACCGTCCGCGGCGGATCTGTTCGAAGCGCGCCACCAGCTTCGGAGAGAAGACGCTGGGATCGAGCCGAAGAGATCCGTTGCGGTCGAGCGCGGCCTTAAAGTCGTCGGTCGCGGCGAGGAGCTGCGCATCAGCTGCGCGCGACAACATGGCCTGCGTGTAGCGCACGCACCCGCGCAGCAGATACGCCTCGGCTGCCGGCGTGGTCGAGAGAATGCGCGTCAGCAGCCGCTCCGCCGAAGTAAGGTCACCCGTGGCGAACGCACGATAGGCTGGCGTGACATCGACCTTCCCCGTCGCAACGACCGCTACTGAAACCGGAGGAACGACCGACGCCGGCGCGGAGAGCTCGACGATCCGGGCCGTCATCTGCGCGACACCGGAGTCGGCGGCGGCGCGGATGCGCTCGTAGTCGGCGTCGGATTTCGCGCCGCGCAACTGATCGCGCAATGCTTCGCCGCGGGGCGTCTCCGCCCGCAGGAAATCACGCAGAGCCTTTGACCCGTTGCGCGCCTTCTGTTGCGCTTCGGTGATCCGGCGCCGGTAGTCCTGCACCGCCAGCTCGGAGGCCACCTTCGCCGCACTGATCACGGGCGCAGGAGGCTCCGGCATGATCGGTTTCGGAGCGGTGTCCGTGGCAGGCGGGAGATTCATCGGTAAGTTGATCACCGCCGGTGCCGCCGGTTTGGGCTGCACCGGCTTGGGCTTCACGACGGCCGCGGCCCGCAGCTTCTTCCCTTCCTCGGCTGCCGAGGCGAAGAGGGATGAGGCCTGCTGCGCGGTCTGTTCGGAGGCACGATAGGCAGAAGAATCGGTCCCGGCCTTACGAAACTGTCCGAGCGCCTCCTGGAGCTTGCGCTCGGCATCGCGATAGGTGGTTGTCCGGTCGCCGCCTTCGCTCATGGCCGTGCCCTGCAGATCGACGGCGTGACTGAGAGCTGCTTCCGCTTCCCGCTTGGCTCCCGAGGCGGCGCTTTGCGCCTGGCGCTGTTTCTCGTTCTGCGCACGCGCCACCCAGTCCTTCATCTTGGAGTAGTACGCGGTGCGCGCCACGGCGCCCTGCTCCTCGGAGGTGCGCCACTCGCGCAAGGCACCGTCCGTATCGCCGAGGTTGAACTTGGCGATCCCCAGCCAGAAGTGGGGAACGTAGGTGATGATCGAGTTGCCCGCCCGCACGCTGGTGCTTTCGTTCGGATTCTCCGAGATCGCCTTCTGCAGCGCCGCATCGGCGGCCGCGTAGCTCTTCCCGTTCACGGCGGTGACGCCACGGTTGTACGCATCCCACCATTTCTCAGCGCCGAGCGCATTGGCCGCGACGAACAGCAGTGCACCCAGAAGGGCGGCGCGTCTCATCGCGTACCTCCGAAATCGGGCGAGGACGCGGGATCGCGGAAGCTCACCCAAAGCGTGGCGTCGCGTCCCGCTTCGACCGTCACCTTGCGCGTGATGGCCTCGCGAAACTTCGGATTGGCGAGTGTGACCTCGTACCGTCCAGGAGCCAGATCGAGCGGCACGGGCGTGGTGACGTCGGCTCCGAGGTCGACGAGCTGTCCTGTTTCGAGGTTGCGTACGCTCGTGATCGTCGCCCACGGAAACGCGTTCACGCCCAGGTGACCCTGCGGAGCCAGGGGCGGCGGCACGACGGCCGTCGCGGAGGTCGTCGGCAGCGGCTCCTGAGCAACCACCGTCGCCCCGCGCTGGCGCGTGAACATCCAGGCTCCGGCCGCCACGAGCGCCAGCAGAATGACCGCCGCGTACAAGATCCACGCGGAGCTGCGGGTCTTCGTGGAGGACGGCAGTTCGGCCGCGGGCTCGGCCGGGACTCCGTAGGCCGCGACGCGGTCCAACGTCTTTCCGATCGGAACCTGGGACTCGGTCACGAGCGTCAGGGCCTCGCGCTCCGCGGGCACTTCCTCGCGCGCCACGGTCACGGCATCGCCGGAGATCCTGCTCATCGGCCGGGTCGCTTCTTTCGTCACGTCGGCCGCGGGTGGCAGAGGTGGCGGGGCCCCGGGCGTGTCGGGCAGATCCGCGGCGATGCGCTCGATCTCCTGTGCGAATTCGCGCGCCGTCGCGAATCGCTTGCCGCGATCCTTCTCCAGCGCGCGGAACATGAGTGCCTCGAGCTCGGGCGCCGTCACCGCCGCAGGGTTGACTTCACGTACCGCCTTCGGTCGTTCCGAGGCGTGCTTGAGCAGATAGGCGTGAGGCGTATCGGCGACGAACGGAGGAACGCCGGTGAGCATCTCGTACATCACGATGCCAAACGAGTAGAGATCCGCGCGCGCGTCGATGCGCTCGCCGGGCGGGAGCATGCCCAGATGCTCGGGAGAGCAGTACTTCCACTTCCCGACGAACATGCCGGTCTTGGTTTTGTTGTCTTCGCTGGCGGCCGACTTGGCGATGCCGAGGTCGATGATCTTGACGCGCTCATGTCCTTCGTCGTCGTGCGTGATCATGAGGTTCTCGGGACTGATGTCGCGATGGACGATGCCGGCGCGGTGGATGGCGTCGAGACCGTGCAGGGCCTGCACGGAGAGCTTCGCCGCGTAGCTCGGCGAGAGCGGGCCGCGCTCGGCGATCAACTCGTGCAGGTTGATCCCCTCGATGTACTCCCAGACCATGTAGTGCGCGCCATCCTCGAGGGTGGAGAAGTCGAAGAGAGCGGCCACGTTCGGATGCTGGATCTTCGTGGCCAGCCGTGCCTCGCGCAGGAAGCGCTCATGCGCGCCGGGGTCGGCGGAAATGTTCGCGCGCATCAGCTTGATCACCCGGATCGAGTTCAGATGCGTGTGCAGAACCTTGTAGACCTCCCCCATGCCGCCCACACCGAGCCGCGAGAGGATTTTGTACTTGCCGTCGAGGGGCGTTTCCAGGTGCCGCCGGAGAAAATCGGTGATCACCTCACCGCAATAGGGGCAGGCCTTGTACTTGGAGTCAATCTCCGATTTGCAGTGGATGCAGAAGAAAGGCATGGGGGACCGTGGTCGATCTGACGATGGGAACGATTATAGGG